>NZ_CP047029.1:3649241-3978861 GCF_009796805.1 Algibacter sp. L1A34 | reverse complement strand
GCATCAGGATCTACTCTATTTTATGATTACACTTCAGACTCGCCTGCGGTTCCTCTACCTACAGGTGCTGCAAACCAGACAGCATTTAAATATGTGAAAGCTAGTACAGTTGCAACTTCAGGATTCCCAAGCTTTACAGTTCAGCTTAATGGGAATTTAGACGATACTGCAGTTACTGCTACAATTGATATTAATGTAAAGGTTACTCTATACATAGTTGCAGATCCAGATGGTAGTACAGGAGTAGATTTGTCTGCTATGACTAATAATGGATCTGACATGAAGTTTACATTGCAATTAAAAGATTCTGATGGAGTAGCTAGTACAAGAACAAGTGCAAGACCTTTAGGTGCTACAATTGATTTTAACACGGGGTGGCAAGAGTTAGATTTTAAGGTTCAAATTAGAACTCAAGATGCTACAAATTTAAACCAGTACGATCAAGCGACACTTCTTTTAGGTAATACGGCATTAGATGGAGTAAGTGGTTTAAAGTTTTACACAGATGGTACTAACTTTTTAGATGAAGATGTTTCTATTTATGTTAGTAGTATAGTATCTGATACTGCCTTAGATGCAAATGGTGTAGTATTATCTACTAATAACGATATTAATAAAGCTGAGTCACTTTTGTTTTATCCTAACCCAGTAGAGGATAAAATATTTTTATCTGATAATGTAGAATCGGTTAAAATTTTTAATACAATAGGTTCTCTAGTTAAAGAGTCTAATGTAAAGCAAATAGATATAAGTAGTTTTTCTAAAGGTGTTTATCTTATTGATATGGAATCAGAAAATGGTCAAAAAACGGTTAAGCGTTTTGTGAAAAAATAAGAAAGAGTAAATAAGAAATGAGGTTTTGTTTATAATTATAACATAACCTCATTTTTATTATAAAATATAATATTATAATGAAAAGAATATATTTAATTAGTTTGGCGTTGTTGTTTTCTTACACCATAAATGCTCAAAATTGCTCCGAAATATGGTTAGATTATGGAAATGGTATAAAAAACATGGAGTTAGCAGATATATCAAGTCAAGATAAGAAATTGTCTAAAGATGATTTTAATTTTATATCTGTCACTCCATTCATACCTAATTTAGAAGGGGTTAATATGCATAAAGCATTTAAGTTTACTAAAAATGTAAATAGCACATCTGGTTTTCCATCTGTTACTTTTCAATTTAAAAATGATCTAGAAAGTAAGAAAATTGAAGATGTTTTACTTGTTGATTTTGAAGTGAAAATATATGTTTCAGTAAATTTAGAAATAGATGGTTTTGATTTGAGTTCTGTGCCAAAAGAGCAACGTAAAATTGTTTTTGTTATTGATGGAAATGGTGTTAAAAGAAGGCAAGTACCCTGTTATTTAAAAGATTTTAAACCTGGTTGGCAAACACTTAAAGGAACAATTAAAGTTAACAATGAACATGCTTCAAACATAAACAAATATACGAAAGTTAAAATTCTTTTTGGAAGGGCACTTGCAGGGCATTCTAATGGTAGAAAATATTATACAGTAAATGAAAACCCTTCATCTGATTCTGATTACTTAGCAGAAGAGATTGATTTTTATATTGCTTCAATTAAATCTAATATAAAGATTAAATAATTTAAAATTAACATCCCAATTGAACAACTTCTAAGTCTTTGAATTTATTAAAATCCTTCTTTTAAGGGAAAATATTTGCTTTAGTATAGTAAGATTATATAGATCTTTCTACAAATAAATGATTATGAAAATATTGATAGTTAAACTTGTGTTTTTGTTAGTTGTCATTACCACTACTAAAGTACAAGGGCAAAATTCTTTTTTTAATGTTTTTGATGCTTTTGGCATCACACCAACGGCAACGCAAGGAACAAGTAGTTTATCATTAACTACTGCAGATGAAAACTGGACAGAGTCAGATTGGTTTCCAGGTCAACCTTGGGATGAAGATGATGTTTTTCATACGCAATTGAATCATACATCAGATGATCTTGATTGGTCTATTAGAATAGGTAAAGGAGGACAAATATATTCTTGGATTTTAGAAGGTACAGGGGAGTTAATTCCACCGCAAGCAGGTGCTAGAGGTGAGAGTCCTTGGGTAGATGATGTGGTCCTTCAAACATGGAGAGATAAAATAAATCATGATGATAGTGTATTGATGGATGGTATTCCTTACGCAAATGGATTTGTTCATGGGGCTGGTATGTATGTTCGTACAGATTTTGATCCTGTTATGGATCCAGAAAACCCTTTTTATCATCCGTTATTTGCAGAAGAGTTTGATGAAGGTGATCGAAGTTATAGTTGTGTTAACTGGGGACCAGTAGTAAAACCAAGTATAAATAGAGGAGACATAATGTTCTATCACAAATATCGTCATATAGGCGATAATGTGTTAGAGATTACCTATTACGGATATAATTTCGGATCTAATACTTATGGAGACATTGCTATGCCTTGGGCTATGATGCGTCTCTCAGTATTTGCAAACTCTATAAAATCTATGCCTGACGGGGTTAGTTTTGAGCAGTTTGAAGGTGCTTATCCGACTCGATTTAATATCGCCGATGCAGGAGGTTGGGTAGCCAAAACAACGCTATTAGATGAAAATGGAATGGATAATCCTTCAGCGTTAACCATAAGTACTGTTCATGGTTTGGATAAGCATTATGGAGAAAGTTGGCAACCTAGAAAATCACTATGTAGTATTGGTATCTCTGGGGTTCCTAATTCCACAAGGGATATTACTATTATGACAGCTTTTAATAATAGTACAGATGTTGGGCCTGGTAGAGGTTTTTTTAAACGTATTTATATGGTTTTGGGTGAACAAGATGAAGTTATTCAAAAATCGTATGATTTAGTTGATAAGGTAGAATATGGTATTGTAGACATTAGTAAGGAAGCATCTGAAATGTTGCCGCTTTACATTACTAGTGTAGATGATCAAAATATTTTCACGAATTCTATGCCAACGACAGATTCTGAACCGATAGCATACACTTATGCACTTCCTGTTACAAACTCGGTGCCTTTATTTTTGATAAAAGACAATGATACTGGTAGTTATAATTTGACTACAGATCCCTATGCTATTTGTGGAAGAAAAGAGTTTATACATCCGGATTTTACAGATAGAGATATCTATCAGCCTTATGACGGAAAAACAGAATGGGTGGCTATGTTAGGTTATATTATCCCCGAGAGTGACGATAATTCACAAGTTGGTACAGACAATATGGTACTGCTTTCAGATGTAATTTGTAACGATTGCTTTATTCCAGGAGAAAAATTCAATTCTAATGAATTATTAATAAGAGATAATAGTGAAATTATAAGCTCTTTTATGATACAAGAAAACGAGACTGGTTTTTGTTCCGTTGATGGGGAGATTAATGATAATCAACCAGGTTACACAGGAGATGGTTTTGCCAATACTGATGATGCTACAGGTAATGGATTGAATTGGAAAATATTGGGAGATGCCGGTTCATATACCTTTACATGGAATCATGCCTGTCCAAATGATAGGATAGGAAATTTATTGGTAAATGGAGAGCCTGTTTTAAATAACATTACGCTTGACGCTACGGGGAATTGGACAGTTTGGGAAGAAAATACTTCTGTTACTGTTGATTTGTCAGAAGGAATTAAAGATATAAGATTAGAGTCTGTAAGTGATACTGGTTTAGGTAATATTGACTATATGAAGGTTGAAGGCCCTAACGCTACCGCTGTTTCATGTGAGTTTCTTAGTAATAGTAGTATAGATTTCGAGAATGATAACACTATTCGAGTATATTCAGATCTAGTAGAATCAACATTTACATTTTCAGAAAATGTACCTCAAGTAGAGGTGTATAGTATGAGTGGACAGTTGGTTAAGAGCTTTCCGAGGAATGAGACTAACTTTGATCTTTTAGAGCTATCGTCTGGAGTTTATGTTTTAAAAGTTGTTTCTGAAAATGGACTAACAGAAACGTTTAAAATCATTAAAAAATAATTATCCAATATGAAGACAGTTTAGTGTAAATTGTTTGGTTTTCAATATAGAGTGGTTATGATTATGTAGTCTAAAAACGAGAAACCTTGAAGGGAAATAGAATATGAAAATCCCTGCTTTTAAAAAGTTATTTTGGGTTGACTAGTTTTAGTTAAGTAGAATGTTTGAATAAAATGAATATATAAATTATGAAAAACAATTTTTCAAGAAAAATAACCTTTTTAACACTTTTTTTATATGCTTTTGTTATTGCGATGAATGCACAAACAAAAGTTGTAAATGGCATAAAGATCACTGGTGATACACCTTGGGTAATTACTGATGCAGATTATAAAAGAATGCCAATACAAAAGGCTATAAAAGATGCCGAAAAGGATTGGTATAAAGTTTTCGGTTACCCACCTGTAATTTTTCATAACAATTCAAGCAGTAACTGGGATGGTCCAGTTATTGTATTTGGATCTTCAAAAAATATTAAAAATTTAACAAACGTTAAGCTTCCTAAAGAGAAAGAGCATTTTCATATTTTTTTAGATAAAATAAAATCAAAAAATAATAACTCTGCCATTGTTGCTGCTGGAGCAGATGATAGAGGAACTATTTATGCTATTTATACTTTTACAGAAAAAGTTTTAGGGATAAATCCTATGTATGTTTTTACAGACCATATTCCAAAAAAGCAATCGGAAATAGCAGTAAAGGCAGACTTTGAAATCAAATCTAAAAAGCCAACATTTGAGTATAGAGGTTGGTTTATAAATGATGAAGAGTTGCATGATGGTATGCACCGCGATCCTTTAGGAGGAAATGTAATTGCATCAGAGTGGATGGATAAAATTTTGGAAACTTTGTTAAGAACCAAAGGAAATATGATTATTCCAGAGTCTGCACAATATCCAGATGCGAATGTGTACGATTTATGTAAAAGAAGAGGGGTTGCTGTAAATCATCATCATGTTACACCTGTTGGTTTAAATATGATGAACTGGCCTAAAAAAGTTCCTTTTTCGTTTATTACAGAAAAAGAAATTTTGTTAGATGCTTGGGAAAAAGCAATAAAAGTACAAGCAGATAAAGAAATTGTTTGGACTATTGGTTTTAGAGGTGAAAGTGATGGTGCTTTTTGGCATAGCGATCCTGCGGCTCCAAAAACGGAGGAAGGAAGAGCAAAAGTAATTGCCGAAGCAATGCAAGCACAAACAGATATTATTAGAAAATACCAGCCAGATGCAACCATAGTAGCTGCACTTTGGAATGAACAAGGAGCATTTTACAATAAAGGATTATTAAAAATACCTGAAGGAGTGACCAAAATGTTTGCTGATGATGGTCGTGGTTTTATGAGAGATAGTGGTGGAAAATATTTGGAGAAAGGAGATGGTTTGTACTATCATGTAATGATGATGATGTTAACACAAAACCGTACTACAGAAGGAGTTCCACCTGCACGTTTTTATAAAGAATTAAAACGTTATGTAGATAAAGGAGCTACAAAATATGCGGTAATTAATGTGAGTGGTATTCGTCCAGCAGCACTATCTGTGAATGCAATTAATGACTTTTTATGGGATGCAACACCTGCTCTTAGTAAATCTCCTGAAGCATCTATGAAAGATTATTTAAAGGGGTGGTATGCTAAAGAATTTGGAGAGGAATTAGCTTCAGAGTTAACAGATTTACGATTACACTATTACAATATTCCTTATATGCGAGAAAAAATGCCTTCAGGAGATAGATGGTTAGGAGCTCGAGGTGAGCACTTGTTACAGTATCTAATACAAGCTGCATTGCAACGTTTTGGAGATGGAATTGCCAAAGGTAAAACTATTAATGCAATGATAGAAAGTACAAAAGGTAGAAAAAGAATGAATAATCTGGCTCAGACAAAAGAACCTCTAGCCGAAACAGCAGATTTCTTTCCTAGTTTATGGAAATCAACCTTAAAAATATCAGAAGAAATCCCTGAAGATAAAAAGGATTTTTATCAAGCACATTTTACATATCAAGTAGCAGTACATATGTACTCTGCAAAAGCATTACAAATTGTGGCAGATGCATTGGAAGCTTATGAGAAAAATCTAAACCCACAAGATTTTGCAAATGCGATGGAGCTTGCTTTGGTAGAAATTGAAAAAATAATTGTGGAAGCTCACAAAGCGGAATATGGTAAATGGGATACTATGTTTATGCATGTTCGTTTAATGGATATATATAAAACACGTTTGCAATTAAAAAGTGTTATCGCAAAAATACGTAAGCAGCCATATACTTCTGAATATAGAGGGTACAGGAATGGGTCTTTTTGGAAATCTGCGCATGAATACATGGATCATGGTGATGGAGTATTTCCATACTTTCATAAGTATTCAGGTAGAGGTTTAGAAGTGCTAGAGGAAAAATAAAATTGAGTACCCGAGTTGTAACGAATAAATATTTAAACATCAAATTATGAAAAGACGAGTTCCAATGAAAAAACTAATAAACTATATTAGTATCTGTAGTGTACTATTATCTTTCATTGTAAATGCTCAAACTGACCCGGTTACAATATCCGTATCAACTGGTAATCCAGGACATGTAATATCACCGACCTCAATTGGCTTGAGTTACGAAATAGAGCTGCTGCAACCTAAAAAAGGTGAACTTGCCTATTTTCGCCCCGATAACAAGCCGCTCATTGCTATGTTAAAAACACTAGGTATAAAAAGCCTGCGTCTTGGTGGCAACACCTTGGATTACAACAAAAATCCTGGTCCCACTGAAGATCAACTTGCCAATACGTTTGAATTTGCCCGAGCCGCTGGAGTAAAGGTCATCTATTCTTTTCGTCTGAAGGACAATTTTAATAACGAAAAAGATCCTTTTCGTCAGGACGGCCTTGTGAAAATAGAAGATCCGATAATAGCAAAATACAATATTGATTATGCCGCTCAAGCAGCCAAATTTATCGGTGCAGAATACGCTGATGTTCTAGACTCTTTCTCCCTCGGCAATGAGCCCTACTTTTATGAAGAATGGGACATCTATTCGGCCAAATGGAGAGGCATTCATGACGCGATTGTTGCGGTTTATCCCGAAGCGACGTTTTGCGGTCCGGATCAGAACCCCAACCCTGTGGAGTTGGCTCAAAATATGGTACGTGAATTCGGCAACATCCCCGGCCCCCTTGTTAAACTTGGTCGACACAGTTACCCTTTCGGCTGCTCGTATGAAAATCCCCAAAGAGCCAAAGGGGTAGCGCTCATCCCCAGAGACGGGGTCGAATCGCGTGAAAGAATGTTATCCCATTTAGCGTATAAAAAATACGAAACCATTTATGAGAACTTGGCCACAGCGATCGAGGGCACGGAAATCAAGTACCGCTTAACCGAGAGCAACAGCTATTATATGAGTGGACTAAAAGGAGTGAGTGACAGTTACGCCTCTGCATTATGGGGCTTGGACTATCTTTATTGGTGGGCCGCGCATAAGTCCGAGGGTATTAATTTTCACACCGGTGATGATACCAGCGGAGCCCCGGGTTGCCAATACGCAGTCTTTATTACCGGCGATAACGGTTACAAAGTGAAGCCGCTGGCTTATGGAATGAAACTTTTTGATCTTGGTGGCCAGGGGAAGATGTTACCAGTTGACAATCCGTCAACGGATATTGCTGTATACGCAACGTTGGATGATAAGATGACGTCTATAACCATTATTAATAAAGAACATGGTGACGAAGCTAAAGAACAGATTGTACAGATCAAGTTAGATACTAAAGTGAAAGCCAAAACGGCGAAAATTATATTTTTGAGAGGAAAAAATAATGATATCTCGGGAGGTTCAGATGATGTGACCATAGGTGGAGAGAGAATCAATGAAGATGGAAGTTGGGATAAAAAATGGACTCGACTATGCAAAATTGGAATGGTAAAAGATGATGTTATAGAGATCAAAATGCTTCCCGCTAGCGCTGCAGTAATTAAAATAGCTATTCGTTAAAAGAATATAGAAAATATATTACTATTTAATCTGGATTTGAAAAAAAAGTTGGATAATTAAAATCATTTTTTAAAAAATTATTAATCTCTATTTTTATCTTTGATGTATTCTGCTAATAAAAATAAATTAAAACTAAAAAAAACTAGTTTAATGACTATAGCTCTAAAACATATCAAACCAATTTTATTAATTATTTGCATATGTTTTAGTTTATCTGGTTCATGTATTTTAAGCGCTCAAAATTTTGAAAAGTTTTCGAATAAAGAAGGGTTTAATCAAAATACGGTAATTACAATAACCAAAGACCGTTATGGTTTATTATGGTTTGGCACTCCTAATGGCCTTATAAAATATGACGGGTACGACTTTACAACTTATACCACGCAAAGCAAAAGCGACGGGAGCATATCAAGTAATTACATTACACATTTATATAATGATCCTTCTGGTTTATTATGGATAGGTACCAAACAAGGAATAAATGTATATGTGCCCTGGCTTGAAAAATTTCATACCATACCTATAGATTCTAAATTAAACATTAGCCATATTAGCTCTGGTCCTAATGGAGCAATTTGGTTCTCGGGCGAAAATAAATTATATGCTTGCAATATTGAAGATGTTATTAATGGCGTTTTTAAAGTATCAAATATTTCTTTAGATGCTTACACCAACATAGCTACTATAAAACAATTCAGTTTTACGGATAACAACGCACTGCTCTTAGCTACTTCTAAAGGTCTTAAAGAAGCTTTTTTCAGTAAGGAATCAACAGGTATTAATTCAAGAATTGAAAAAATAATTGATTTTGAAAAATTTCATAATTACAATATTTCTACAATAAAAAACATAAAAGACATGCTTTGGATAGGGACCTTTGATGGTTTATTCAAAACAAGTTTTAAAAATAGTCGCATACAAATTATTCGTAAATATGATATTGGTGATATCAAATCGCCTATAAGAATAAATACTATTTTTGAAGATAACAATGATATTGTTTGGGTTGGAACAGAAAAACATGGTCTTTTAAAATATCTAGAAAAAGAAGACAGGTTTTTAAACTATTTACATACTCAGAAAAATGAAAATGGACTGAGCAGTAATATTATCAATGCCCTTTATCAAGACAATTATAATGTTTTATGGATTGGAACAGGGCAAGGAGGTATTAATAAATTGGACATTGCTCAAAAGCAATTTATTAACTATTCAAAAAACCCATTTGACAAACACTCCATCTCTGATAATTTAATAAATTCCATTTTGGAAGATAGTAAAGGTAAATTATGGATCTCCACATATAATAAAGACTTATTTAGAAGTACTGAAATAATCAATGATAAAACCGTAAACAACATTAAGTTTGAAAATGTATTAAATCAAAATAGTTTAAAAGAAGACTCTGATATAATAACAAATATATATGAAGACAAAGCAGGATATATCTGGTTTGCTACAGATTCAAATATAATGGTTTACAATCCTTTAAAAAACAATTTTAAACATGTTGATTTTAAACATAACGGAAAAATAATTCCTAAACAATTATACCATATTATCCACCAAATAGATGAGAACCATTTACTTTTTGCAGGTAATCAAATTACAATAGTAGAAAATCCATGGACTAGCATAAAAAATAAAACAGATCCTGAATTAGAAGTTAAAAGCATTTTAGATTTTGATTATAAAATTGTATTTCAGACCCTAATAATAGACAAACATAAAAAACTATGGTTCGGCACCAATAAAGGTTTGCTGTATGGAACTTTTGATGGAGAAAAAATCAATATTGAGAATCAAATTTCTGATGAAGGAAATAACAGATTGAAATTAAGCTACTCAACTGTTTTCTCACTCTATGATGACCCTAAGGGCAATATTTGGGTTGGTACATTTGGTGGTGGGTTAAATAAAATAACTTTAGATGATACTGGTACGCCAATTAAAATAGATTATTTCAGGAAAAACGATATTTTACCAGATGATGCCATTTATGGTATTTTACCAGAAAACGACACCAACCTATGGCTTAGTACAGATATGGGATTAGTTAAATTTAATACTGAGACTACTAAAACAAATGTTTACGATGTAAGAGACGATGGTTTAGCTCAAAACAATTTTAGAAAAGGTGCATATTTTAAAGGTTCATCTGGCTATTTTTATTTTGGAGGATTAAATGGTTTAACACTTTTTAAACCTAAAAATATTCAATTAAACACCACGCCTCCAAAAATAATAATCACGGCTTTACTTGTAAATAATAAAGTAATAAAAATTGGTGAGAAGCTTGATGATAATGTTGTTCTAAATAAGTCCATTTCAGAAACAGAAAGCATTTCTATAAGCCAAAACGAACACATTGTTGCTTTTCAATTGGTAGCAGAACACACCTCTACGCCATCGAAAAATAAATTAGCTTACAGACTAAAGGGGTTTTACGATACTTGGATTGAAGATCCAAACGGAAAAACTACAGCAACCTATACTAATCTTTCTGCGGGCGATTATGTGTTTCAGGTAAAAGCCTCAAACGGTGATGGTGTTTGGAGCAACGAAATAAAGAGCTTAGCTGTTGTAATTTTACCACCATGGTATCAAACTTGGTGGAGTTATTTGCTTTTTGTTTTACTAACCGTTTTAATATGTGCTGGTATTATTATTTATTTTGTTCAGCATGAAAAGCTAAAACAGCGCTTAAAATATGAACAACTCGACAAAGAACGATTGGACACCATAAACCAAGGGAAATTTAGATATTTTACCAATATATCACATGAATTTAGAACACCACTTACGTTAATTTCAGGACCGTTAGAACATATAATTTCCATTAATAAAGATTCCGAAAAGACTAAGTATTTAGCTATTATTCAAAAGAATACCAAACGGCTACTTAGTTTAGTAGATCAATTAATAACCTTTAGAAAAGCAGAGCAAGGTTATTTAGACTTAAATTTTAGTCAGAATACTTTAGGAGGTTTTATATACCCAACTACAGAAGCATTTGAAAATTATGCTACCGAAAAAAACATAAATTTCTTTTACAAAGTTAATTCGCCTAATGAATACATTGTAATAGACACAGAAAAAGTAGAACGAATCCTTTTCAATTTACTATCCAACGCCTTTAAAAATACACCTGCCAACGGAAACATTAGTATCGAATCTGATATCATTCATAAAAACGGAACAAAAATGATACAAATAGATGTTATAGACAATGGTAAAGGGATACCTGCAGAAGATTTGGATAATATTTTCGAAAGATTTTACCAATTAGGAAATAATGAAAATAAATTAAGTGGAGGTGGAATAGGTCTTGCATTTTGTAAATCGCTTATCAATTTATTTGAAGGAGATATTTCTGTAAAAAGTGAACCTTTTAAAGAAACCAGGTTTACAGTTTTAATACCTATTGGCAACATTGAAGATTATAATAATATTGAAGTAAACACCACTACAAAATCATTTATTAAAGATTGGGTACCATTATCAACCGAATATAAAAATGAAACTTTAAATGATGAATTAAAGGAACACCATTTATTGATTGTTGAAGACGAAGAAGATGTACAAAACTTTTTAACCAGTACACTTTCGAGAACATATTCTATTACCTTAGCAAATAACGGTTTAGAAGGCTTAGAAAAAATAAAATTAAGAGAACCAACCCTGGTAATTAGTGATGTTATGATGCCAGAAATGGATGGATTTGCTTTTTGCGAGAAAATTAAATCAAACACTGAAACATGTCATATCCCTGTATTACTGCTCACGGCATTAGGTACTAACGAAGATATCATTAAAGGTTTAGAGTTTGGAGCAGACGAATACCTAAGCAAGCCTTTCTCTATAAAAGTTTTAAAATTACGTATAAAAAAACTGATCGAAAATCATATTAGAATAAAAGAACATTTCAAAAAGAACAGTTCAATTCCGAAAAAAGGAATCGAATTATCTACTCGAGATAAAGCATTTTTAAGTGATATTATTGAAGTTATAGAGGGAAATATTTCAGACACTAATTTTGGTGTTGTAGAATTATCAGCAAAAATGAATTTAAGTACTTCTCATTTTTATAAACGACTAAAACAACTTACAGGTCAAATTCCCAATGCTTATTTACGAAACTTTAGACTACAAAGGGCCGCAGAATTATTGAATAAAAATGATGGCGCGAATATTAATGAAGTGATGTATCAAATAGGTATTAGTTCTAAGTCATATTTTTCTACCTCGTTTAAAAAACTACACGGTGTCACACCTTCTGAATACTCAAAAAAATCCTAATTAATTCACAATCCTTTTAAAATTATTTAAAAGTAGTTTTTTTTTAGAGTATTTATTGTCTCTCTTCCAAAAACGGGGAATTTTGTTCTCAAAGAAACGACTAACCAATTTGCATTTGTTTATAAGTTTCCTGTTTTTCTTGTTCACTTATTGCTTCCATTTTGTCCTAAATAACAAGATGAATTCAAATTTACCTTACATCTCTTTTTAAATGAATTACTCTTATTAATTTATTCTTTTTTTAGATAAAATAAAAATTGCAGAGGTAAAATAAAGAATTAGAAAATTTCGAATTCTATTTTGGCTACCAAAAACAAATACTAGGTAATAAAAGCGTAAAAATTTAGAAAATCGGTTTTTTGAGCAACAAAAAAAGTGATTTAAGAAATTCATTTTTAGGATTTGACACTAAATTTGGCATACAAACTAAAAAGTGTTTTATAAATCAAGATGGAATTATAAAACCTAACTATTAACTAAACTAAAATTATGAAAAAATTATTAAGTGCATTTATGTTGTTTAACTCAATGCTGTTATTGGGTCAAACGCAGAATGTTTCTGGGCTTGTTGTAGATAAAAATGAAAACCCTCTTCCTGGTGCTACAATAATTGTAAAAGGAAGTAAAGTTGGTGGTGTCACTGATTTTGATGGGAACTTTACGATCAAAGTTTCAGAACCAGTAGATGATAAATTATTAATAGTTTCTTATATTGGATATAAAGAACAACTTGTTTCTTTATTGAGTAATAGGAATCTTAAAATTATCATGTTAGAAGATACCGAGGCCTTAGATGAGGTAGTTGTTATTGGTTATGGTTCGGTAAAGAAGAGCGATTTAACGGGAGCTGTTGTATCCGTAAAAGCTAAAGAGATTACCAAAGTAGGAGCCGTATCTTTAGATCAGGCATTGGCTGGTAGAGCAGCAGGTGTATTGGTAACACAAACCTCTGGTGTTCCAGGTGCTGGGGCAAGTATTAGAATTAGAGGTATTACTTCTACGAATGGTTCAGAACCTTTGTATGTTGTAGATGGTATCCCTTTTGATAACGAGCAAATAGAGGGCTTAAATGCTGAAAGTCAATCAGCGAGTATGAGTCCTTTGTCAACAATTAACCCGTCTGATATAGAGTCTATTGAGGTTTTAAAAGATGCTTCTTCTACGGCTATTTACGGATCAAGAGGGGCAAACGGAGTTATTTTAATTACTACAAAAACAGGGAAGTCAGGGAAAGGAAAAGTGCAAATTAGCTCTGATACTGGTTTGGCACAGATAAGAAAATATTATGATGTACTTGATGCTAATGAGTATACTATAGTTAGGAACGAGGCGTATACAAATGATGGTGATCCAAATCGTGTTTCTCAAGATGATTTACAAAGTGCTCTTGCAGGAGAGTTGCCTACAACAAATTGGCAAGATGAAATCTTTAGAACAGGTCAAAGTACAAATTTTAATGTAGGTATAAGTGGAGGTAGTGAGGCTACTACATATAATTTTTCTACTAATATTTCCAATATTGATGGAATACTTAAAGGAACAGATTTTAATCGTATCGCAAGTCGTTTGAATTTAGATACAAAGGTGAATGATAAATTGTCCTTTGGAACAAGAATTAATTACACAAATGTAACGTCAAATCAAAAAAGTACATCAACGAATACAGAAGGTGCATACGGAACAAATAGTGTTATTAGTAGAGCGCTTAGAACCGCACCAACTGTTGCTTCTGATGCTGTTTTTGAGTTTGATGATGTTGATGGAACTAATGGTGACTTGACTTTATATTCTCCATTAGAAGCTTTAGAAGGTAATATATATAATAACATTATTAATGAATTTAGAGGAAGTGTGTTCTTGAAATACAAATTAAATAAAAACATGTACTTTAGGTCAGATGTATCCTATTATACTAGATATGTTGGACAAACATTTTATCAGTTAAAATCTCTTTCTACAAGAAGCGGTACTCAAGATGGTAGAAGTGGATGGGCAAAAACCCAGGATAGTAGGTCTACGGGACTTGTAAATCAAAATACTTTTAATTATAATTTTGATTTTGGGAAGAAACACAAATTCACAACAATGATTGGTCAGTCTATCAATACGAGTCAGAGTTTCTCTGTTAGAACGTCGAATTTTGGTTTTGCCAATGATATTTTAGGTATCTATGACCCAGGATCTGCAACATATCAAGATGATGATGTTATTAGTGCTGTTGATTCTAACTTGCTTTCATTCTTTGGTAGGTTAAATTATAATTATAACAGTAAGTTACTTTTTACATTTACGGCTAGAGCGGATGCTTCTTCAAGATTTGCAGAAAATAATAAATGGGGGTTTTTCCCAGCAGCAGCTGCGGCATACAATCTTCATAAAGAGAATTTTATCAAAAACACGAATGTAATATCCAATTTAAAATTAAGATTAAGTTACGGATATTCTGGAAATCAATCTGTAGCACCATATCAATCATTGTCTATTCTAGGAACAGATCAACATATCTTTGGAGATGGTAGTGGAGGTGAAGCTGCAGTTACTATTGTTGCTCCTGCGCAATTACCAAATGCAGACTTAAAATGGGAATATACAAAGCAGTTAGATTTTGGAATAGATTTTGGATTGTATAAAAATAAAATAACAGGTACTGTAGAATACTATAATAAAATAACAGAAGATTTACTCTTTAATGGCATAGATATTCCTTCGCATTCTGGTTTTACTGATTTTACTAAAAATTATGGATCTCTTGAAACGAATGGATTTGAGTTTTCTATGAATGCTAATATTATTAGCAAACCAAAATTTAGTTGGACTTTAGGAGGAAATGTAAGTTTTGGGAAAACCATTATTAAAGATTTGCCAGCAGATTATGTTCAAGCTGGTTTACAATGGGGTATTGTTACAGACACTCAAAGATTAATTATAGGTGAAGAATTTGGTGCTTTCTACGGATATAAAACTGCTGGAATAGCGCAGTTTGATGATTTTGTAGAATTTCAAGGCCTTTCAGAACAAGAGCGCATAGATACATATAATGCAAATCCAGCAGCTAACTATACATTGGTTGAAGGAGTAACAGGAAAAGCACCTAGAAGTACTACACAGCTAAACCCAGGGGCACAATTATATGAGGATATTGATGGAAATGGAATTATAAACGGGGAGGATCAACAAGTAATTGGTAGAGCACAACCTGATGTGGTTTTTGGAATAAATAATTCATTCTCATTTGGAAATATTGACCTTAGCTTCTTCATAGATGGACAAGTAGGTAATGAGATTGCTAACATGATGTCTTTACAGACCTTAGCTTTTAGTGGTAACCAGCAATCGAGTATAGTTAAGGAGGCTTGGACAGCTACAGATCCAAGCTCAGTTTATCCAAGATTAAATAGCGAAAATAATGGACAATATGTTTTTAGTGATAGGTTTATTGAAAATGGTTCATTTATTAGGTTGCAAAATATAACCTTAGGTTATAATTTCCCTAGAAAGGTAACGCAAAGTTTAGGACTGAATAATCTGAGATTATACACTTCAGCATCAAATTTATTTGTAATTACTAAGTATTCTGGATATAATCCTGATGTTTCGCTTTCAGGAACCCGAGTTATCAGTCTTGGTCATGATAATGCAGCCTATCCTGTTCCTTCTTTGATAAGAATTGGTGTTAATGTACAATTTTAAAAAAAACAAAAAAATGAAAAGTATATATAAAATTTTATTGTCGATTTCTTTAGCATCGGTAGTTTCTTGTGAAGGATTTTTAGAAGAAAATCCTCCAACATTTATTTCTACTTCTAACTTTTATCAAGATGAGAGCCAGGCTAGATCTGGATTAGATGCTGCCTACAACTCATTGGATAATCACAGTTCTGTAACATCTGCTTATGGGTTTTCATGGCCTATGTTAGATTTGGGGACAGATGATGTTTCTTCTAAGCTGAATGAAAATAATGAAAGTCCTGATTTTCTATCTCATAATATATCGTCTACCCTCCGTTTTATAAATTTAAGACAACAATATGCAATATGGTGGCAAGGAATTTCGAGAGCAAATTATGCAATGGAAAATATTCCTAACGTACCAGATATGGATGATGCGACTAAGAATAGTATGGTTGGTGAGGCTAGAGCATTAAGAGCGCTTTATTATTTGCATTTGGTTAAAACATTTGGAGATGTACCGTTAATGTTAAATTATGTATCTACGGAAGCTCAAATAAATGTAGATAGAGCACCGGTAGATGATGTGTACGATGAGATAATTATTCCAGATCTTAAGTTTGCAGAAGAACACTGTGAAGATGCACTTCATTTTGGAAGAGTTACTAAATGGACTGCAAAAATAATTTTGGCTGATGTGTATCTAACGAGAGCAGGTTGGAGAAGAACATCTCAAGGTGAATTTGTACAAGGAGATCCTGTTAATTGGGCATTAGCTCGAGATAAGGCATTAGAAATTATTGAGAATTCTCCTCATTCTTTAAATACAGTACCAGAGGTTGATGGACTTCATGTGACGCCATCTTATGGAGTAGCATGGAACAATCCTTTTACTAGTGAATCGATGATGGAAGTAGCAACTTTAGCTGAAGATGGTTTAGGATCTCGATTAAGTAAAGGATGTGCAGCCTCTAATAGTGGTGTTAGTTATTGGGGACTTTTTAGTGCTCAACCATTATTAGATGAAGGAAATTCGTCTACAGTTTCTCAAATGAGGTTTCCTGGTAGGCCAGGTACAGCTGGAAATTATATACCAACTCCAAATCTTTACAGAGCTTTTGAAGATGGAGATATTAGAGGAGAATGGAGTTTAATGACTAGGTATAAAACAGCTGATGGTACTGAGTATGTAATAGCACCAGTATTTAGAAAATATGTAGATATAGATTATTATTTAGGATTACCAGAGACATCGCAGTTTAGAACCAATTCTAACTTTATATTATATAGATATGCAGATGCACTTTTGATCTATGCAGAGGCAGCAAATGAAGCAGAAGGATCACCAAGTGATTTGGCATATGATGCAGTAAACCAGATAAGAAGAAGGGCTTTTGAAGTTACAGATGATTCTAGAGACTTTTCAGGTCTTTCACAAGAAGAATTTAGAACTGCAGTATGGCTAGAAAGAAGACGTGAGTTTAATGGAGAAGTTAAGAGACGTTTTGATTTAATTAGAACCAATCGTTTGTTTACTGCTACAGATCCTTCTGTACCTAATCAAATGGATAGATTTTGGAGTGAAGAGGAAGATTCTGCAACAGAATATACAAACATGCATATTTTATATGGTAGTGCGCCTTTTCCTGATAGAGAATGGTTATTGCCTATTCCTCAGGTTGATATAACTTTGACAGGTTGGGAACAAAACGAAGGTTATTAAAAATGAAACAAGCAAGAGGAGTGACTTATTTAACCGATTCGCCCCTTCTCTTGCTTAAAAGAAATAATATTAATAAAAAATGAATATATTTAATAAAAGTAATTTATCCCTTGTAGTCTTTTGTCTATTAATCGCTTTTTCTAGTAGAGCTCAAGTCAAAACAGAAAGTATGGATAAAATGTGGGGGGAATCTAATGTTTCACCGGACGCTTTAAAAAGCGGAAAAGGTAAATTCTTTGATGAAAGTAATTTCGGAATGTTCATTCATTGGGGTTTATTCTCAAATCTCGGAGGTGTTTGGAACAATAAAACGTATTATGGTATTGGCGAATGGATAATGAATCCAAGAATGGCTGGAATACCTGTTGAAGATTACAAGCAAATTGCAAATGACTTTAATCCAACTGGTTTTGATGCAAAAAAAATAGCACAATTAGCCAAAGATGCTGGAATGAAATACATTGTAATTACCAGTAAGCATCACGAAGGTTTTGCCATGTTCGACTCTAAAGTAAGCGATTTTAATATTGTAGATGCAACACCTTTTGGTAGAGACCCAATGCACGAATTGGCGGATGCATGCCATGATATAGGTTTAGGTTTCGGGTTTTATTACTCACATAACCAAGACTGGACTGCTCCTGGAGGTAAAGGAGGTCCTAAGACAGATGAAAATGGAAAAGAAGCTACTTTTAAAGATTACTTCTATAATAAATGCAAACCTCAGGTAAAAGAGATTTGTACAAATTATGGTGATATAGATTTTGTATGGTTTGATACACCTGGAGATATGCCAAAGGAATATGTAGTAGAATTAGCTGCTATGGTTAGAGAATTACAACCAAAAGCCATGATGTGTAGTCGCGTTGGCTATGGTTTAGGAGATTATGCCAGTGTTGGCGATATGGAAGTTCCAACAAAACGTATTGAAGGTTTATGGGAAACATGCGATACTAATAATGATTCATGGTCTTATGCTTGGTACGATAATAACTTTAAAAGTCCAAAAGTCATTTTAAGTAGATTATTGGAAACTGTAGCACGTGGTGGTTCTTATTTGTTTAATGTAGGTCCAAACGAATTAGGAATTGTTCCAGAAATTGGCGCTGAATTTTTAAGAGAAACAGGAAAATGGCTAAAAAGATATCCTCAAGTGGTTTATGATGCCGGCTATTCTCCATGGGATTATAAATTACCTTGGGGAGATGTAACTACAAAAGGTAATAACATGTATTTAGCGGTTTCAGAATGGCCTAATGATGGTAAATTGTATTTACCTGGTTTAAAAACTAAAATTAAATCGGCTAAAATTCTAAATCCTGAAGGAAAAGATCAAAAGATTGAATTCAATCAAGGAAAAGATAATTGGGTTACTTTTAATGTACCTTTTAAAGCTCCAGATCATTTAATTTCAATTATTGAAGTTGAAGTAAATATCAAAAAAGGAGAAGACATAATAGCCGAAGACACAGCTCTTGGAATCTACCCAAATACAAGAACAGAATTAATTACCGAGTTTGGAACTGTTAGCAATGCCAAACAAGAAGACAAAAAATGGATGGAGAAATTCGGTGAATGGAAACACGTCAATCAAGTTGGAAATTGGGCAGAAAACGGACAAGTAACTTGGAGCATCGACGTAAAAGAAGCTGGATATTACTATTTAGATTTAGATTACAGAGGTACTGATCGTTTGGTTTGGAAAACAACAACAGATGAAGGCATTATAGTACAAAACCAACAAGCCGCTACCGAAAAGTATGTGTTTTACAATATGGGTATTTTAGAATTTAAAACACCCGGAAAACACACCATAACAACAACTTTAGTAGAAGGAGACAGAAAAACTGCTAGTTTAAAATCAATAGCTTTAAGACCTATAAATGATTAATTAAGATATGAAGCGCGTCACTTTAAAAGTTTTTTTTAATGCTTTAATCCTGTTTATCTGTTTTCAATCAACAGGACAATCAAATAAAGCTTTTCCCAAATTCCTTTGGGATAAAGTACCTGTGGCATTTCATTTTGGAAAACAGGGAGCTTTAACTAACGATGAAGCAAAATTTATTGCATCGCATTCAAATTATGTCGTTTTAGAAAAAGGACATGGTTTACCAGATTCTAAAAACACCGAAACTGGCATTGAAGTAGATGCAAAAAAATTAAAAGAATTGAATTCCAATATGAAAGTCATTTTCTATTGGAATGCTTTTCTAGATATCTCAACATACGAAGCACATCATGTATATAAAAGTCATCCAGAATGGTGGTTAAAAACAAAGGAGGGCGAACTTGATTTAAAAAACGGAAAAACAAAACGCTATGATTTGTCCAACCCAGAAGTTAGAACATGGTGGGTAGAAACAGCAAAAAACGAAATTTCAAACGGCCCAACCGATGGATTATTTATGGATGCTTTTATTCAAGTAGGAAGTCCAGCAAATATTGAACTATGGGGCCAAGAGAAATACGATAGGATTCAAGAAGGGTTAAAAAAATTAATAGCCGAGACCAGAGCTGCTCTTGGAAATAACAATCTAATAGTTTACAACGGTATTCGAAGTAACCCAAGAAGAAATGTTGGAAATAACTTTCCAGATTATACCGACGCCGTAATGATTGAACATTTCGGAATCATTAACAGTAACTCTAAAGAAAGCATGCTACAAGACATTCAAGAAATGGAGAAAGCCGGACAAACTGGTAAAATAGTAATTTTTAAAGGATGGCCTGGATATACTTGGCTAGACAAAGATTTTATGGCAAAACCCCTAAAAGAAAAACAAGAAATTTCTAAAAAAAATATAACGTTTCCTTTAGCTTCATTTTTAGCAGGCGCACAAGAAAACTCCTATCTCATATATAATTGGGGCTATCGCTTTAAACATGGTGCAACAGATTGGTATCCTGAATTTGATAAACCACTAGGCAAACCATTAAACAATATGAAAGTGAATGGTTGGGAGTTAACTCGCGATTTTGAACATGCCTCTATTTGGGTTGACTTAGAAAACAAAATTGCCAAAATCGATTGGAAATAACTAATGAACTTCTTCTACATGGATTGGAACTTCAAATAATGAAGATGGAAACCTCTAGTCATAACTATAAAAAAAAAGAATACATTAAGTTCTGTGCATGAATTAAAATTTTTGAATCTATTCTTTTTACCTAGAGTACAAAATCTTTGAAACTGAAAATTTATTGATTTAGAATCGTAATCTCTTGACGGAAACTATGCCTTTGCAAAATGGATGATTGTAGATGCTAAACTTATATATTAGTACGATTAGGCATTTCATAACTTAGTATTTTTTATAGTATTTCTCCGGTATAGTATTTCCTACTCTATCATTTTTCCACCAATCTGGACCTTCTGTGAGTACTTCATCATCATATTCCATAAGTGCTTTTTTTAGCCTTTCAAATAGCTTTGGTTCATGAGCAGATAAATCAGTTGTTTCCCTTGGATCAATAGCAAGATTGTATAACTCGAAACTTGTTAGATCACCATTAGCTAGTATTTTCCAATCGCCTTCTCTTAATGCTACCTTAAACTCATTACTGTTGTTCCTCCAATAAAGTGGTTTTTCTCTGTGGAATTTTTTGTTCTCAAAAATTGGCAAAATAGAAGTACCATCAAGGGTAATGTGTTTTGGCAAGTCAATTCCTGCAATATCCAAAAAGGTTGAAAATATATCGGAACCAATAATGGGCTCTTCTGCAATTCCTCCTGGCATCACACCACTTCTCTTAAAACCAGCAGGCCAAGATATAATCCCTGGAACTCGAATACCTCCTTCATGAGTGTGTCGTTTTCTACCTCTTAGTCCTCCGGTGTTTCCACGATACCTTGCACTACCAGCATTGTCTATTTTAACAGGAAACCCAAATTCATTATCTCCTTCTGGGCCGTTGTCACTCGTATACCAGATTAACGTGTCATCGTAAATCCCTTCTTCTTTCATAACACGTACAATTTCTCCAACTGCTTCATCTATTTGGGTCACATTGGCGTAGTATTGCTTAAGGTTGGGATCGTCTATTTCATCATCATATTTTTCAATAAACTTCGGATCGCTCATTATTGGTCCATGGGGTTCATGAAACCAAAGTGTCATAAAAAAAGGCTGATTGCTATTTCGATACTCTCGAATCCACTTCACAACCTCTTTCGCCACAAGTTGAGCAGAATAACCGTTCATCGCTCCCATTGGCTTTCCATTAAGGAAAAAATTACCCGGATTCTCATGAGAGGGCCTTGCTACATTCCCGGTTGCAAACCAATAATCGTACCCATAGTCATCCATACTTGGCTGATTTGGGTCAGTACCAAAACCAAAGTCTGTGTATGGCTGTGGCCACTGACGTTCTCCCTGCTTTTTCTCTGTATAATTACTTAGATGCCATTTTCCAAAATGAGTTGTTTGATATCCATGTTCTCTTAACAACTGTGGCAATGTCACTTCATCCTTTTGCAAATGACAGAAATGGTCTGCGGGCACCCATCTGAAAACACCGTTACGAAACGGAGTTCTGCCTGTTAATATAGATGAGCGAGAAGGGGAACAAACTGCAGCAGATGAATAGCATTGTACTAATTTGATGCCTTCCCTAGCCAATTGATCGATGTAGGGGGTTTTTATAAATTCATGTCCAAAAGAACCAAGGTCACCCCAACCCTGATCATCTGTAAGAATTTGGATAAAATTGGGTTTTCTCTCACTTTTAGAAAGTTTGCCTCCACGAATACTCTGACCATAGGCGGTGGTAAACAAACCATAAAATACAATGGCTAAAACAAGTCTTTTCATAATCATAGTAAAATCTAGTTGTTAACAAAAACTCTTCACATCTTCCAAGATAATCATCTCTCTTTTGTCGGTAGATTGTGTTATCATTTTTAAATTTTTAAATTCAATATTTTTAGCATAGAGGATGTATGCTCCTATGCCAGTAGTACTCCGAAGAAAAACTGATCTGAATATGTGCAATATTTCCCACCACTTCTCTTTCCGAGTTTTTTGCCCCTCCATTTTTCTAATTTCACATCTCCTATATATTAATCAAGAATCCCAGTAATTATGATTGGCTCCGCTTTGACCATTTCTTGATCCCTATTGTTAAAATTATTTCTAGTATTTTTTTTGAGATTTTATTTAACAAAGATACCTTAGACATTTAAAAAACATTTGCTCTAATCAATTCATATTTTCCTCTATTTAGTGAAAAAAAGATTTTATAAATTATATAGAGTTTAGAACTAGATAAACTAAGGTTTATCCATGAGTATTATAAAAACATTGAGCCTTAATTTCTAATAAACAATTCCTTAATCGATAGAAAAGCAAGCACATCAACCAAAACTGAGTCTTCATATTAATCGAGTTTTCGAGTAGTCATATTTACATTATTAAAACCAATATTTTAATATCATATCTTATAGTTTGTTCTTTTACTGAAAAGTTTATAAAACACAGAACATTCGCATTTCTCTATGCACCTTTCTATTTTTTAATTGATATATGGCTAGAAAAATCTTAAAAAAAATAATATTGCGATCAATACTTTAGAGCTATTTTATAATTTTATTTACAATAATTGATTTGAGAAACAAATAAATCTAAATGAGTAATTGGTTCGTTTATGATTTTAATAATTTCGCTGAAAACAATTTTATCATGAAAGCCTTTAAACTAATTACATATCTTTTTTTAACTACTTTACTTATTCAAAGTTGTAAAACTGATACTAGCACTAAATCTATTAAAAACAAAGAAACCCAGCCTAACATTATTTTCATATTTGCTGATGATTGGGGATATGGTGATTTAGGAATTCACGGAAGCTCATTTTGTAAAACTCCTAATCTAGATAAAATGGCAGCTGAAGGAATTGATTTTCAAAATTTCTCTGTAGTCAATCCAGTTTGTTCACCTAGTAGAACTGGAGTCATGACAGGTCAGTTTCCTGCGAGACATAGTGTGCATGGACATTTTGCTTCTGTTGAGTCTCATATGAAACGTAATATGCCAGATTGGTTAAGTACAGAAGCACCTTTGTTACCACGAATGCTTAAAAAATCAGGATATGTAACTGCTCATTATGGAAAGTGGCATTTGTCAAATACTGATGTAGCAGATGCACCATCTCCTTTAGAATATGGATATGATGAATATGGAGCATTTAACTTACCAAATAAATTGCATCAAATGGATGTGGATTCTACATTGTATAAAACCATAGATTTTGTAAAGAAAAATAAAAACAAGCCTTTCTTTGTAAATGCATGGATTCATGCAACACACACACCCCATTATCCAAAGAAGGAATATAT
Organism: Algibacter sp. L1A34; assembly: GCF_009796805.1. Lineage (NCBI taxonomy): Bacteria > Pseudomonadati > Bacteroidota > Flavobacteriia > Flavobacteriales > Flavobacteriaceae > Algibacter > Algibacter sp. L1A34. Next base: position 3,954,850 of record NZ_CP047029.1, on the reverse strand, counting down.
GGATTTGTTTTCAGATTTAGATGAACAACAACAGGTGTATGCCGCAGTAATAGCTGAATACGATGATCGTATTGGGCAATTGTTTCAAACATTAAAAGATTTAGGAATAGATGATAATACTCTTGTACTTTTTTCTTCTGATAATGGTCCAGAATTTACAGGAACTACAAAAACACAAGGAGATAATTCAACTGGAGGTGGTCTAGGATCGTATTATTCAGTTGGAGAAACGGCAGGTCTTAAAGGTAAAAAGCGTTCGTTGTTCGCTGGAGGTGTTCGTATTCCTTTTATCGTGAGATGGCCAGGTTCTGTACCTGCTGGAGTCCATGATAAAACGACACAATTATCTACAGTAGATTTGTTACCTACTTTTTTAGAATTAGCAGGAGGTAAATTGCCTGAAGGATATGAATCAGATGGTGTTAGTATTGTAGAGGCTTTAAAAGGGAAAGAGATGAAACGAGAAAAACCAATTTTTTGGAACTGGAACTTCTCAAATAATAGAACAGAATTCTGGCCTTCAGCAGGTATTCAAGAAGATAATTGGAAGCTTTTAACCAATTCAAAATTAGGCAAAACTGAATTATATAATATCAATTCAGATTGGTCGGAACAAACAGATGTGGCGGGTAAATACCCAGAAAAAGTTTCTGGTTTATTAAATAAAATTAAATTGTTTGAACAAACTTTACCTACAGCACCTCTAAGTAATACTTTTTCTAAAGAAAGAGAACTATTAACTAAACAATTAGGAAACTAAGTATGAAAAACCAATTATTAAAAGGTGTTGTAATGGCACTATGTTTAATCTGTTTTGGAAGCTGTAAAAAAAATAATGAGTACAATATCTTAGATTATGGAGCAATTAATGATACTACAATTGTAAATACAGTAGCGGTTCAAAAAGCTATTGATAAATGTGCTGAAAATGGTGGAAAAGTAATCATTCCTTCTGGAAAATATGTTATAGGTACAATTAATTTAAAAAGTAATGTTGAATTACATATTCAAAAAGGAGCAGAACTTTTGGGGAGTTTGTCTTTAAAAGACTATTCTACAGAAAATAAAGGCGCTATAGAGGCACCAGCATTTAATAAGAGTTTATTGTATGCGGAGAATGCTCATAACATCAAAATAACAGGACAAGGACTTATTAACGGTAGAGGTACTAAAAATAATTTCCCAGTAAAAGTTGCGGATAGCTTAGGAGAGAGACCCATGTTAATGCGATTTGTTGATTGTAATAATATAGAATTTAGAGATGTATCATTTTTGAACAGTGCTTCATGGTGTGTTCATATGGTTTCTTGTGAAAATATTATAGCAAAACAAGTGACCATCAATAGCATGGTTAATAAAAATAACGATGGCTTTGATTTAGATGGATGTTCCAATATTTTAATTGAAGATTGTGACCTCAAGACTGGAGACGATGCTATTTGCCCAAAAAGTACCACATCTAAAATCACAGAAAACATGGTTGTTAAAAACTGTAGGGCAGAAAGCCATACAGCAGCTTTTAAGTGCGGAACCTCTTCAAGGGGTGGCTTCAGAAATATTAAAGTTTCTGATTGTGATTTTTCTAATACACGTATGGGAGTTATAAAACTTTTACAAGTAGATGGAGGTATTCTAGAAGATATTACTATCGAGAATATTACCATGGATAATGTAGAAGGTCCCATTTTTATTAGACTAGGAAATAGAGGTAGAGTTTATGATAAACCAACAGAGCAAATTTATAATTTGAAGGAAGGAACAAATGAAGGAGCTTCTACTGGATCTATAAAAAATATAACCATACGAAATTTAAAAGCAAATGTAGTTAGTAATATCCAGAAGCGTTGTGGTATTATGATTACTGGAATTCCTGGTCATTATGTGGAAAATGTTTTATTAGAAAATATTACTATTTCTTATCCAGGTGGAGGAACTGAAGAAGATGCAAAAAGAAGTATTGCTGAAGATATTATAAGATATCCAGAACAATTTTTCTTTGGAGTATTGCCTTCTTGGGGTGCTTATATTCGTCATGCAAAAAACATTGAATTTAAAAATGTGATCATGACTACTCGTAGTAGCGATGCTCGAGAAAAAATTGAGCTAGTTGATGTTGTAGGTTTTATGAATAATGAATCTTCTAATATTCACAATTAAATAAGTTAAGATGTTTTTAAAAAATATTATTGTTGCATTATTGTTTGTAATGTCATCTATTTTGACCTCACAAAATCAAGAAAATGACACTTTTAGTACAATAACTGATGCTAAAGATGTGCCTCAGAATTTCCATGAGCTGTGGAGTCACTATGATGCAAGAAAAGAACCTTTAGATACAGAGATTCTTAAAGAGTGGGAAGAAGATGAGGTCATCTTTAAAGTTCTAAGATATAGAGTTGGAGTTTTTAAAGGCAAAAAAGCTATGGTGGCCGCTATTTATGGCTATCCAAAAAACGGGAGTAACCTACCTGGTTTAGTGCAAATACATGGCGGAGGACAGTATGCCGATTATAGAGTTGTACTAACAAATGCTAAGCGCGGTTATGCTACCATTTCTATTTCATGGGCGGGTAGAATAAACGCACCAGAATATAAAGTAACACCAAAGGAAGTAAAGCTTTTTTTGGCTGGTAAAACAAAAGATGCTAATTACAAAATAACAACAGACTGGGGAAAATTAGATGGATATCATGCTCCAACTAGATACAGCTCTAAGGGAGGTTACGGAGGGTCTTTAGCCCCAGAGGATTGGTCTTTAGATTCTGTGGATTCCCCAAAAAACAGTCGTTGGTTTTTAGCTGCTTTGGCAGGAAGAAGGGCTTTAACATTTTTAGAAAATCAACCACAAGTAAATGCAAATAAGTTAGGTGTGTATGGACACTCAATGGGAGGTAAACTTACAGTATTAACAGCAACAGATTCAAGAGTAAAAGTAGCAGTCCCTTCTTGTGGAGGAATAAGTGATAATGACAATGATATATACAAGGATTTATATAAAAATACGATTGGAGATAATTCTTATTTAAAAGAAATAAAATGTCCTATATTATTTTTGAGTCCTTCAAATGATTTCCACGGACATTTAAAAGATATCCCTAATGCAACAAGCTTAATAAAGACCGATGATTGGAGAGTTGTAAGTTCTGCGCATATGAATCATAAGGTTTTAGGAGAATATGAGGTGTCAGGTTTGCTTTGGATGGATCAGTATCTAAAAGGAAGTTCAGAGTTGCCTAAAACACCTGAAAGTAAAATAAAATTAAAAACTAAAAATAAAATCCCTCTTATTGAGGTGTTACCAGATAATTCCAAACCAATTATTGAAGTTGATATTTATTATACATTTCAAGGAGAAATTCCAAGAGCTACTAAAAGTGAAGAAAGAGAAAATAGAATAAAGAGGTATTGGAACTATGCTAATACGGTAAAAGTAGGAGACAAATGGAAAGCTGAATTACCTTTAATTCGCATAGACAAGCCCGTTTGGGTCTATGCAAATATAAAATATAGGTTGAGCAAGCCCCAACAAGGTGCAGGCTATTATTATAATATATACAAAACGGATAAATTTAATATATCTACACCTATCCAAGTAATTTCTCCTGAAGATTTAAAAAAATCCAAAACTGTTGTCACTGATAAACCTTCATTAATTATTGAAGACTTTAAAGGTAATTGGGAAAAAGAGTGGTTTTACGATAAAAAAAATATTTGGGGAAGAAGTACTCATAAACCTTATAGTACGAAATATAAAGCACCTAAAAAAGCGAGATTGGGAATTGAGCTAATTAGTAAAGAAGCGAATAAAATGGTCATTCTCTTAGATGATTTTGCCTCAGAATTAATTCTTATTGGAGGTTCAGAACCTCAAAAATTGATACTATCACCCAAAGACTTTAAAAATATAAAAGGAGAATCTTTAAAAGATTTTACTCTTGTAAAAGAACTTTCATTGTTACCTAAAAAAGTAATAAAAGGAAAAAAGAATACTAGTTCAAAAACGGTGAAACTTGGAGGGGAATGGAATGGAAAAAAACCTATTTTCAAAAAATTGTATTGGGTTAAATAGTACTGTTAAATTGAGATGTATAAAAAAAATGAAAAATTCAAGAAAAGTTACCTTTATTACAGTTTTTTATGTGTTTGTGCCATCGCGATGAATGCACAAACGAAAGTTATTGGTCTTAAGTAAATTAATGTTCATTTTTTTGCTTATTAAAAAAAGAACTTGAAAATTATATAGGTCTGTTTTCTCCAGCTGCCGTAAGCAGAACTTAAATTACTATAGAGAGCGTTGCGCTCGTACTCGATTTTTGAGGGTTTTGTTTTTTTAATTGGTTAAAAGGGGGATGTCCTTATAATTAATGTATAATTTTTACGAATAACATAGTTGTTGTAAAAACAACTATGTAGGATAGAAATACATATTAAGCAAAGTTATAAAATATAGGTGTAGGCTTTTCTTTTTAGAAAACAGAACCATTAAATAATTTGAATTATATATAATCATGAACTAGCTGTTTAGTCATTCAGCTAATTGTCTAGTTTTTTTGCAAGTCTGGTATTTGAGGTTACAAGTATCTTATAGATGTTGAATAATTTATTATGAATAGAATTAAAAATTGATAAAAATGATGTTAAATATTACAATGGGTATTTTGGTAGGGCTAATAATAACTATACTTTTATTAAAATATAGTTCGAATGATTTTACTAAATAAGAATTCGTAATATATCATTTCAAGGTTTAGTAGGACTATTTTAGTGTTTATAAATATATATCCATGTTTTTAATTTTAGAAAAGGCCATTAAAACCCTTATTTGATAAGAATTTTTAGTGTTTATCTAGTATTGATTTTTTTTTTTTTAGATGAGATATTGTTATTCTAAGGTATGAGAATTAAAACTTATTACAGTGAAAGCTCCTTTTGATTGGTCTTCGTTTTGTGCAAATGATAATGAATTTGCCAATATAAATAGTGCAAGTTGTGTGAAAAAATAAAAGTTAGTTGTTTTAATAAACATGATTTTTGGTTTTTGATTTATTTGTTAGTAGTGTTTTTTATATTGGTGCTACTGGTGAATTAATGATTTAGTTAATTGTTTTAAATTTTTAAGAATTGCATCCATTCAAATATAGGTTTATGAATAGAATTGATTTTTCTCATATTCAGCTAAAGTTTGCTCGAATTGGTCAGTTTTAAATTTTTTCAAATGTACAGCAATTGAATATTTTGTACTTAAAAGAATATCAGGATTAAAATATAAAAAAGGAAGATTAGCTTTGTTAGTGTTTAATTTATTGATTTATAGGGTGGTTGTAAAGGTTGAGTGATTGTAAAATGTGATGTTATGCCCTTTCCGTTGAAAAGAGCAAAAAAATGACTGATTAAAGAAAAGCGAGTTAGGGTATGAAGAGATAATTTAGCTGAACTGTTACATTCTACTTTAATTAGTTGAAATAAATGTTCTGTAAATCAATATAATATATTGTAAAAAACACAAAAAATAAATATATGATAGCTATGAGTAAAAATAAATATTTATCACTAATGATGGTTTTATTTATGTCAATTTCCGTAATTTCTCAAACGAAGGAAGGAAAAGGAATCGATGAAATGTGGGGTGAATTTACAGTTTCAATGGAAGCATTAAAATCAGGAAAAGCCAAATTATTTGATGAAAGTAATTATGGAATGTTTATTCATTGGGGATTATTTTCTCATTTATGGGGTAAATGGAATGATAAAACCTATTACGGAATTGGTGAATGGATTATGAATCCAAGAATGGCAAATATTCCTGTTGATGAATATATGAAAATTGCAGCTGATTTTAATCCAGCTCAATATGATACAAAGAAAATAGCACAATTGGCCAAAGATGCTGGAATGAAATATATTATTATAACAAGTAAGCATCATGAGGGATTTGCTATGTTTAAATCAAAACAAATAAATTCAATATAGTTGATGCAAGTCCATTTGCACGTGATCCAATGAAAGAATTGTCTAAGGCGTGTCATGAATTAGGTTTAGGATTTTATTATTCGCATAATCAAGACTGGACTGCCCCAGGAGGTACGAGAGGTCCTGTAGTTGACGAAAAAGGAAAAGCAGCCACTTTTAAAGATTATTTTTATAATAAATGCAAGCCTCAGGTAAAAGAAATTTGTACAAACTACGGAGAAATTGATTTTGTATGGTTTGATACACCTGGTGATATGGAAAAAGAATACGTTGTAGAACTATTAGATATGGTTAAAAAACTGCAAACTAAAGCAATGATGTGTAGTCGTGTAGGTCACGGTATGGGTGATTACGCGAGTAAAGGAGACATGGAAGTGCCAACTAAAAACATCGAAGGATTATGGGAAAGAGCAGATACCAATAACGATTCTTGGTCGTATGCCTGGTATGATAATAACTTTAAAAGTCCTAAAGAAATTGTTCATCGTGTTTTAGAAACAGTGGGAAGAGGAGGAACGTATTTGTTTAATATAGGACTTGACGGAAAAGGAGTTGTACCAACTATTGGAGCTAAATTTTTACAAGAGTCTGGAGCATGGATTAAAAAGTACCCACAAGTGGTATATGGTGCAGGTGCTTCTCTTTGGGGACATTCTTTACCATGGGGAGATGTTACAACTAAAGGTAAATCGTTGTTTTTAGCAGTATCTGATTGGCCTCAGGACGGAAAATTATATTTGCCAGGATTGACCAACTCAATTAAAAGCGTTAAAGTGTTGAATGGAGACAAAGCACCTACGATTTCATTCGAACAAAAAAATAACTGGACCGTTTTAAATGTTCCTTTTGAAGCACCAGAAAACTTGGTTTCTATTGTTGAAGTTGAATTAAATGAAGAAGCGAGTCAAGTTAAGATTAAAGATGATTTAGGTGTATATCCTAATATTGATACTGTTTTATTGACTGAATTTGGTGAAGTTAAAAATGCTAAACAAGAGACTATTCGTTGGATGGAGAAATTCGGTGAATGGAAACACGCTAATCAAGTAAGTGAGTGGGCAGATAATGGATCGGTTACTTGGACTGTAAATGTTCAAAAACCAGGTTATTATTATATTGATTTGTCCTATGCAGGTAAAAATAGATTAGTCTGGAAGACAGAAACTGATGAAGGAATTATGGTTCAAAATCAACAAGCAGCTACTGAAAAATATGTGTTTTATAACATGGGGATTTTAGAGTTTAAAAAAGCGGGTAAACATACAATTACAACTACATTAATAGAGGGTGACAGAAAAAAATCTAGCTTAAAAGCATTGAAATTACAACCTATTAAGTAATCGTTGATAAGATTGCCAGTTATGAAATAATAATTTACAAATAAAATGAAATTTAATAAGCTGACTAAAATGTTGCTGTGTTTGCCTATGTTTTTAGGTTTACAAACAGTTGAAGCACAAAAAGCAAAGAAACCAAATGTTATTATTATTATCACAGATGATCAAGGCTATGGTGATTTGGGATGTACAGGAAATCCAATAATTAAAACACCAAATTTAGACAAGTTCTATAAGCAATCTGTTCGATTGACTGATTTTCATGTTGGACCAACTTGTGCTCCTTCGCGTTCAGGTTTAATGACTGGTCGTTATGCGAATAGAGTAGGGGTTTGGCATACTATTGGTGGAGTTTCAATTCTTCGTGAAAAAGAAGTAACCATGGCTAATGTTTTCCAAAATAACGGTTATGAAACAGCTATGTTTGGAAAATGGCATCTGGGAGATAGTTATCCATCACGTCCACAAGACAAAGGTTTTAAACACGTAATGCTACACGGTGGTGGCGGAGTAGGGCAAACACCAGATTATTGGGAGAATGATTATTTTGATGACACTTATTTAGAGAATGGAGTGCCTAGAAAAGTAAAAGGCTATTGTACTGATGTATGGTTTGATGAAGCGATAAATTATATTGAAAAGAACAAGGACAATCCTTTCTTCTGTTATATTTCAACCAATGCTCCGCATTCGCCATATAATGTTATAGAAGAATACTATAACAAGTACAAAAACGAAGCGATACCTGAAGAATTGAAGAAATTTTACGGTATGATTTCTAATGTAGATGATAATTTCAAACGTCTTCAAGATAAATTGAAACAGTTGAAGTTAGATGATAATACGATTGTGATTTTTATGACTGACAACGGAACTGCTGCTGGTTATAAAGAAAAAGAAGGCAAAATGTATGGTTATAATGCCAACATGAAAGGAACTAAAAATAGTGAATATGAAGGTGGACATAGAGTGCCATTTTTCATTTCTTATCCTGCAGGTAAAATTTCAGGAGGAAGAGATGTTAATACGATGTTAGCGCATTTAGATATTTTACCATCATTAGCAACAATTTGTAAACTAGAATTGCCTAAGTTGGATTTAGATGGTAGTGATATTTCGGCATTACTAGTAGATAAAAAAGCTACTTTTAAACGTGATTATTTAATTACAGATTCACAACGTGTTCAAGAGCCAATTAAATGGCAAAAAAGCGCGGTAATGTCTGATAAAATGCGATTAGTAAACGGCGTAGAATTGTATGACATTGCAACAGATCCAAGACAAGACAAAGATTTGGCAGCTCAATTTCCTGATGTAGTGGCTAAAATGCGTGGGTATTATGAAGAATGGTGGAGTTCTGTTTCTGCTGAGTTCAATCAGTTTCCAGTAATCATTGTAGGTTCAGAAAAAGAAAATCCAATGATCCTTACTTGTCATGATGAACATATTCATGATTCTAAAATTCCGTGGAACCAAAACTTCATTAGAGAAGCAAAATTAAATCCAATAGGAGGTGAGTTTATAATAGAATTTGAACGCGATGGTGTGTATGAAATTGAGGTAAGCCGTTGGCCGTTTGAGTCTGGTTTGAAAATTAATGAAGGTGTTTCAGGAAGAAAATCGACTCAATATATTGATGCAATAGCTGAAGGTAAAGCGATAGATTTTAAAAAGGCTGTTGTAAAAATTGGTGCTTGGAAAGAAGAAAAACCAGTAGATCCTAATGCAAAATCAGTTTTGTTTAAAGGGAATTTTACCAAAGGAAAAACATCATTGAGTTCATGGTTTATTGATGCTAATAAAAAAGAAGTGGGAACATTCTATTTTAAAATAGCAAGAGTAGGTGATTTTAAAATTTAAGGATGTTTTTTTAAACAAATTTTTATAATTGAGATTTGTATAATATTTTATTTGTATATCCGTAAATCACCCTAAAACAAATTAATTTGCATTTATTTATCTGATTACAAAAGAGTTATGAGTGAATATATTTAGTTTTGGAGTTCATTTTACAGATGAAAAGAGTTGTCGTTTACATTTTAAAGAAGATTAAACCTTTTGTGTTGATCAAAGTCTTAGAATAAAGAACATAAAATAATTTTACATGATATTGATTTTTATTAAATCCAAAAAAAGCAATTTATTTTTAAGTATAATTTTAATTGCATTTACTTTTTTTAGTTGCAATAGTAGGGATGATAATACTGAAGAAATTATTGATGATGAAGTAATTGATGACGATGCAATGTTTTATCAAGCAGAAAGCTTTGTAAAGATAGAGAATGGTTTGGGAGGGCTTGATGCTGATTTGGATGCTGGAGACAGGTTTGGGAGAGACCATGATGTAATAGGAGATGTGGATGGAGATGGGGTAATAGATTACGTTATAGGTGCGCGATCAGATGATGATGGTGGGGTTGATGCCGGAGCGGTATATATCTTGTTTATGAATAGTGATGGTTCTGTTTCATCTAATCAAAAAATATCTACAGAAGAAGGTGATTTTGATGAAACTTTAAATGCCGGAAATTTCTTTGGTTACGGTGTTGCAGGTGTGGGGGATTACAACGATGATGGTATTCCTGATATTGCAGTTTCCGCACCAACGAGTCCCAATAACTCATTGTATATTATTCACTTGGATACGAATGGAAAAGTAAAAAGTTATGTAAAAAATGAAAATATAAGCGCTCAAGGTTTAACGGCTATTGGGGATATTAATAACGATAATCGAATTGATTTAGTAGCATGCGACCCAAGATCGGATGATGGTGGTTCAAATAGGGGCGCCATTGATATCTTGTTTTTAAATGATAGTTCTGAAGTTCTTAATGAAAGTACGGTAACCATTAGTTCAACACAAGGCAATTTTGGTGAAGGATTGCAAGATGGCGATGAATTTGGAGGAAGGGAAGTTGCTATGCTTGGAGATTTAGATAATGATGGGACTATAGAGATGGCTGTAGGGGCATTTTTGTCTGACGGTGGTAAAGGTGCAATCTGGATACTTTCATTGGATGCAACAACACTAAATGTAGTTTCTAAAATTAAAATAACAGAAGGATTAAATGGTTTTACGGAAACACTTGATTTAGAAGAGAACCCCAATGGTACTTTTGGTGCGCAGTTTGGGCATGCTATGTGCGCAGCTGGGGATATTGATGGTGACGGGATAACAGATTTAGTTACGGGAGCCAATCAGCAGAATGAGGGTAACGGGTATATCTTATATCTAAATGCAGATAAAACCGTAAGAACATTTGATAAAATCAGTGCAACTGAAGGGGGTTTTGATTTGGTTCTTGGCACAGAAGACCGTTTTGCACGTTCTATTTCCTATGTGGGAGATATAAAAGGAGACGGTTCTTTTGCAGTAAATTTTGGTGGTGGGGTAGGAATTGGTGGAACAGGTTCGCTTTATACACTTTTCTTTAGACCTATTGAGTAGTTTAATCTTGTTGGGTCTAATATTTTGAAGCGTTCTTCTATTTTACTTTTCAAAAAAAATCTTAACTAAATAAAATTTTATTGGTAAACATAAATCTAAAGAAATCAATTTGATGAAAAAAAATAAAAAACAGAGCAAAATGGTAAGAACATTTTCAATAACAATAAAAAGTATAGGTATACTTATCCTTTTTATTGTTATTATGAGTTGTAAAAAGGATGAAGAAGGTGAACCTGAAGTAGTGAATGAACCTGAGGTAGGTATTGAGTTGAATGCTCCTATTATTCAAACTCCGGCACCACTTATTCACTTGGCAGATAACCTTGATGAACAAGATGAATTAGGGTGGTGTATCGACACTCGAGGTAATGGCTTTGCTGAAGACCTTCATGCCCATTCTTGTAAACCAGATGGTGGTGATGTTCAATTTTATTATAATGAAGAAACAAATCAAATTTGTTCAGCAGAATTTGTTGATTTTTGTGTTGAAATGACTGGAGGTCCCATAGAGGGGATGACTTTAAGGCTTGTTGATAGTGACCCTAACTCATCTGAGCAGAAGTTTATTTATCATGATGAAAGCGGCGAGTTTAGACCAGATGGTAACAATAATCTTTGCCTTGTTGCAGGTGCCACAAGTGCTGTTGCTGGTATATATATGTCACGTACATTAACATTAGAGCTTATTTCTAATACTGACGTAAGTTTAAAAAAATGGGTTATTGTAAGTGCGGAGTCAACGGATTAGTTCTGTTTTAACGTAAGTTTATTTTTTTGAGAATATTTACTTAAAGAAATACTAACCTGTAATTAATGAATATCCTTAAAAAGATGTACTTCTGTATTGCGTTTAAACTAAATTTTGACTATTTTCTCAAATAAGAGATAACGTTTATGTATAAGAATAGTTGCGGGTTTGTATGCGAGGAATTTCCGAAGGAAATTCAGACGTTACAAACACGCAACGACCTTTGATTAAGCACTAAACCGTAATTATTTTTATACGATGTTGTGTGTAGTTTTTATTCAGTTATATCTTTGGAAATATAGCAATTACATTACTTTTTGAATCAGTCATTTTTCCATTTTCTAATTCAATTTTTTCGGTTAGAGGTAATTGAGATAATTTTTCCACAATTGTTTTAGTTAATAATTTAATTTCGTCAGATGGATTAGTAATTCCATCGTCTTGCATTTGCATTCGTATTGAATAAATTCCTAAATAATGTTTTACGTCCAAATTATCCATCTATTGAAACTCCAACCTGTTTATTATTCTCAAAATGAACATTGAAAAAGTAGTTTTGTCCTTCTTTTTCCTGAAACGCCATTTCAAATCCTTCATGACGTACTGATATTCCTTTCAGTTCAAAATGCTTTTCAATTGACACGAATTCCATTTTCGCGTTTTCAAATTGTTCTTTAAGTGCTTTTTCCGATTCAGATTTTATTTCCGTTTCGTTATTCAACGCATTGAGTAAAATCCGCTTTTGGTTTTCAGATATTCCATCTTTATTTCCTGCTAATAAAATTTCAATATCAGAATTCAAAAACCTTTTATTCACTTGCCAACCAACATCATTTCCTCTCGTGCTAAAACTCTCAATTTCTCCAAAATCAGAGTCAGTCGTTTTTAGTTTTTTACTTCCAAATAGATTTCCAAATATTCCCATTCAGTTTGTTTTTTAGTTCGGTTGCCCAAATTCTGAGTAACATTTTTTCAATGTTCTGAAAATCAATTACTTATGTTTTTGATTTTCAGCTGTCTTTTTCTTTTTTTCTGGAACTAAACGTTACCTTAAAGTAATTATTTTCTTTCCCGAAAAAAGGGGAATTACACACAACGTTTTTGTGTATGATTAGTTGCGTGTTTTGGGCAGTGAATTTAGTAAAAAAAGCACGAACGGCGAAATTCCGAAGGAATTTCCCAAGTGAGCTAAAACTAGCAATTAATTATACACGTCTTAAGTTAGCATTTTAATAAAAACACTAAATTAAGGCCTAAAAATAAGAAAGCACAAAAGAGAGGAGTAAGGTTAATATACACGCAGAAGCTTTAGACTTCGTCAACATTGAAAATCCCCTCTCTTTTCTACACAGATTTCGTACAGTTCTATGAGGCTTTTAGACCTCGATTTTAAGTCGTTGAAACTCGCGTAGATCGTCCTTTCAAAAAAACATTTTCTTATGAATAAAGATATTAAATATTTTGGAATAGACATTAGTCATTTGGTGTTCGATGTCACGGACTCTGATGGTAATTACTATCAGTTTAAAAACAATGAACTTGGCTTTAAAAAGTTCACGAAACTTTTAAATAATAAGAGTCATTGCGTTATGGAAGCCACAGGCTATTATCATTATCAGTTAGCGTATCATTTGCTAGAATCTGGTATCAAAGTATCGGTTGAAAATCCATTGTCAGTAAAACGCTTTATACAGATGGGACTATCAAAAGTTAAGACAGATAAGAGCGATTCAAAACTTATTTGTGCTTACTCAGAGCAAGTAGAATTAAAGCTATGGAAAGGAAATTCTAAGGAAGAAATAGAATGTCTTCAAATCGTTAGAACCCTTTCTGTATATACAAAACAAAGCACTATGCTAAAAAACAAACTACATGGAGAAGCGGTTTTGGGAAATCCAAGTAAGCTTGTTGTAACGTCTTTAAAACGTAGTTTAAGACAACTAACAAAAGAGATGAAAACTTTGGAGGATAAGCTGTTAATATTAGTAAAACAATCACATCAAGATTTATTTACCCGTTTAAAAACCATTCCAGGTATAGGACCAAAAACAGCCATTATGTTAGTGGTATTAACAGGTGGATTTGATCGTTTTACGAGCGCAAGTGAACTTTGTAGTTACGCTGGCCTTACACCTATGATCCGGCAAAGTGGAAGTAGTGTAAAAGGGAGGCCACGAATAAGTAAAATGGGGAATCAAAAGCTTCGGAATTTATTATTTATGTGCAGTTTTAATGCGTGTAAATACAACAAAGCTTGCCGCGATCTTTATGAGCGAATCGTAGCGAAAGGAAAGAGCAAAAAATTAGCATTAATTGCCGTGTGTAATAAGCTACTAAAACAGGCTTTTGCACTAGCTAAATCAGGATTAATATATGATGGAAACTATAAAAGTACTTTAGTGAAAAATTAATACATTTTTACTTGTTTTTTACCACAGTACTTTGTTGTACACAGTTTTTATTGGTTCGTTGAATATAAAATATATGGAAACTCTTCCTCGTCCATATCAGAATAGCTTTCTAAAACATTTGAATTAGAGAAATTAAAAAGATATTCATTTGTGAATTCGTTACCATTTACATTATTTTCGTTTTTTTCAATAACCTTTGTTACATTATTCTCAGATAAATATGCTGGTCCGATGTATGGCATAAAAACTGATACTGCAATAAAAAGGTCTTTATATGGATTTTCTTTATTATCGTAGAAATATTTATAAGTATAACTGTAATTAGTTCCACTTGTGTGTTCTACTCTTGTAACGTTTGAAAAAGTAGAATCATAGTAAAATTTTTGGTGACCAAAACTAACATCAAAACCTCTTCCTCGATGGTCATTATAAATTTCCTTAATTTTTCCGTTTGGATAATAACCAAAGTAGTTTTCCTCAACGAAATAGTCATTATCCATAAAAATACTTTTTAGAAGTCCATTATTGTTGTAGTTAAATGTGTAAGTTTTTATAACTTCATATTCATTACAAAGATTAGTTCTTGTTGACACAATTGACTCAATAAGATTCTCAAGATTGTAATGGAAGACAAAAATGTTCTTTTCACAGCCTGAATAATGTGGTAAATAAAAAGTCATTTTAGAAAGTCTGTTTGTGTCTTCTATATATTCAAATTCCCAATATCTTTCCGCTGGTTCAGGAAAGTTATCAAACATTTGTAGTAAAACATTTTGAATATTTTTATCAAAACTTCCTTTTGCAATATCATTTAATATAGTTTCAGGCTCTTCTAATTCAAAGCCTAATTCAGCGTGTGTTAAAGAACTGTTGTCTATTTCAATTGATTCATATCCATCATCTTTGTCACATCCAAAAAAGATAGTCAGAATTAACAGTGTTAATATTTTTTTCATTTTCGTAGTCAAATTGTGTACAACGTTGTTGTGTATGGTTAGTTGCGTGGTTAAGCAACTAAATTAGTAAACTTTTACGAACCCGTGAATATTCCGCAGGAATATTCGCAAGTAAGCTTAATGAAGCAATTAATTATACACGGTGTTACAAACAGTTTTTTTATAGTTTATAATTCATTCCTAATTGAATTACAGAAGTTTTTAAATTTTGACGTTCAATTATCCCATAATTATACCTTAATGAAATTCCTAAATCAGAAGATATAGAATATCCGAGTCCTAATCCTATCCCGAATTCAAACGTTTCTTTATCATCATTTTTTAAGAATCCTTGATCAAAAGAACTATTTTCGTATTCAATTTCTCTATTTAATGTAAGACCAAATTGAGGTCCAAATTCCAAGCTTAATTTTTTATTCAATTTATATTCCAAAATAATTGGTATTAATACTAAAGATTCATTTATTTTACCGTTAATTCCACCTCTTATAAAAACATCATCAGGTGCAGAATAATTACTACCATTAGTAGAAAAGTTACTTCCTTGCTGTGAATAAATTAATTCGGGTTTTATTAATATTCTTTCACTAATTGGTAATTTTACAAAACCTCCAAGGTGAAATCCGATTTTTCCTGTATAGTCAGCTGGAATATCATCATCATTATTATCAATAAAACTTGAATAATTCAGTCCGCCTTTTATTCCAAATTCAATTTGATTGTCTTGTCCATAAATGTTTAGAGTAAGCAAGAAAATTCCAATTAGTAAAGAAGTTTTTTTCATTCGTAATTCTGGGTTTAAATTGTTTGTAACGTTTATGTATAAGAATAGTTGCGGGTTTGTATACGAGGATTTTCCGAAGGAAAATCAGACGTTACAAACACGCAACGACCTTTGATTAAGCACTAAACCGCAATTATTTTTATACGGTGTTAGGCAACGTATTTTATTTATTTCCTCTATATTTCTCATATCTCGCTTTCATTTCTTGTTCAATTCCTGTACTATTTCCAAATCCGCGAATTTTCTTTAGAGTTTCTTCGTAATTTGGGTGTAATCCGCCATCACAAACTATCTTGTAAATTTCATTTTCAAAAACTAATACTCCGCTTTGATAAATATGAATTATTAATGCTCCTGAATGATAACGTTCAATACTATTTTTTCGACGAACATAGTGGTAACCCATTAATTTCTCATTTGGAAATCCATATTTATCCGTCATTTGGTTAAAATCGGATATTATTTCTGAAGCTCCATTAATCAACTCATCCAAAGTCAATTCAATTTCACTAGTTCGCCAATCGTGATATTTACTATTAAATTCCTTATCACGATTTATTAATGAAAGAAAGTTATCTCTCAATTCTTGGTTATAGTTCTCTTTGTAATAATCCGAATAGGTTTCAAAATCAGCATTAAATTTATCGTACCACTTGTGTTTTTTGTGATATCTAAAATATCGCAAAGGAACTCCACCTTTAGCTAATCGGATTGCAATTTGTTCAGCCCATTTTGTATCCTTTCTTTTTAGTGCAACTGAAAAAGCTAAATGCAAATCGGCACCTAATGGATGGTCAGTTTTTGTGAAAGCAAGTTTTAAATTCTTTTCGGCATCTTCATAATTTTTGTCAGAATAATTCTTAGACGCAAGTTTAACTAAAGGATAGTATTCTGCAAATTCACATTCTTGAGCAACTGAATTTACTGTAAAAAGTAGAATTGTAAATATTAGCAGGATGTTTTTCATATGTTGCCTAACGATTATGTATAAGAATAGTTGCGGGTTTGTATGCGAGGAATTTCCGAAGGAAATTCAGACGTTACAAACACGCAACGACCTTTGATTAAGCACTAAACCGCAATTATTTTTATACGGTGTTGTGCGTTCGTTTTTTTTATTTTTTATACTTCCATTTAACTTTCCCAATCAATAGATAAATTTTTCTGTCGATTCATTTTAATAACTAATAATTGGTCAGATATTTCATCATCTAAACAATAATCAAATACAACCAAATCAGAATAAAAACTGATTGTTGTTATTTTCAGAAAGTTCATTAATTTTTTTAAATTATTTATTTCTGTGTCATTAGAATCAATAATTTCTTCAAAATCATCTTCTAATTCTTCTAAATGATAAGACAAAAATTCAAATGTATTTCCATTCTTGTTTTCAAAGTCGTTTGTTATAAAATTTCTATTTTGGTTATCAAATTCAGGTAAATTTTCTAGTACATTTTTTATTATAGTGAATTGTTCTTTGTCAGCAACTTGCATTTCATTTAGGAAAATATTAATTTCTTTTCCATTATATTCAAAATCCGTATCATATTCGTCCTGCAAATTTTGAATATCAATTTCTTGTTTGAAATAAGGTAATTTTAATTTTTCCATTTTTTATAATTTAATTCTGTCTTTCAGGTTTCGTTGTGTATTATACTGATATAGGTTGACTCTTTTTAGTTAATATTTAGACGTTCAAACTATTTTTTTCAGCCGTTTAGAAGGCAAAAAAATAGTTTGAACTAGTTCTGTTCTTAAATCTTAAGTTCAGGTAAATTTACATTATTTTTTCGATAGGATTTGTATTTGATGTTTGGATTGAGATGGACTTCAGCAGGTTTTCTGAGATCCAGGCTAAAATGTGTTCTCAAATTGTTATAAATATAGACTGCTTGTTGTGTCATTTTTTGTGCTAATTCAGTGTTTTTAATGGTTTGTTTTAATCCATATTCATATTTAAGAGTTCTATTAATGCGTTCTGCAACAGCATTTTCGTAAGGATCGTATTGTTCAGTCATACTCATTGTAATGTTGTTGTTTTCAGCGAATGTTGTGTATTTCGGATTGCAGTATTGAAAACCTCTATCCGAATGATGGATAAGCTTTTTATCAGGGTATTTCCTGTTTTTAATAGCCATAGCGAGTGCATCCGTACAAAGCGATGTTCTCATATGGTTATCGAGTTTATATCCCATAATCTGCTTAGAATAAGCATCTGTAACAATGGCTAAATAATTATGACCGTATTGTGTTTTAATATAAGTGATATCGCAGACCCAAAGTTGTTCAGGACGAGTAGGGACATGGTCTTTTACCAGGTTTTTATATTTTTTGTACATATGGTTTGAGTTTGTAGTTGTGATGTAATTTTTAGTTTTGGGAATCAAAAGATTATTTAGTCTGAGGAAGCGATAGAACTTGTCTCTACCAATTTTAATATCAGCGTTTATAAAGTCCTGTTTTAGTTCTTTATGTAGCTTAATACCACCAGTTTTAGAGCCTACTTTATTACGGTATTCCTTGACCATTTTGATCATTCTTTGATGATCTATTTCTTTTTTCTGTTGCGTTTTTAGTCTTTTGTAGAAGGCTTGTTTAGAAATCCCAAAACATCCATAGAGCCATTTTCTTTTATACGCTGTTTTTTCTTTTGCTCTATCTCTTTTGCTAATGTTTTGGGCAATGACTTTTTTGACATATCGACGCCTGTAATGAGTTCCATATCAGCAATAATGTCTTGTTGGAAGTCTTTTTGGAACTCCAGTTCTTCAATTTTTTCCTTTAACTTTTTAATTTCATCGTTTTTACTCATACCCGTATTTTGTTGTACTAAGGTACTGTATTTTCTTAACCAATAGGTAATGGTTGTTCGAGGGACATCGTATTTTTTTGAAGCTTGGTTATTAGATAATTGTCCGCTAAGGATTTGGTCAACGACTAAAAGTTTGGTTTCTAAAGTTGCTTTTTGGTAGCTTTTTTTTCGCCAGTGTTCATTTTGTGTTTTCATAAGTGACTATAATTAATGGTTTAATTTTTAGTCAACCTATTTCAGGAAAATTCAAATTTTAAATGACAGCTAACGTGATTGTGTATGGTTAGTTGCGTGTTTAGTCAACTAATTTAGTAAACAAAAACGAACGCGAGAAAATTCCGAAGGAATTTTCCAAATAATCACTTGCCCAAGCAATTAATTATACACGGCTTAAGTTAGCATTTTAATAAAAACACTAAATTAGGGCATAAAAATAAGAAAGCACAAAAGAGAGGAGTAAGGTTAATATACACGCAGAAGCTTTAGACTTCGTCAACATTGAAAATCCCCTCTCTTTTCTACACAGATTTCGTACAGTTCTATGAGGCTTTTAGACCTCGATTTTAAGTCGTTGAAACTCGCGTAGATCGTCCTTTTAAAAAGACATTTTCTTATGAATAAAGATATTAAATATTTTGGAATTGACATTAGTCATTTGGTGTTCGATGTCACGGACTCTGATGGTAATTACTATCAGTTTAAAAACAATGAACTTGGCTTTAAAAAGTTCACGAAACTTTTAAATAATAAGAGCCATTGTGTTATGGAAGCCACAGGCTATTATCATTATCAGTTAGCGTATCATTTGCTAGAATCTGGTATCAAAGTATCGGTTGAAAATCCATTGTCAGTAAAACGCTTTATACAGATGGGACTATCAAAAGTTAAGACAGATAAGAGCGATTCAAAACTTATTTGTGCTTACTCAGAGCAAGTAGAATTAAAGCTATGGAAAGGAAATTCTAAGGAAGAAATAGAATGTCTTCAAATCGTTAGAACCCTTTCTGTATATACAAAACAAAGCACTATGCTAAAAAACAAACTACATGGAGAAGCGGTTTTGGGAAATCCAAGTAAGCTTGTTGTAACGTCTTTAAAACGTA
Source organism: Algibacter sp. L1A34 (assembly GCF_009796805.1). Taxonomy (NCBI): domain Bacteria; kingdom Pseudomonadati; phylum Bacteroidota; class Flavobacteriia; order Flavobacteriales; family Flavobacteriaceae; genus Algibacter; species Algibacter sp. L1A34. The sequence continues at coordinate 3,935,278 of NZ_CP047029.1, read as the reverse complement.
GTTTAAGACAACTAACAAAAGAGATGAAAACTTTGGAGGATAAGCTGTTAATATTAGTAAAACAATCACATCAAGATTTATTTACCCGTTTAAAAACCATTCCAGGTATAGGACCAAAAACAGCCATTATGTTAGTGGTATTAACAGGTGGATTTGATCGTTTTACGAGCGCAAGTGAACTTTGTAGTTACGCTGGCCTTACACCTATGATCCGGCAAAGTGGAAGTAGTGTAAAAGGGAGGCCACGAATAAGTAAAATGGGGAATCAAAAGCTTCGGAATTTATTATTTATGTGCAGTTTTAATGCGTGTAAATACAACAAAGCTTGCCGCGATCTTTATGAGCGAATCGTAGCTAAAGGAAAGAGCAAAAAATTAGCATTAATTGCCGTGTGTAATAAGCTACTAAAACAGGCTTTTGCACTAGCTAAATCAGGATTAATATATGATGGAAACTATAAAAGTACTTTAGTGAAAAATTAATACATTTTTACTTGTTTTTTACCACAGTACTTTGTTAGCTACAGTATTTTGTTGTTATTAAATCAATTAAACTTCTGTGAAAATTAATAATTAATTCTGCGCTTTCAATATTTTTTTCATATTTCAGCGAGAATACAGTTCGGATTGAGTATTTCTCATTTTTTTGTTTACCCAATGTATTAAGTTCAAAAGCCGTATTTTCAATAAGTTCATTTAAATTTAATTTCGTGATTAAGTATGCTATATTTTCTTTAAATAAAATATCAGAAGATTTAATATTCCAATTTAGTTTCTTAAATAATATCAGTTTACTTAAATGGTCAATTGTTTTTATTTCAAATTCAGGAATTTTGTTATTATTTAACTTATTAATTTTGAATTCTGCTGTATCTGAATTTCCAAAATCATATAAAACATCTATATCAAAGTTTTTATAAAATATTTTTAATCTATATTTAGAAATATGGACAAATGAACCAATTTCGCCACCAACTTTATAATCTTCGTACTCAAATACACCATTATAATTTTCACAAATTCGTTTTAATTCAGTTTCTGGGTTCATATTGTAGCTAACGTTCAGTATAAGAAATCGTAGGGCAGGTGATAAGCACTTTCGTTTCGGTTTATTACTTAGCTAAATATAAATATTTTGCTTTTATCTTTTCTACTACAAACGCCAAATTTTATATTTAGCGGACTTTGTTAATATTCACAGGCCTTTCGGTTTAGCACAAACGCCCTATGTTTTTTATACCTTGTTGGCAACAGTATTTTTTAATTCAGTTGGTTTGTTATTTATTCGCTTTATTACGTATGCAATTAAAAGTCCGATTGTAAATGTTGTCAGAATGGTGCAAATAACAAATGCAATAATTGGCGGAATCATCATCAAAAACCTTTCTTCCGTTACAGTCAGTCCGACAATCAGACAAAAAGTTAACCAGATAATTAAATTCACAACAACAGAATATTTAAAAGAAGTCAGAATCAATGATTTTCCATCATTAATATTTTTATAAGCCAATTTTCCGCCAATCCAAAGAGCAATCAGAAACGCAACAACAAGTCCAATCGTCGAAACACCATATGTACCAAGAATAGCGATTGTCAAAAGTCCTTCTCCAGTTAGTAATAATGGTATCCAAATCGTAGCAATGACAGTCAGAATTCCAATTGGTGTCCCAATGAGATAAGAAGTCAGAATACTTTGCTTTAATTTTTTTTCCATTTGTTTTACGTTCAGTTTGGATATTGTTGGCAACAGTATTTTATTCTTTTTTAACTTGTACTTTTCTAAATTCAGTTAGAATCTTTTCTTTTTCCATTTCGGTTAAACCAAAATCCGGTAATCTTTCAGGTGGTGGAATTTCGTCGTCAATTAACAAAACATTTTGCACAAGATATTCGCCAATGTCCATATTCCAACCTAAACAACCCGATTGATAATCTATCTGGTATGTTGTATCACGAATTGCTTTTAAAGTCAATTCTGTTTTATTGGGAAATTCCTTTTTTCTTAAAAGTCCTTCGTACGCAATCCCTTTTATAATTCCGTTTGGGTATTCAGTCAGTTTAAGAAGTTCCGATTCGGTTGCGTTTTTCATAATCCATCTTCTTCTGTCAACTTCGTTTTTTGTTGAAATTCCCATTCCACCAATTCCGCTAGTAATTCCACGTGATTCCGCAACTTGTAAAGAATCTTTTATTTCTTTTCTTATTCCATTCCAATTATAGGTCCAATTTGGTTCATAATTTGTCACAATAGCAGTTATAACACCAATTCCGATTATTGTCAAAATTGGAAATAAAATCGAAAATCGACTTCGTTTGCTGTTGTTTCTGCGTTTTGTCATATTGTTGCCAACGTTGATGTATAAGAATAGTTGCGGGTTTGTATGCGAGGATTTTCCGAAGGAAAATCAGATGTAGCAAACACGCAACTACCTTTTTTTTAGCACTAAACCGCAATTATTTTTATACGGTGTTAGGCACAGTTTTTATTCTTTTTTTATTTCTCCATTTTCGTTAAACAGAGTTGTTTTTATTAAAATTCCGTCATTGTCATAAACAGAAACTTCTTTAATTTTTCCGTTTTGATAATATCTTTTTAATTCTCCGATTACAAGTCCGTTTTTAAATTCCGCTTTCAGCCGAATTTTTCCGTTTGAGTAATAATCAGTTTCAATTCCGTCACAAACCTTTTCGCAATTCATAAACTTATAGTTAGGAATTATTCCAAGTTTTTTAAGTTGTTCCCGACTTGTGCCTTTTTTATAGGAAACATTTGTCTTTTTTATATATTCTTCGATTCTCGGTTTAACTAAAGTGTCTGAATTTATTAGTTTGTCAATTACAATTTTACGTACTTCTCCAATTTCGGTTGCGACAAGTTTATACTCTCCTTTAGTCAGAAGAATTATTGTTCCGTCAAAGTCCGATATATTATACTTGGTTCCGTCCTTTTCAAGATGATAGTAATCACTTCTTTCAATTTCGTTTGAGCAAGAATCTTTCAAAAATAGATTGAATTTAATTTCTTGACTAAATCCAGAAATGGTAGAAAAAAGTAATATTAAAATCGTTAATTTCATTGGTCTGTCAAATTGTGCCTAACGTAACGCGTATAATGTTTGTTGCGTAATTTATACACTAAATTAGTAAAAAGAAACGAGTTAAAGTAAAATCTTACGATATTTCCAAAAGAGAATTATAAAGCAATAAATTTTAGACGTTGTTGTGGGCAGGTTTTGATGTCTTTTTTGAGACTTAGTATAAAAAGAATAACCAATATCTAGAAACTGATTTTTTTTCTTTTCAAATAAAACCTGACCAAAAAATAAAGCGTAAAGATTGGAGTTTTCAATGTTAGCAGATAAGAACTGACCACTGGTAAAAAAACAAAAATTTAATACCAAAAACTAGCAAAAGGAAAACGACCAAAAAAATATTCATGATAGCGCTCATCCGCCAGGGAGTAACAAAAGTAAATAGACCAAAATGTTAGCTAAAATTTTTGTGTTTTGTGTGCCTAAAAAAATTGAGTTTTAATGCCTGAACTTGGCAAATATGCTTCTTTATGAAGCTAAATTATAGTTATGTATTTCTTGTTGAAGACTTGCCCACAACGTTGTTGTGTATTAAAAGTTGCGATTTTGTGAACGAGGAATTTCCAGCGGAAATTCAGAAGTTTGCAAAGAAGCAACAAGTTTTAGTTTAGCTAAATATAGCGATTTTTTATACACGGTGTTATGTTTAGTTATTTTCCTTCATAAAAATAGTAGCAGTATATTCCTTCTGAATCCATTTTCCTTTTTCTCCTTCTTTAATCTTAAAATTTTCAAATAATTCTAAATCTGATTCAATTGTCATTGTGTATTGATTTCTATTTTTTTTATTATAATTCGTTAACACGTAATAAGTTCTATATTCATGTTTTTTCCTACTTTTATTTATGTATTTATTCAGGTATTCTATAATTGCTTTTGGGTGCTTAAATTTTTTTGTTTTTAAGAACTTGACTTCAAATTTTCCGCCAAACTTAAAATTAGGTTTATAAACAAAAAGTAAATTTTCATTTAGTTTTAAATTTTCATATTCCTTATAGAATTCTTTTTCGGATGTAAAACTCATTTCATTAAATGAATATTCTAATGGATAATTTTTTGCTAAATTCAAAATTTGAGTAGCACTAAATTCATAAGATTTACCATCAATTCTTATGTAAGAATATTTTGGATTAAAAGACCAGGTTTTTAATTTCTTATCTCCTTCAAAAAGTCGAATATTAAATTCACCTTTTGTAAATTGATTTTTGACTTCTTTTCCTTTAGTCAACAATTGAGATAGAGAATCTAATACTTTAAAATCCTTAATCATAAAGTTGTATTTTTCAAAAGTTTTCTCCTTATCATAATGAGGATACATTCCAATCAGTCTCATATTTTGATTTAAGTCTATATTTTCTAAAATTAAACTTTCTTGAGAATAAGCTGAAATATAGAATAAAATCAAAATTGTAGTTATAAGTTCCTTCATTTTTTTTTAATTAAACATAACGTGTTTATATATGGTTTGTTGCGTGGTTTAAGCAACTAATTTAGTAAATAATTAAAGCCCAAGAAAATCCGCGAGGATTTTCGTAAGTAGGCAAAAAGCAAGCAATAAATTATATATGGTGTTAGTGCCAGTTATATTCAATTTTCCTGTTAATTTCTTTTTCAATCAATCCATTAAGTATGTATGTTTTATTTATCCAATTATTAAATTTGTCATATTTTGTTTGAATAGTTTTTATTTCTACATTTTCAGGTCTTTCATTTGTCATACTATTTTTCCACCTTTTAATTATCTTATCTTTCGATGTAGTTATATTTTTATATTCATCAACTTCAAGTTTTTTATTGAATCTAAGATATTCAGTTTTTATGGAATCTTTCCATTTATAATTTGAGAATCTTGAATTTAACTTTCCATTCCAGAAATCATCTTCAATCACAATTTCCAAGTTTTTATTTTTTATTTTTTTTATAATTTTATCGAGTTTGTTATATCTGTATTTTTTAATTATTAATGTATCTATTTTTTTTTGATATTTATAAATAGTGGAATCATTTGCATTTAAATGTTTTTCGGATTTATTTCCTGTAAAACTTTTATCTAAAATTACTCCAAAACCATTTTTAGTATTAATAAACAACTTTTTTGTTAACTGATTGTAAGAATTGTACTTATATAAATTATAATGCCTTAATGTATCGTTTCTGAAAAATTCTTTTTTGGTAAGTAGAATATTTGAAAAATGATTAATGTATTGAGTTTTTATACCTTTTTCAAAAATATTCAACGAGTCTGGATATTCGGAAATACTACTAAAGTATTGTTTGAAAACCTCTGTTATTTCTCCTTTATGTTTTCGTATAATCTTTGAAACTCTATTTAAAGTATCATAGTAAATTATTTGAGTAGGTTCTTTTAAGCCTTCCGAATAATCATTTCGTTTTATGAGGTTATTTTTTTTATCATAAAAAACTTTATTTGTAATTCTAGATGTATCTATTCTTGACTCTTTGTTTCTATAAAACTCAAGTCGTTCTATGAAAATTGATTTCACAGAACCTGTGTGATCTATATTCCATATATTCGACACATAATCATCAATAGATTTTTCTTGTGCAGATATTAAATTTGTTATTAATATTATAATATAAAATATTGAGTTTTTCATTGAATTGGCACTAACGTGTTTGTATATGGTTTGTTGCGTGTTTTAAGCACCTAATTTAGTGAATAATTACCGACCAAGAAAGTGAAGTGCACCCAAATGTTTAGACAAATTTATAATTAATTTTGATAATAATTAGCTCGATATTCAATCGGGCTCATACCATTTAAATTTTGTTTAATTCTCTCATTATTATAATATTTTATATAGACTTTAATCTCTTTTTTTAACTGAGATATCGACTTATATTTATTTATATAAAACAATTCAGATTTTAGAATACCGAAGAAATTTTCTATCACAGCGTTATCTAAACAATTTCCTTTACGAGACATACTCTGAGTAATTCCTTTTTCTGTTAATAATCTTCGATACTGTTTCATTTGATACTGCCATCCTTGATCTGAATGTAATATTAAATTTGTTTGATCTGGTATTTTCTTAAAAGACTTTTTCAGCATAATAGCTACTTGTTTAAAATCAGGTTTTTCAGATAATTGATAACTTATTATTTCTCTATTAAAGAGATCAATTATTGGAGATAGATATAGTTTTTTTCCTAAAACTTTAAATTCTGTAATATCGGTAGCCCATTTTTTATTTGGCCTAATAGCTTTAAAATTTCGTTGTAATATATTAGGAGCTGTTTCTCCTATTCGCCCTTTATAAGACTTGTATCTTTTAGCTCTGACTAAACTTTTTAAACCTAATTCACGCATTAACTTGAGTACTGTTTTATGATTTATTAGAGTGCCTATTTTGTTGATTTCTAAAGAGATTCTTCTATAGCCATATCTTCCTTTGTGACGATGATATATTTGATGAATCAATAGTTTTATCTCTTTATATTTATCAACTAAAAGACTTCTTTTATGATGATAATAATAACTACTTCGCCATGTTCGTATGATATAATAAAATATCTAAATCATACTTATGCCTTAATTCTGTTATGGCTTTTGCTTTTTGTTTTGCTCTTGTTGAATTAAGGCCTGTAACTTTTTTAGCAAGTCCAGTTCTGCACGTAATGATTCATTTTCTAATAAAAGTTCCTCTTCTCTTGTTAAAGGTTTATTAGACTTTTTTTTAGCTCTCTTAAATTGCATAGATTTTGGTTTACCTCTAGGTTTAATGTTTAAGCCTACAATACCCTCTTTTTTATAATTACGTTGCCACTTCATAATTACAGATTTAGTAGGAATATTAAATTCTAAACAAGCTTGACTGAAAGATAATGAATCTTTGTCAATAGCTTTTAAAACTTTAAGTTTAAAAGGAATGCTATACACTTTGGTTTTTCTTGGTAATAGTGCTTTTTTACCATATTTTTCATAAAATCGAATCCAATCATGAAGGGTTGTATGATGACAACCATATAACTTAGACACATCTTCAACTGTTTGGTGATTTTTTAAAACTTGCTTTACACATCGAAGTTTAAATGCGTAATCATACTTGACTTTTCTTCCCATAATAATACCCTCAAATAGTGTCTAACTTTTGGGGGGCAGTTCAAAGTCCGCGAGGACTTTCGTAAGTAAGCGAGAAACCAGCAATAAATTATATACGGTGTTGTAAACTGGCTTTTATGCTATTTTCTCGATTCTTGCATTTTCACATAATGGATATTCTGCAACGAATTCTTTTATTGATTCATTCATTTTTTCAAACGAATCAGAATAGAAATAAAGTCCTGTTTCATTTTGTCCTTGCCAATATCGTGTTGCTTTAGAATTATCGTTTGTAAGTTTTTTAATTTCAGAAAGCACAATATTAGAGTCAGTTTTTTCATAAACTTCTTTGTCTAAATTTATTCCGTCTAGATAGATTCCGAGTCCTTCTTTTTCGCCAAAATAAATCCGTTCATCCGTTTTGTCAATCACAATTCTTGAACCTTTTGGTGCACCAAATTCTGTTAGTTTATCTGTTATTAATTTGATTATGTTTTTATCAATATCTTCTGAATACAATTGAATATCAATATTACACCATTCTAATTCTCCAGATGGTAGTTGAGTAGTTCCAGCTCCTAAAACCTCCCCAATGTTATTTGCTTTTAGGAATTCGTCTAAAGGGTCTTCGTAAATTTCTCCTCTTTCAATCGGCATTATTTTATCATTCAAAAAAGCGACAATGAAATTTATATCTTCATCATCTTTTCCAAATAGGTTTTCCAATATTTGGTCCATTTCATCTTCTGGATTCTTTTTCTTAAATAATTTTCTGAAGAAGTTCATATTATTCTTGAGCTTGTTTACAACGTTTAGTGTATGGTAAGTAGGGCATTTAAAAGTACTAAACTTTCAATTTTGCACTGAGCCAAAGCGTTGTAATTTTTTTTCAACTTATTCATTTTAAAAGCCAAATCAACGATTTGGCGGTGTTGATTAATAGAGCTGAACTTTCATAAACCACCGAACCCCCTATTTGCTATATACAGTGTTGTAGCACGTTTTTATTTTTTCAATCCAACTTTTTTTGTTTTCATTAATTTCAGTCGGCAATTCATTTATTTCGTTCTGCTCAATTTTTTCCAAGCAAGCGGAAAATATAGTTTTAGTTCCGCTAATAATTAATATCTCATTTTGGTCAGGTTTTCCAAATTCCAAAGCAATCATAGATGACCAAATTCCGACACGATATTGATATTCCGAAACAAATCCAGCGAAACTTTGAATTCCATCTTTAGTAATTATTTCCTTTCCGAGTTCAATCAGTTGCTTGTATTCATTTCGGTCAGATTTATCAAAGTCAAAAGGATGGATTGATAAATTATATAAATTCTTACATCCAAAAAGAAAGTCAGTCGTTTTTGGATTCATTGTTTTTGTTTAATTACTCGATTCATAAATTCGTCAGTTGTAATTGTATGTCCATACCAGTCAGCTCCGTCAAATTTAGTATTCGAAAATTTACAATCAATAAATTCTGCTCCACTTAAAAGACTTCCACTCAAGTCAGCATTTGTAAAGTCAATACTATCAAATTTACAGCATTTGAATCCACAATTTTTTAAATTACAATTCCGAAAACTCGTTCCAGTAAAATCTGCACTAAAAAATGTAGAACCCTGAAGATTAGAATCGTCCAAAGTCAAATGTTGAAGATTTTCGTGTTCTTCAAAGTCACAGTTTGGAAATTCACGCTCTCCTTTTTCATACCTTTCTAAAAGGTCTCCTATATATTTTGGAATTTCGTTAGTCATTTCTCAAATGTGCTACAACGGTTTGTGTATGGTTAGTTGCGTGGTTCAGCAACTAATTTAGTAAAAGGAAACCGAACGTTAGGGAAATCCGAAGGATTTTCCGAGTACACACAGACCCAAGCAATTAATTATACACGGTGTTACCTGCTGGCTTTCTTTATCAGGTTCTTAAATTCATTTTCAGTTAGAATTTTGGTTAATTCTAATTCAACTGTTGTTCCGTCTGGGTGATATCTTTGATACTTTACCATACCAATATCTTTTGCGTAATATGTAAATTGATAAAACTCATAGCTTTGGTCAGAATCGAGTGATTTAATCTCGTATTCATCCATAAACTTTAGTGTTGAGTAGTTAGTTCCTTTAACGTCTATGTTTTCAAAACTATTTTTAGTCCGCTCTTTTATGAATTGCTCATTTCCATACTTTAGACTTTTATATTTTACAGAATACTTGTATTTATTTTTGTCATTCCATTTGTAAACATCTTTGTCGATTATAATTCCATTAATACGTATGTTTTCTCCACTGTCAATTTTCTCAAAATCTGTGTAGCTAATTATTTTCGCTCCATCAACTTTTAGTTCTTCCTCAAAAATATTGTAAAGCCTAAAATCAGTTGTGAAAGATTCCGTTAGAATTATTTTTGTTTTCGGATTTGTAGTTACTTTCCAATACTCAATTCTTTTCGGATTATTTTTGTCAACGTATTCATAAATTTTGATTTCTTTTTTTGTTCCAATTTGATAGTAATATTCTTTAAAATTTTCTTGTGCAAAAGAACTTGAGATATTAATAATTAGAATCAGGATTAGGACGTTTCTTGTCATTCTTATTTTTTTCAGCTTGCAGGTAACGTTTAGTATAAGAATAGTAGCCGACTGCGTAACACTTAACTGTCAAACTACAAGATAGTTGAAGCGGGCTACAATCCTTGAAAACACTGCTGTTTCGGCTATTATTTTTATGCGTTGTTAGCGGTTGTTTTTCTATGTTGTATCATAGTCTTCAAATGTATCTTCAAAATCCCATTTGATTTTTCAAGACACTCATATTGGGTAATGCTTTAAACTGAAAACAAACACCCTCTCCCTATTCCAAGAGTGGGTGTAACTAACAATACATTCACTAAACTAAAATTAAAACTATTTTACTTCTAACTTAATAACAGTAGCAATAACATTTTGCGCATTTGCGGGTAAACTTATTTTTTGACCTAAAGTAGTAGAATTAATTTTTAATTTGGTTTTGGAGTCAGACAATAGTAATGCCTTTTTCGCATTTATACTTTTGTCTAGCAAAAGCACACCATCATTAGGCCATTCAAAAATGTGAGCGTATACTATACCGTCTTTACTTGTATATCGTCCCCATTTTGGAGTGTTGTAAGGGCTAGCTTTTGCACCATAAATCGATTCTCCATTAATTTCTGTCCATTCGCCCATATCTTTTAAGCGTTCTACACTTTCTGGAGGAAATAAACCCTGTGCGTCTGGTCCAATATTCAATAGATAATTACCACCCTTAGAAACAATATCAATTAACTTTTTAATGAGATCTTCACTACTTTTCCAGTTCGTATCGGATGGTTTGTAGCCCCAAGAACCATTCATAGTCATACATGATTCCCAATCGCTATCGATGCCTGTTGCCGGGATTTCTTGTTCCGGTGTGCCAAAGTCTCCTACGAAATTACCTTCTTTATCCGTTCCTTTCATACCCTGACGACCTTTGTCTACTCGGTTGTTAACAATGGTTTTAGGTTGGATGTTAAGTATGAAATCATACATTTCTTTTCCCATTTCAGTAGTGTAATCTGAAATCCATTCGCCATCGAACCATACCACACCAATATCACCATAATTGGTAAGTAATTCTTTCACCTGCGGTTTTAAGTAATTTTTATAATACTCTGGAAACTCCGGATTAACGTTTTTACCTGTATAATTAGGATAATAAGGGCCCTGTGCCTGAGGATGGTGCCAATCGGAAATAGAATGATATAAACAAAATTTGATTCCAGCTTTCTTACAGGCAATGGATAGTTCTTTAACAATATCGCGTTTAAAAGGGGAGGCTTCCATGATGTCATAATTGGTGATTTTTGAATCCCATAAACAGAAACCATCATGATGTTTTGAGGTAAGAACAATGTATTTCATACCCGCATTTTTTGCCATAGCAACCCACTCATCGGCATTAAAACTTGTGGGGTTAAACTGCGAAACTATTTTTTCATAATCTTCAATAGTATAATCCAGTTTAGCCATAATCCATTCGGATCCGCCATTAAAAATTTCACCATCACGTTCACCACCCGGAATTGCATAAGCTCCCCAATGAATGAACATTCCAAAACGGGCATCTCGCCACCATTCCATACGCTCATCATCCGATGTTTTTTTCTGATTTACTTGACCTTGTACACTACATATGTTTGTGAACAAGATAATAACTGTAAATATTTGAATTAGTTTTTTCATGATTATAATATTATTTGGGGTATAAATATGCTATATGTTAATTCGGGTAGCCCATTTCCAAAGTTTTCATTTAGTTTAAAGTTCATTTCCAGTGTCAATTTGTTAAATAACCGCTAACGTGTTTGTGTATGGTTAGTTGCGTGGTTAAGCAACTAATTTAGTAAACAAATACGAACCTGAGAAAATTCCGAAGGAATTTTCCAAATAAGCACTTGCCAAAGCAATTAATTATACACGGTGTTGCCAACAGTATTTATTCCGTTTTGTTGTATAATTTTTCCGCTTCTTTTCGTGTTCGCTCAAAAATATCAGTTCCGAATTCCGCAAATATCAATTCTTTCATTTTTTTCGTGTAACACTTTGATTCCGCTGTTATAAGACAACCACCATCTTTAATCAAAATCCCATATTTTGATTTCATATATTTTTCGTAAAATTCGCTAAAATTCCATTCGTCTTTTGTTCTAACTATCAGTCCGTAAGAATAAGATTTGTAAGTTTTATTTCCAACGTCTTTTATGGCACGTTCAGTTCCGCTTTCACAATTTCCAAAAAAGATTGAGTCATTTTTAATTCCGCCTTTTTCTTTTTCCGATTGAGAATAGCTTAATCCGAAAGTAAAAATCAAAATTAAAGTCAAAATTTTATTCATTCCGTTCGGTTTTTTCATATTGTTGGCAACGGTTGAGCTATGAACAGTACGGGAGCAAACTGACGTTTACTTTTCGCCACGCACATAGCAAAATCTTTTTGTTTTGTTTTTTCTTTTATTGTTTAAAGCAAAATCCCAAAGATTTTGCGGACTTCATAAAAATACACAAACTTTTCGATTAAGACCGAAACCCGTATTGTTTATAGGTTGTGTTGTGTGTCGTTTTTTCCGCAGTTAGATTATAATCCAACCTTCTTTTAAAAAAGTTAATTTAGAATTCTCTATAAACTCTTTTAATTCAGTGTTTTTATCAGCGTTTTCGTTAGTCAATTCAAATAGATAGACTTGCGGATTTGCTGATTTCGGCCTGCCTAACCAAAATCGAAATCGTTTAATTTTTGGTGAGTCAGATAGAAATTCAAGTTCTTCTAAGTTCGTTATAATTAGATTGTCTCCTCTGCTTAACTCGTAAAAATATCTTTCCGAAACAGAAAGGGAATCAAGTTCCTTTTCCGATTTCCGCTGTTCAGTTGTAAATCCGCTTATTAGTTGAGGATATAAAACACCTTTTTTGAAAATCATTTCCAGTGTATCGTTTACACCATAAATGTTGAAAGATTTATTGTCGTATATTAATTCAGTTCCGTCTATTTCTTTTATTTCATAAGAATAGACTTCATACGATTGGTTTTTATACTCTTTTTTGAAAAGTTCCTGTGCCCAATAATCTTCTTGTTCTCCTTGATTAGTAAAAGGTGGTTTTAATTCAGTTCTTTTTTTCGTTTCAATTTTTTCAGGATTGTTTTGAGATTTACAACCAATAGAGAAAGTCAGAAGTATGATTGCAACAAATAATTTCATTTTCTTAGTTTTAGTTTCTCAAATATCTTTTAATACTATTAATCAAAAAAGTAATAATGAGTGAACTCTGATTTTGGTTGAGTGACTAATTTCTTCAAAATGACACACAACGTAACGCGTATAATGTTTGTTGCGTAATTTATACACTAAATTAGTAAAAAGAAACGAGTTAAAGTAAAATCTTACGATATTTCCAAAAGAGAATTATAAAGCAATAAATTTTAGACGTTGTTGTGGGCAGGTTTTGATGTCTTTTTTGAGACTTAGTATAAAAAGAATAACCAATATCTAGAAACTGATTTTTTTTCTTTTCAAATAAAACCTGACCAAAAAATAAAGCGTAAAGATTGGAGTTTTCAATGTTAGCAGATAAGAACTGACCACTGGTAAAAAAACAAAAATTTAATACCAAAAACTAGCAAAAGGAAAACGACCAAAAAAATATTCATGATAGCGCTCATCCGCCAGGGAGTAACAAAAGTAAATAGACCAAAATGTTAGCTAAAATTTTTGTGTTTTGTGTGCCTAAAAAAATTGAGTTTTAATGCCTGAACTTGGCAAATATGCTTCTTTATGAAGCTAAATTATAGTTATGTATTTCTTGTTGAAGACTTGCCCACAACGGTTTTGTGTATGGTTAGTTGCGTGGTTTAGCAACTAAATTAGTAAACTTTTACGAACCCGTGAATATTCCGCAGGAATATTCGCAAGTAGGGAAGAACCTAGCAATTAATTATACACGGTGTTACCAACTGGCTTTTATATTTTATGTTCATATCCGATTTCGTTTAAATCTGATTGCAATTGTTCAAAATCATCTAATTCTGGATTTAATTCTAGAACCAATTCTTTTGTTATTATAATTCCGTTATAAATCTTTTCTACAAGTTCCAATTTGAGTTCGTATCCCTCAAAATTTTCCTCGTAATATTCTTCCGCCCAATTTTTGTAAGTCAACGGTTTTCCATCCAATAACTGAAGTAAATCATTTGAACCATCTTTGTAATCGTCTTTAGGTAAATTGATTTCTCCTATTTTCCAATTATTATCTGATTCAGTTTGCCAAATACAAAAAGTTGTTCCAATACTTTTCACAGGTTCTCCGTATATAAAGTCATTAAATACTTTTGGCAAATTGTCCACAACTCCTTTTGGAATTATTTGAGTCAATTCCGTTTTGGTTTCTTTTTTTGAGCTAAATATTTTCTCGACAAAAGATTTTTTTTCTTCAATTGGAATGTTTTTCCAACCATTCATTTCGCTTTCGTGAGCAAATCCGTTAATACAAGTTCCGTTTTTGCTAAAAACCATTAGCATTTGGTCTCCTTGTCCGTTTCTCATTTCACAAAATTCTTCTGTTTCACTCCAATCTTTTTGGTAAGAATAATATCTGTATTCCCATTCAGGACAGATAATAGCTTCCAAAGCAGAAATGGATTTGCAAATTTTTTGTAATTCATTTGGGTTTGGCAGAAGATTTAGGTTTTCAGAGGAAAGTTTGTTCATTAGCAGGATTTTTGTTCAGCTTGTTGGTAACGTTGATGTATAAGAATAGTGCGGTTTTGTGTGCGAGGATTTTCCGAAGGAAAATCAGACGTAACAAAAGTGCACGGACTCTTGATTAAGCACTAAACTAAGCATTATTTTTATACGGTGTTACCTACAGTTTTTTATTTTTATCGGTTTAACAATGTCAAATAATGAATTGCAAAAATCAACCGAATATTTTCTTTTTCAAAATCAGTTTTTTTAATGTTTTTCGCAAAACCTGCTATTACAGAAGGAACTAAATCATTTGTTGATTCCAACCTTTCAGCATAGTCTTTGATAAAATCCGACCTCTTTCCAACAAGTTTCAAATATTCCAAATAGAGACTTTTGTCCGCAAAATTGTATTTAACTTTATTCAATTCAGAGTCTTTGTATTTCCACCAAATTTTGTCAAATACTTTATATTCGACAACTGATTGTCCTAAAGAATCAATTCCATCAATTATTGGTACAGAATTATTTTCAATCACGCGTTGCGAGAATTCCCAATATGCAATTTTAGTAGAATAAGTCTGTGATTCGTCAATCAATATATTATCAAAATCTTGAAGCAAGAATTTCAATTCTTGAAATTCAGTTTCAGAGAATATTCCGTTTATATTTTCCAATTTCTGTTCTGTGCCACAGGACAAAAAAGTAATGAAAAGTATTAATGTTAGTTGTTTTTTCAAATTGTAGGTAACGTGCTTGTGTATGGTTAGTTGCGTGATTTAAGCACTAAAGTTAGCAAATAAATCACAGATAGAATATTCCGCAGGAATGTTCGTAAGTAGGCTTAAAACAAGCAATTAATTATACACGGCTTAAGTTAGCATTTTAATAAAAACACTAAATTAAGGCCTAAAAATAAGAAAGCACAAAAGAGAGGAGTAAGGTTAATATACACGCAGAAGCTTTAGACTTCGTCAACATTGAAAATCCCCTCTCTTTTCTACACAGATTTCGTACAGTTCTATGAGGCTTTTAGACCTCGATTTTAAGTCGTTGAAACTCGCGTAGATCGTCCTTTCAAAAAAACATTTTCTTATGAATAAAGATATTAAATATTTTGGAATAGACATTAGTCATTTGGTGTTCGATGTCACGGACTCTGATGGTAATTACTATCAGTTTAAAAACAATGAACTTGGCTTTAAAAAGTTCACGAAACTTTTAAATAATAAGAGTCATTGCGTTATGGAAGCCACAGGCTATTATCATTATCAGTTAGCGTATCATTTGCTAGAATCTGGTATCAAAGTATCGGTTGAAAATCCATTGTCAGTAAAACGCTTTATACAGATGGGACTATCAAAAGTTAAGACAGATAAGAGCGATTCAAAACTTATTTGTGCTTACTCAGAGCAAGTAGAATTAAAGCTATGGAAAGGAAATTCTAAGGAAGAAATAGAATGTCTTCAAATCGTTAGAACCCTTTCTGTATATACAAAACAAAGCACTATGCTAAAAAACAAACTACATGGAGAAGCGGTTTTGGGAAATCCAAGTAAGCTTGTTGTAACGTCTTTAAAACGTAGTTTAAGACAACTAACAAAAGAGATGAAAACTTTGGAGGATAAGCTGTTAATATTAGTAAAACAATCACATCAAGATTTATTTACCCGTTTAAAAACCATTCCAGGTATAGGACCAAAAACAGCCATTATGTTAGTGGTATTAACAGGTGGATTTGATCGTTTTACGAGCGCAAGTGAACTTTGTAGTTACGCTGGCCTTACACCTATGATCCGGCAAAGTGGAAGTAGTGTAAAAGGGAGGCCACGAATAAGTAAAATGGGGAATCAAAAGCTTCGGAATTTATTATTTATGTGCAGTTTTAATGCGTGTAAATACAACAAAGCTTGCCGCGATCTTTATGAGCGAATCGTAGCGAAAGGAAAGAGCAAAAAATTAGCATTAATTGCCGTGTGTAATAAGCTACTAAAACAGGCTTTTGCACTAGCTAAATCAGGATTAATATATGATGGAAACTATAAAAGTACTTTAGTGAAAAATTAATACATTTTTACTTGTTTTTTACCACAGTACTTTGTTAGCAAATCGGTTTTTTACGTTTTAATCATATTTATCATTCCATAAGAATAACTTCCTTTCGGTAATCTATCTCTAAAATCTTCAAAATATTTCCACAAGTTAAATTCGGAATTAATTGAATTCAATATACTTCGAACATTTTCTATTTCAGGCATTTCTGGGTTTTGATACCTTTCGTTTTCAGGTTCCCAATATGAGTAAACACGTCTTGTTTTTCCATTTCCGATTTCAAAAACATATGTCTTTCCGTCAAATCCTTTTGGATAGTTTTCAATTTCTGAACAATCTTTTAACGTCTCAATATTTTCTGCATTTAAAGAGTTAATTAATTTCTCAACAATTCTGTTTGAGATTTTTATTTTTTGATAAATAATTTCTGTCTTATTCTTTCTTTTATTTTCTGTGACAAAATTTGTCAAAGTTCCGTTATAAGTTGAGTCAGTTATTTTAATCAGTTCCACAACCTGATAATCAGTCCAAATTCGGTAAGCTTTTTCAAAATTCAGACTGTCGTAATGTTTTAGCCCAATTTCAATTCGGTCAGATTCGATATAAGGATTCCAAAAGGATTCTTTTTCGGTTTGACCAAATGCAAAAGTCGATATCAGACTTAGAATTAATATGTGGATTTGTTTTTTCAACTGTTTGCTAACGTGTTTGTGTATGATTTCGTTGCGTGTTTCTGCAACTAAATTAGTAAACAAAAACGAACCAGAGGAAATTCCGAAGGAATTTCCAAGTAGGCTAGCACTAGCAATGAATTATACACGGTGTTACCAAATGGTTTTTAATCTCCAACGTACTCAGTTTCTTTAATTTTTAAATTTCCAATATTTTTATCTATAATCTCAATTGAATACCAAACTTTCCATTGATTCCCAGTATCAGGAACATTCAAGTCAGAAGTCAGATATATAGTGTTTCCTAAAATGCTATCAATTTCGGTTGAGAAAAGATTACATTCTGCGTAAAATTCAGGAATCAGAGATTCTTTAAAATCAGTTCGGTCGATTTGTTTTTTGTCAACAATTGA
Organism: Algibacter sp. L1A34; assembly: GCF_009796805.1. Classification (NCBI taxonomy): domain Bacteria; kingdom Pseudomonadati; phylum Bacteroidota; class Flavobacteriia; order Flavobacteriales; family Flavobacteriaceae; genus Algibacter; species Algibacter sp. L1A34. The sequence goes on along the minus strand of NZ_CP047029.1, from coordinate 3,917,753 downwards.
GTCAGTCAAAAGCTTGAAATCAGTTACCATTTTGTGAGAATGGTCTAAATATGCTTGTTCTCCGTTTTGAGCTAAATTCCTAACAATTGAGCTATCGTTTAAACTATAAGTTTTTAATTCAAGAGTATGTTTTAAGTCAGAAATTTTAAATTCTCTTTTACTGGAAATAGTGTCAAGAACTAAAGCCCAATAATTATTAATTGTATCTTTTTTAATTTTTGATTGGATAGCTTCCAATTCCTTTTTTTGTCCAGACTCCGTTTCTGCTTTTAATTCCGTTTTTGGCTTAAATTCAGATTTGGTTTTGTCTGATTTTTTTCCGTCGCAACTTGATAGAATCGAAAATATTAATATTAAAGACAGAAGTTGTTTCATAGTTCGGTTTTCAACTGTTTGGTAACGTAACGCGTATAATGTTTGTTGCGTAATTTATACACTAAATTAGTAAAAAGAAACGAGTTAAAGTAAAATCTTACGATATTTCCAAAAGAGAATTATAAAGCAATAAATTTTAGACGTTGTTGTGGGCAGGTTTTGATGTCTTTTTTGAGACTTAGTATAAAAAGAATAACCAATATCTAGAAACTGATTTTTTTTCTTTTCAAATAAAACCTGACCAAAAAATAAAGCGTAAAGATTGGAGTTTTCAATGTTAGCAGATAAGAACTGACCACTGGTAAAAAAACAAAAATTTAATACCAAAAACTAGCAAAAGGAAAACGACCAAAAAAATATTCATGATAGCGCTCATCCGCCAGGGAGTAACAAAAGTAAATAGACCAAAATGTTAGCTAAAATTTTTGTGTTTTGTGTGCCTAAAAAAATTGAGTTTTAATGCCTGAACTTGGCAAATATGCTTCTTTATGAAGCTAAATTATAGTTATGTATTTCTTGTTGAAGACTTGCCCACAACGTTGTTGTATATGGTTTGTTGCGTGGTTTAGCACGTAATTCAGCAAATAAAAACCGAATAGAAAATGAAGTGCACCCAAATGTTTAGACAAATTTATAATTAATTTTGATAATAATTAGCTCGATATTCAATCGGGCTCATACCATTTAAATTTTGTTTAATTCTCTCATTATTATAATATTTTATATAGACTTTAATCTCTTTTTTTAACTGAGATATCGACTTATATTTATTTATATAAAACAATTCAGATTTTAGAATACCGAAGAAATTTTCTATCACAGCGTTATCTAAACAATTTCCTTTACGAGACATACTCTGAGTAATTCCTTTTTCTGTTAATAATCTTCGATACTGTTTCATTTGATACTGCCATCCTTGATCTGAATGTAATATTAAATTTGTTTGATCTGGTATTTTCTTAAAAGACTTTTTCAGCATAATAGCTACTTGTTTAAAATCAGGTTTTTCAGATAATTGATAACTTATTATTTCTCTATTAAAGAGATCAATTATTGGAGATAGATATAGTTTTTTTCCTAAAACTTTAAATTCTGTAATATCGGTAGCCCATTTTTTATTTGGCCTAATAGCTTTAAAATTTCGTTGTAATATATTAGGAGCTGTTTCTCCTATTCGCCCTTTATAAGACTTGTATCTTTTAGCTCTGACTAAACTTTTTAAACCTAATTCACGCATTAACTTGAGTACTGTTTTATGATTTATTAGAGTGCCTATTTTGTTGATTTCTAAAGAGATTCTTCTATAGCCATATCTTCCTTTGTGACGATGATATATTTGATGAATCAATAGTTTTATCTCTTTATATTTATCAACTAAAAGACTTCTTTTATGATGATAATAATAACTACTTCTTGCCATGTTCGTATGATATAATAAAATATCTAAATCATACTTATGCCTTAATTCTGTTATGGCTTTTGCTTTTTGTTTTGCTCTTGTTGAATTAAGGCCTGTAACTTTTTTAGCAAGTCCAGTTCTGCACGTAATGATTCATTTTCTAATAAAAGTTCCTCTTCTCTTGTTAAAGGTTTATTAGACTTTTTTTTAGCTCTCTTAAATTGCATAGATTTTGGTTTACCTCTAGGTTTAATGTTTAAGCCTACAATACCCTCTTTTTTATAATTACGTTGCCACTTCATAATTACAGATTTAGTAGGAATATTAAATTCTAAACAAGCTTGACTGAAAGATAATGAATCTTTGTCAATAGCTTTTAAAACTTTAAGTTTAAAAGGAATGCTATACACTTTGGTTTTTCTTGGTAATAGTGCTTTTTTACCATATTTTTCATAAAATCGAATCCAATCATGAAGGGTTGTATGATGACAACCATATAACTTAGACACATCTTCAACTATTTGGTGATTTTTTAAAACTTGCTTTACACATCGAAGTTTAAATGCGTAATCATACTTGACTTTTCTTCCCATAATAATACCCTCAAATAGTGTCTAACTTTTTGGGGGCAGTTCAAAATCCGCGAGGATTTTCGTAAGTAAGCGAGAACCAAGCAATAAATTATATACGGTGTTGCCCACAGTATTTTATTCAGTTTGTAATTCAATCGTAATTATTTTGCCTTGTTCGGTTAATGGATGCTCGTTTTTTTTGTCTTTAAAGAATTTTTCTGCAGGCTTAATTTCTGCTGGATGTAAGTGGTAAATTCCGATTTCATCTGCATCAATTTCAATATTTTCTTCTTTAGCATTTTCGTAAAGCCAATATGGGATAAATGCCAAGTCGATATTTTTTATTTTTCCAATAGTTTCTGGATTAGTTGTATCGCCAGATAAGTAAATTCTCTTTCCGTGCCAAGTTATTAAATATGAATAGTGTCTGAAGTTTATTCCAAAAACTTTATGCTTGGTTTTGAATGCTTTAATCTCAAAGTCATTTAGAGTTTTATTCAACTCTTCCAATTCAGATATGTTTGAAACTCCGTATTTCGTTCCGCCTTTTTCTTTAATCACCTTTTTTAAATTCTTTTTTGAGTAATGGTCAGAATGTTTGTGAGTAAAAATAAATATTGAGTTTTCCTTTATACTATCTAATTCTGATTCGTCAAATTCCATATAACCGTGTGCTCCAGATTTATATGGAAAATCTGTGTAGATATTAGTTGTTCCATCAGTTAAATATAATCCACAATTTCCTAAAAATTCGATTTTAATTTCTTTCGATTGCGAAAATCCAAGAGTTGTAAATAAGCATAAAGTCAAAGTAAAAATTGTTCCTATAAATGTTCTTTTCATATTGTCGTGTTATATTGTGGGCAACGGTTTTGTGTATGGTTAGTTGCGTGGTTAAGCAACTAAGTTTGCAAACTTTTACGAACCCGTGAATATTCCGCAGGAATATTCGCAAGTAGTGAAGAACCTAGCAATTAATTATACACGGTGTTGTAAAACGTTTTTTATTCCAAATATTCAACATCAGAACGTACTTTTTTCCGCCATTTCATTCCGTATTTATTGTCCATAAGTTCAAAAATTCGCTTATTATATTCTTTTAAACATTCGGCAATTGGTGGTTCGCAACCAAAGTCTAAATATTTAATTTTAAATTTTTTCTCAAAACGCTTGTCGGAAGGTGAGTTTGCAATTGGTGCTATTGAACCAACAAGCAATAAATTAGCCGTTCCATTTTTCCAGTCAAATTCTGCACGTTCAGCATTATATTCACAATCCGCTTTTAATTCAAACGTCACTTTATTCATTCCGCTTTTTGTTTCGACGTCAAACTTTTGTATTCCGTAACCGAATCCAGATATTTCTATTATATACTTTTTGTTAGGTTCAAGATATTCAATTCGGAAATAACCTAAACTGTCAGCCATAATTAATGGTTGTTTAGTAATCAATTCTTGAACATAAATATCCGAAATTGGCCTTTCGCCAGAAACTCCGCTAATCACTTTTCCTAATATTTCAGTTTGTCCGTATGTGATTCCGCAAACCAATATTAAAATCAGTTTGATGATGTTTTTCTGTATGTTCAGATTTTTTTTCAAATGTTTTACAACGTTAAGTATAAGAAATCGTAGGGCAGGTGATAAGCACTATCGTTTCGGTTTATTACTTAGCTAAATATAAATATTTTGCTTTTATCTTTTTTACTATAAACGCCAAATTTTATATTTAGCGGACTTTGTTAATATTCACAGACCTTTCGGTTTATCACAAACGCCCTATGTTTTTTATACCGTGTTGGTGGTAGTTATTATAAGCCATAATGTTCTATTATCAATTCAAACATTAAAGAAAATGAATTGTCTATTCGTTTGAAACTATAAATAGCATTTAATTCAGCTTCAGTTAAATGATTTCGAGCTTCAATTTGTTGAGCATTTCTGATTTCTATGAAAAGCTGAAGAAAGTTATTTAACTGTTTTAATCTTCGATTATCTAATAACTCCCTATCAAGCCTATATTTTTTGATTGTTCTTAGTCCTAATACAGAATTGTTTCTAGGTTGAATAAATTCGTTCTCATAAGTCAAATGTTCTTTTATTGTAACATCTGTATGTCTACAAGGGTCAAGTGCATCTTGAATTGAAATAGTAGAATGAGGTATTTTACCATTACAGTTATCACAAGATAGATACAAATTATCCCATTCATAAGATAGAGTTTTATCAACACTCACTTCAATATGATGGTCAACCTCTTTGCGCTTTCCCTTTAGTTTTGTTTCACAATAAAAGCATTTGTGGAAACTCATTGACTCTAACTGAGTCTTAACAGTATTGTGTGCATATTTACTTGAATCTGGTCTTTTTTTTCCTGAAGCAATATAATTGTCTCGCCAAGTAATTTTTCTGTCAATTAAAATTTGAGGTTCAGGAAGCCTTGAAATTCCTCTCATTTTTTAATTGATTTTATAATTGAGTCTAGATTTAAATAATTGAAATATTCAGGATTAATTTCTAATAATTTCTTTTCAATAGTTTTAATTTTTTCGTTTTTCTTATTTTCAATAGCATCTTTTCTCTCCTCAAGAAGTTTTGATATTTCATCACTAAAATTATTAGTATTGAAGAGTGGGCTGAGTAAAATTTCTTCAATTGGTTTGTTAATATAATAATCGGTTTCCTCTTCAACTATAGAAAAATCAATTTGGCTTTTGCAAACATAAATTCGAGAATTTTTGATTGAAGAAACTATAAAAGGTGAATGTGTTGAAACTATAATTTGAAGCTTTGGGAAAAGAGTAAGTATATTTTGTAAAAATACCTTCTGCCATTTCGGATGTAAATGATTTTCAGCTTCATCAATTAACAGAAGACCTTTTATATTCTTATAATCGGAAATAGGCTTGTCATTTAACGCACATATTGAATAAACTTGGCTTAATAAACTTGTGAAACGTTGAATTAGATAAAGATTACCACTACTTAACTTATCTAAAGTTATTTCATTATTTCCAATTTTAACAATTGGCTTTAAGTTTATTCGAGAAACGTGCGATAGTTTCCCTTTTGAAATAGATAAATTAATTATATCTTCTAATATTGAATATAAAGAAGAGCCTAATTCTTTTTCTTGTTCGTTTGTACTGTCTTTTAGATAATCAAAAAATGAAATAATTTTAGTTAAATCAATATTTTTGTGAATTCCAGATAGTGAATCATCTAAGTATTTTTTTGCTTCAACTGCAGTAATGCTTGTTATTCCAAAATTATCATTAGACAATTTTGATGTCCAATAGTCCAAAATAAAATCCTTTTCGTATGGGGGGTCAAATTGAGAATGAAATAATCGATTTATAGCCATATCATTAGTATCAAGATTTTGTTTTCCGTCAAATTTTTTGTTTGATGAGAAAACTTTATCAGTACCATTTATAACTAAATTTGTTTTAATTAAAAACTGTTTAGAAGATGTTATTTCTCTTTCAACACCAGAAAAACGACCTTTAAAAAGGCTACGTATAGCATCTAATATTATAGATTTTCCGGTGCCATTTTCTCCAGTAATACAAATAACAGGTGGATAATCTAACTCTTGTTCATTAGAAATAAAATCTAATTCAGCCGTTTTGAATGGTCCTATATTTTCTAAAATCAAATTTTTCAACCTCATAATTTCTATTATTCAGAGTGTTTCTGTTAATTACCACCAACGTTTGGTGTAAGGAACGTAGGGCAGAGGATAAGCACTGTCTTTCGAATTCTCACTAAGCCAAATTTACATATTTTGCTTTTATTTTTTCTAAATGCCAAATTGAAAATTTGGCGACATCATAAAGAAGCACAAGCTTTTAAATTTAGCCCAAACCGCCCTATGTTTTTTACACGTTGTTATGTGCTGGCTTTATTTTTCTTTTAGATTTTCTCTCCCTTTTATTACATTATTTATTTCAAAATAATAGGTTTTCTTTTCTCCATTTTCATCAACAACTTCCATTCGGTCACAAATTCCATCATCTATGCTTTGAGTATCTAATACAACACCAAGCATATTTAAAATAAAGTATTCCTCTGATATTTGAATAACAGACCAACCATTTTCACACGATTTTCCATCTCCATCATTAACTATCGATTTTAAAAGTCCAAATTGAATTGTTTTATATTTCCCCTCATTTATAGTATCTCCAACAATTTTATAAGTCTGTCTTAATATTTTATGAGCTGTCATACTTGTATAATCAATACTCAACATTTTTTTTGTTGTATTAATCAGACTCTCATATTTCGATTCAGACATTTGTAGATACATTTTTTTTTTCAATTCCTTAAATTCAATACTTTTTTCAGACGCAATTTTGAATTGTTTACTCTCAATGAAACTTTCTCTGAATGATTTATAATCAATATCAGTTTTTCCTTTTTCAAGTATTTGAACGGTTTTGCTGTAATTGTCGTCAAATTCAGGCACTATTATTTCCGTTTGTCCAATTATAATGTTGAAGTTGAAAAGTATTATTATAGTTATGAAAAATTGTTTATTCATTATTAGTTTTGCATTTTTTTGCGCTTGCACATAACGTTGTTGTATATGGTTTGTTGCGTGTTTTAAGCACCTAATTTAGTAAATAATTACCGACAAAGAAAGTCCGTGAGGACTTTCGCAAGTAAGCAAGAAGCCAGCAATAAATTATATACGGTGTTACCATACGTACTTTTTCATAATGTTCCTCCATCAGGCCAATTTCTCCAATGATTATTTGGCTTTTTTGTTGGTTTATAAAATTCAGTTTTTCCAGTTTCTAAAACTTTCACTATTTGCTTAAAAGTTTCGTTTTTGCTCGGAAGTTCAGAATCAGCACAGTCAGGATGATTCCATTCAGTCAGCTCCATAATTTTCGGCAAATTGGTTGGAATTCGTTCTCGTATTTCCTTTTCGGTAGCAACAAAATCATTATTATATTCTGGTTCTAAACCTCTCAAAAATTCCCACACGAAAATTTTATCCTCTTCTTCTAATTCAATTCCTTTATTTAGATAAAATTCCCGATTATGGATAATCTCAATACTTTTACCTCTCAATTTAGTAGATTTTGCATTTGGATTTAGACTTTCTTCATATTCCTCGTCAAAGGTTGGAAAGTCCGAACTATTATCTGTTAAGTAAATAAAATTTGCATTATCAGTTCCTGGTTTTGTGTCAATACAATTTCCAAATACGTGCAAACAATTACTAATCCCATTATGTCCACCACCACGATAATTAAATCCGATTACTTCTATTATCAATGCCCAACGTTTTTCATCGCGATATGCACTCAATTTAGAATGAATAGGATAAACATATCCATTGTCAAGCATTGGAAAAGTATAATCTTCCGCACACTTGTCAAGTTGTTTTAAAATATCCTTTGCTGAATATTCCTGTTTTTTGTTAAATCCGAAAATGTTCATTCGTATGTATGGTAACGTTTAGTATATGAAAAGTAGGGCAGTTGATAAGCAATTATTTTCAGTTTTGCACTTAGCCATATTTTTCATTTTATTTTTATCTTTTCGTTTTTCTAAAATACAAATTAAAAATATGGCGGACTTTGCAAATAAGCACAAGCCTTTGTTTTAGCACTTTCCGCCCTATTTTTTATATACATTGTTAGGTGTCTGGCTTTTCTTTCCGCAAACTTGCTAGCGTTGGCGTGAAAGCTCTTTTAAATTTGTGAGGCACGAGCAAACTTTGAATGTGCTTGAACTTGCGTTGGCTTTATTCAATTTCTATTTTGTCAATTTCTTTCATTATTCTGTTCGTTTCAGTCAGAGCTACTATAATTTTCTGATAATGTAAAATATCTTCATAGTTCAATTCTCTTTCCTTTCTGTCTTTTAACCATTTTTGAGCAGGTTGATAACCTCCAATATAAAACTCCCAAGCAGTTACAGGAATGTTTTCAAAATATTTACTCTCGTTTATCCAAATTCTACCAAGTTGCTTTTCGGTGTCTATTATTTCCCAATCTTTCTTTCCGATTTTTGTTGTAATTACATTATGGTCATTTTCGGCATTTTCTGCCATTTCATAACTTGTAATATAATTTTCAACTTTTTCACTTTCTAAAAGATGAATTTCTCTTATTTCTTTGCCTAGTTTCACTAAACTCCAGAAGATTTTTTCGTCTTTTGGATAAGGAACTCTTGGGAAATCTATTTTTAGAAATTCTTTGTATTTCTTTCTACAAGTAGATGAGTGCAATACAGCATAGATATAATCTAAAATATCTATTGGGGCAAACGTGCCTTTGGTATCTTCTTTTTCGTTGGTAAATCTTAAACCTAATTTTTTTGCTATTTGGTCTACTATTTCTTTATTTAGATTTGGTTTTCTACCTATTGATTTTTCAATAGTTTGTTGACCGTTATTTTCAGTATATAAATAAAGGGGGAAAACGCATCCAGAACCAAACATTTTAGCACTAGCCGTAAAGTTTCCTTCAATTATTTTATCGGTAATGAAATTATGACGATAATCTTGAGTTGTTTGTCTTGGAATTATTAGACCAATATTTGGTTGTAATAAGTGTTGCATTACTTCAAATCTTGAACGACCAATAAAGCCTCCTGATTTTTTGGTAATTATTGTTTCTCTAACATCAAAAGGTCTGTAATTGATTTTTACTTGGTTAAAAGTGTCAGTTAAAATACTTTCTTTCGCTTTTGTAAAAGTCCAACCACTAGAGTCTTTCTTCTCTGTATATTTTGATTTTAATTCTTCAATACTATTATTTTCAAAGTCTGCAATTACAGTTTGAAGTTTTTGATTTTCAAACTGAATTGCTAAAGCATCACATTTAGTTTCAATTCCATTAGAATTAAGGCGAAGAATATCATTTACTTTAAATCCTTTTTTATAACTATTTTCTAGTTCAAAATCTTTTGGTACAAAAAAGAAATATGGTTCCTTGTTTTTTAAAAGCTCCCATTTGATAGTTGAAATTGTATTGTCAAAAAGATATGGGTATTTTATATCTCTTTTTCCAAATAGTTCTGAATGAAATACTTTACCTAATTGGTTTACTTTTTTGTTTCCTGTTTTTACAAAGATATTGATGGAAACTCCTTGCATAATGTCAAAAACATTTTGGTCTGGTGAACCGTCTGGACAAATTTCTTTCTTTTTAGCATTTCCGTGCAAATCTAAAATGTAAACCTTATCAAATGTTTCAAGTAGATTTTTTCGCATTTGTCTATGCGTTATACCATCTATAAAACTATTGTTTGATATGTATGCTAAAATACCTTCTCCATTTTTATCTATATAATATTGACCGTATCTTAAAAACTTTATATAATCGTCATCAAGATTAATTTTTCTTTCATTTAGGTTCTTTTTATAATCATTTAATAAACCTTGTATCCAGTCTCCTTTGTTGGTGCTACTTACTGCATATGGTGGATTTCCAATGACGCACATAACTGGCGTATCACGTTTTATGTGATTTGCTTCATTTGCCTCACTACTTAACCAATTAGAAAATAACGTTCCAGTATCTTTATGATGTTCTTCTAACGAATTTGTTAAGTATATATTTAATCGTTCATTTTTAGTTGATTTATAACCAGTTTCGGTTAATAACATATCTAATTTTAAATGTGCCATAGAGTAAGAAGCCATTAGTAACTCAAAACCATTTAACCTTGGTATCAAGTGTTCTTCTACATATCCACTCCAAGCACCTTTCATTGCTTTAAAGTTCTTGTTGTAGATAAACTTCACAACTTCTGCTAAAAATGTTCCTGTTCCAGTTGCTGGGTCAAGTATTTGTACTTTATGTACTTCTTTTTCTATTTGTTTGTAACCAGTTGCAGACCGTTTATCAGGTGTTTGTGTGTTTAACTTTATTTTTGTTTTACTCGTATCTGCTAAACCTTTAGGTAAATCAAATTCTGTTTTTAAAATATCATCTACAGCACGAACTATAAAATTCACTACTGGTTCTGGTGTGTACCAAACACCTCTTGCTTTTCTTAATTTTGGGTCATATTCTGCCAAAAATGTTTCGTAGAAATGAATTATTGGGTCGTTGGTTTGTGTGCTTTTTCCAAAATTCTTTAAAAGTTGTTCAACATTTGTTGCTCGAAAAACTTCTGCTAGATTGTCAACTACTGTTACAATTCTTTCGTCAATGTCTGGACCTGCGATATAGCCAAAAAGTTTGCGTAAAAAAGGATTTGATTTAGGGATTAGTTCAGCAGCTTCTTGTCTACTAAAATCGTCTAAAGTTGGGTCGTGCAATCTTGCTGCAAACATTCCGTAAGCCAAAGTTTGAGCATAAATATCTGCAAATCCTTTAGGCTGTAAATCGTGAATCAAGATTTCTTTAAAGGTGTCATATTGACCTTTTATAGAAGTGTTTTCTTGTGTTTCTTCATCTGATGTTATGGCACGTTCTAAAATATCTTGTAATAAACGAGCTTTTCCAGCCATCATTTCCGCCAGTTTTTTTGACGATTTAATGGTTTGCCCAACGTGAGTGCAAAAGTCTTTTAGTAAGTTCTCAAATTTTGAAAAATTTTCAGGAATTGATTTAACTGAATTGTTTTCAATTTCTCCAATTTTGATTTCGTGGACTAATTCTCCGTTTTGAAAGAATTGAAACCAAACATAATCTGTTATTATTAGGTTATCGAGTGCTTTTTTATAACGACCAAATTGTTCTTTGTAAGATTTACTATTTAAATCTTTCCCAATATCTTTTGCCTCAATATATCCAATAGGTATTTTTCCTTTTGTAATTACGTAATCTGGATTTCCACAATCAGTTACGTTCGCAGGTTCGTTTGTTATTTCAATTCCTTGTACTAATTCTCTAATTAGAGTTTCCAAGTCCCCTCTATAAGAATGTTCTCTTGATATTCCAGATTGAAGTCTTTTGCTTACTATTTCTACGTATTCTTTTATTGTCATTTTCTTTTTCAATCTTTAGTTAGCGTTGGCTGAAAATTGCTCTTTTGGTTTTTCAGCGTTGGCTTATGTGCTGGCAAAAACCAAATGTGCAATTTGTGCGGCTGGCTTTTTTTTGAGCTTGCACCTAACGTAACGCGTATAATGTTTGTTGCGTAATTTATACACTAAATTAGTAAAAAGAAACGAGTTAAAGTAAAATCTTACGATATTTCCAAAAGAGAATTATAAAGCAATAAATTTTAGACGTTGTTGTGGGCAGGTTTTGATGTCTTTTTTGAGACTTAGTATAAAAAGAATAACCAATATCTAGAAACTGATTTTTTTTCTTTTCAAATAAAACCTGACCAAAAAATAAAGCGTAAAGATTGGAGTTTTCAATGTTAGCAGATAAGAACTGACCACTGGTAAAAAAACAAAAATTTAATACCAAAAACTAGCAAAAGGAAAACGACCAAAAAAATATTCATGATAGCGCTCATCCGCCAGGGAGTAACAAAAGTAAATAGACCAAAATGTTAGCTAAAATTTTTGTGTTTTGTGTGCCTAAAAAAATTGAGTTTTAATGCCTGAACTTGGCAAATATGCTTCTTTATGAAGCTAAATTATAGTTATGTATTTCTTGTTGAAGACTTGCCCACAACGTAACGCGTATAATGTTTGTTGCGTAATTTATACACTAAATTAGTAAAAAGAAACGAGTTAAAGTAAAATCTTACGATATTTCCAAAAGAGAATTATAAAGCAATAAATTTTAGACGTTGTTGTGGGCAGGTTTTGATGTCTTTTTTGAGACTTAGTATAAAAAGAATAACCAATATCTAGAAACTGATTTTTTTTCTTTTCAAATAAAACCTGACCAAAAAATAAAGCGTAAAGATTGGAGTTTTCAATGTTAGCAGATAAGAACTGACCACTGGTAAAAAAACAAAAATTTAATACCAAAAACTAGCAAAAGGAAAACGACCAAAAAAATATTCATGATAGCGCTCATCCGCCAGGGAGTAACAAAAGTAAATAGACCAAAATGTTAGCTAAAATTTTTGTGTTTTGTGTGCCTAAAAAAATTGAGTTTTAATGCCTGAACTTGGCAAATATGCTTCTTTATGAAGCTAAATTATAGTTATGTATTTCTTGTTGAAGACTTGCCCACAACGTGATTGTGTATGGTTAGTTGCGTGGTTAAGCAACTAATTTAGTAAACAAAAACGAACGCAAGAAAATTCCGAAGGAATTTTCCAAATAGGCAACGACCAAAGCAATTAATTATACACGGTGTTGGCAACTGGCTTTTATTTATTCAGTCGGCATTTTTGTCGATACGTAAATCAGTTCATCATAATTGTCCGATGTAAATTCTTTTATTGCGCTCTGTTCCGTTATTGTTCCAACTCCAATTATTTTGCTTTGGTCAATTTTTTTATATTCATCGACAGATATTATTTCTCCGTCAAGAACATATAGAGTTTTCTTGTCCGACTTTGTATTTGCTATTTCTCTTTCTTGTAATTTGGTCGTTAATAAAACAACTCCGTTTTTACCTTTTCCTCCGTATATTTTTTCAGCGTTTTCTTTTTTCAAATACTTAACCTTTGAAATATCCTCTTCAAGTAACAGGAACCAACCGTCATTCATTGTTTCATATTCAACTGCATATCCATCGATAATCAGCAAAGGGTTTTGCGTAAGTGAATTATCGACTTTCACGGAATTAATATAATTTGCCAAGTAAGTTTTGTCAGATTTCTTTTGGTTGCAGGAAATACACACGAAAATCAGAAGTAATATTATGTTTTTTGTTATTCGGTTCATTTTTCAGCGTAATGTTTTAGCTTGTTGCCAACGTGATTGTGTATGGTTAGTTGCGTGGTTAAGCAACTAATTTAGTAAACAAAAACTTACCAGAGAAAATTCCGAAGGAATTTTCCAAATAAGTACTTGCCAAAGCAATTAATTATACACGGTGTTACCCACAGTTATTTATTCTTTTTTGGTGATGGTGGCGGTTTGGTACTCACTCTTGAAGCTGTTGGTTTGGGCTTATTAGATATGTTTTTATAGTCTATCTTTTTTCCGCTACTCTTGCTCGGTTTCTTCTTCTCCATTGTCTTTTGTTTTTGCTAATTCTATAATAATTTCTTGTTTGTTTAATGATAAATATACTTCTTCGACTTCATAAAGAAATTCAGAGTCGGTATAGTTGTAGACAGCTACATCACAAAGTCTTATTTCCGAAATAGTATCATTCTCCGAAAATGATTTAACCCAACCGTGATAAGTCAGTTGATTTTTTATATCTCTCAAATAAATAAACTCAACATTTTTGGAACTTAGAAACATTGAATATAAATTTTCATCTCCATATTTTTCTGAAACACCAAGAAATCCTGCAATTTTATTGATAACCTTTTTGTTTTCAATCATAGAAACAAAAAAGGCAATAATGATTGAAATAATTGATGCAAATCCGACTTCTTTGTAGGGGATTAATGAAGCATCATTCAGATTACTCCAAATGGTTAGTTCAGGTAATTTATTAAAATCAGCACTAATACATAGATTAATTCCGTTATTTAAAAGTTGTAAAATTAGATAAGAAACAACACCGAAAAGGATTGAGTATAATACAAATCGAAAACTGCTCCATTCTTTATGTAATATCAGTTTTCCGAAAATCAATGTCGCAAGAGCTCCAGGAATTAGTATGATAATTAGTTTGATAGTTAATTCTGACATTGGTTTTTTCTAATTGTGGGTAACGTAACGCGTATAATGTTTGTTGCGTAATTTATACACTAAATTAGTAAAAAGAAACGAGTTAAAGTAAAATCTTACGATATTTCCAAAAGAGAATTATAAAGCAATAAATTTTAGACGTTGTTGTGGGCAGGTTTTGATGTCTTTTTTGAGACTTAGTATAAAAAGAATAACCAATATCTAGAAACTGATTTTTTTTCTTTTCAAATAAAACCTGACCAAAAAATAAAGCGTAAAGATTGGAGTTTTCAATGTTAGCAGATAAGAACTGACCACTGGTAAAAAAACAAAAATTTAATACCAAAAACTAGCAAAAGGAAAACGACCAAAAAAATATTCATGATAGCGCTCATCCGCCAGGGAGTAACAAAAGTAAATAGACCAAAATGTTAGCTAAAATTTTTGTGTTTTGTGTGCCTAAAAAAATTGAGTTTTAATGCCTGAACTTGGCAAATATGCTTCTTTATGAAGCTAAATTATAGTTATGTATTTCTTGTTGAAGACTTGCCCACAACAATTGTATAACCACGACTTTTAGTTTTATCTATAGCAGTTATATAGTTTATGTCTGCAATGTACTATTTTTCAATAAAGAATCAAATGGACTTGTTATCGTTTTATTATTTATTTCAATGGTTCTAGTATATATTTCAGTGGTTTTTGGAGAGCTATGTCCCAACATGTTTTGTAAATGGCGAATGTTTACATTGTTTTCAATGCAATGGGTCGCAAAAGAATGACGTAATGTATGAACAGTAGCCCATGGATTCGAATTGGTTTCTACAACAGATTTTCTAAAAATGGAACGAATACTAGTGGTACTATATTGACCTCCAGTTTGTCCTTCAAATAACCAATAGGAAGGTTTGTATTGTTTGTAGTAAGCTCTTAATAAAAGTACCAATTGTTCTGATAATATGGTTTTTCTGTCTTTTTTTCCTTTACTATCTTTTATAAAAAGATAACCATCTTTTGAGTGTACGTCTGCGATTCGTAAGTTTATGAGTTCCGAAATTCGCAGACCAGAGCTATATATGGTGCAAAGAATAGCTCTGTGTTTTATGTTTTTTGGAGATTGTATGATGTTTAAAACTTCACTTTTACTCAATACATTAGGTATGCTTCTTGTTTTTTTAGGCCTTTGGATATCGTAATATTCTCTAGGCATTTTCAATGCATGTTCATAGTAGGCCTTTATAGCATTGATGAGTTGGTTTTGATAGCTTTCGCTGATATGGCTCTTTTTAATAAGTTCATATACAAATCCTTCAATATCTTCTTTGTTAACTTCTTTAAGATCTCTTTGCATAAATTTCCCAAGAAATACGGTGAACATTTTTTTATATACTTTAATACTAGAGGCACTGTATTGCTTTAAAACTAGTGCTTTTTCCAATTCGAAAAGGGCCTCTAAAGCGTTTTCAGTCAACAAAACTGTAGGCACAGGAGTAAAACGGATGTCTTTTTCAATTTTATAATTGCCATCGCATAATTTTTCTAAAGACTTAAAATTTTTAGGTGTATTTATCACCGACCATAGTTTTTGGTTTGGATGCCAAAAGCTACTATCCATTTGTTTAATAGCATTTCTTAATTTAAATAATTTATAAGGAATATACACCTTGATTCTCTTTGCTTCTTTAAAAGGTTGATATATAATTGGTTGCATAGCTTTGTTTTTGATGTCGGATTTTGAAAGTACTTAAAAAAAGAGCAAAAAAACTAAGGATTATTAAAATAGTAGTATTTTAACCGTTAGAAACGACTAAATGTAAGGTGCTTATATCTAAGTGTTTAAAAGAGTAAGTTGAAAGAAATAAAAAAATGATATGTAAAATATGCAATAAAAAGATTACTGGTAGAAAAGATAAATTATTTTGCTCTGTAAAATGTAAAAATTATTATCACGTTAATCTAAGGAAAGCAACAGCTGTTGTGGTAAAAGAGTTAGATAATATTTTACATAGAAATAGAAGCATCCTTTTGGAAATTATGGGAAAAAGGAAAATACAATGTAGGGTATCAAGGATGGTCCTTGAAAAAAAACATTTTGTGTTTAAATACCATACGCACCAGCATACAAATAATAAAGGAAAAATCTATTATTATGTATATGATTTTGCTTGGATGGAATTTTCAAATGATGAAATTTTGATCGTTAGGAAAACAAAATAAATATAATAATGATTTGCCTGAAAATTAAGGATACAGTGAATTTATAAGAATCTAAAAAAATCGTATCTCATAAATTATATAAGTTTCAAAAAACTCAAAATTGAATTCAATCTTGAGTTTTTTATTAAAACCAAACAGATTGCATTATTTTTTCATTTATTAAAAATAAATGACTAGGTAGGGTTGTGATGATTTTTATGATCTAAGTCGCTATAAAACTAAAAAAGAATAAACAACACCACCAGTATACATATCAAAATAGGGTTGAGCTCCATCAGCTCTGGGAGGTATATTGTTAATTTTATGATAACGATTTACAATCTGTTTTCTTAGTTTTTCCAGATCAGCTTTAGTAGCGGGTTTATTTTCTATAGGAGTCAGCATGGATTTTAAACCATCTGCTAGCAAACTACCTGCTGCTGCATTTCCTGTACCAGCTAAACTCATGGCTTCTACTTTAGTTTTTTTTTGGTAAAACAGGCGTGGTTGCGACTTCTATTTTAGTTTCAGTATCAGAAATTTTAGGGATTTTATTTTCTGTTTTCTTTCTTGCATGATGTGCTTTAGATCGACAAGTATTACTGCAATATTTTTTGCACACGACGACGTTTGGGATTAAATTCTTTATAGCAATACTCACAAGTGTAGAATTCCATTTTTTTAAATTTAGCGTCAAACGAACGTTCGTTTGATGCTAAATTAATGTTTTTTATCACTTTTAAACTAATTTTGCGGTCAAAAATTTAGAGATCAACATTAAAAACCGAGCTTAATAAAAACCTATCAATGTCATCATCATTAAATTCTAGTTTTTGTTTTTTTACTGGTTTTGCACTTTTGCTAACGGGTAAGGTTTTTACAGGATCAGGATTAGTGATTTTTAATTCAGCACTAGTATAGGTTTCTTTTAATTGTTCTAAAAGCACTATGGTTTTATTTGGAACATTATTTGGCTGAATTTTAAAATGGTTGTTTAGTTCAGTACTATGTTTTTGAAATTGCTCGGCTTGAAGTTTAAACATATTGGTGATACTAATATCTAAGTTTTCGAAAGTTTTATCCATATTAAGATACATCCATTTAACCATAAACAGATGACCTTCTACATGTTCTTTGTACTTGTCAAGTAACACCTGAAAATGTTCTGGTCCTAAGGCTTTTTTAGCCTCAAATAATTTAAATATATTACCTCCCAATATGTCCGACTTACTTAAAAGTGTAATTATTGAAACATCCTTAATATCTACAAAGGGTTCTTTTGTACTGAAGATATAGAATAAAGTGTTTGCCGCTTCTTTAGGCAATAGGCCCTCGTAAATTGTTCCTTTAATTTTAGAAAAAGCAATCTTGGTATATAAATGGCATAGTGCGAAGTAAATTATCTTTTATCGTTGTAAAAATATCCATATTTATTAAAGTAAATCAGAATAATCATTTGGTAGTTCAGCATCGATATCCTTAGATATTTTTCAAGAGCATCCATAGATGCATGACCAGTAATGCCCATAAGTTCACTTTTAGCAGCATGCGGTGATGAGTTTTCAAGTAAAGCCCGATAAAGCTTGGTTATAAAAGTATGTCTAAAACTATATAAGGCATGATTTTCATCTAATTTAAAATGTTTTTTAACAACGGTCTTAAATCGTTTTGAAAAATGATCTCTTCTATTATTTTCGAGGCATCCCATGCACCACCAATTTTTATGGGAGTAAAAAGAAAGTTTTCAGGATTGAGTTTTGATAAATCAGGAAGTTCTTTTAGAAGTATTTTAGGAATTAATTTCGTTTTTAAAGGACTATTTTTAGCTTTAAACTGGATGGTGTTATTTTTTAAGTCAAAATCCTTTATTTTAAGCCTACATACTTCTACGGTCTTAATAAATTATAAGAAATAAACTTTATATATAACAGAAGTATAGGATCTTCTTTTCAAGATAACTAAATATGTTTTCTTGTTGTTGGGTAGTGTAAGTTTTATTTCTAGTAGGCGTACTTTTAAGTACAGGTATTTTTCTAATAGGGTTAGAGTCTATAATTTCATTGTCTTCCAATGTTTGCATTAAACTGCTCAAATTTAGTCTGTAGTTATTTCTATTTCGAGAGCTTGTTTTTAATAAAACAGAATTTAAAAACTCTAGAGCTACTTTTTTAGTGAATTGATCTATGGTTTTAATTTTTGGTTTATTTTCCTTCAGCCATTTTACAACCGCATTGGTAGAGTAGGAGTAATCCTGAAGCGATCTTTCATTAATTACTTTAGCTTTTAGCTCCAAACTAAAATCAAAAGCCTCACGAATAGTCATTTTATCCGCTACTTTTTCTTTTTGCTTTTGTTTAAGAGGTTGTGGAGCTTCAATTTTTACTTCCGTAGGTAGAGGCTTATCAACAGGAACAATTTTGGGTTGTTCTACAGGAGCTGGAATTTCACTTTTTTTAGCAAGTCTATTTTTATGAAATCTGTATTATCGATATAGGGATTATAACCTTCTTGAAGTAGTTTAAGAACTCTTCTTCTATATCTAGTGAGAAGCGCGAGTCTATCTTCTTTGTTTTTGTGAGAATTAGCAGCGCCATAAATATTTTTCATGCGTTTTAGTCGTCCTGTTTTAGGGTCTCTAAAAGAAAAATAGACATACCATCGTTTTGCTAAATTTCCGTTTGCATTGTAAATTTTGGGAATTGAAAAATCCTTTTTGTGTGCCAAAGTGTGTTCTAAGTCGTGTTCATTTTCGTGTTCAAATGTAATGAATTCGTTTGTATAAAGCATAAAAAAACGGTTTAGAGTGAACTAAACCGTTTGTTTTGAATTGATTAAATATTGTAGCGAGAATGGGGCACGATCCCATGACCTCCGAGTTATGAATCCGACGCTCTAACCAGCTGAGCTACCTCGCCATATTTTCAAGGGTGCAAATATATAAACATTATTAGATTACACAAACAATACTTGAAAAAATATTATTAAAATTTTCTGTGGTACTTCTTAATTAATGTATATATTGTCAACATAAAGATTAAATCATATATGGACGAGAAAGTTAAATATAGTATAGAGTTTCCTATACAAGCATCACCACAACTATTATATCAATATATATCAACACCTTCTGGATTATCAGAGTGGTTTTCAGACAACGTAAACTTAAGAGGTGATATGTTTACTTTTATTTGGGATGATAGTGAAGAACAAGCAAAACTATTAAATAAAAAAAGTGGAGAACGTGTTAAGTTCAGATGGTTGGAAGATGACGAAGAAGGTAATTCGTATTATTTTGAAATTAGAATTGAAGTAGATGAAATAACCAAAGACGTATCTTTAATGATTACCGATTATGCTGAAGACGATGAAGTAGAAGAATCTAAGATGCTTTGGTCTAATCAAATTTCTAGTTTAAAGCAAGTATTAGGCTCATCATAATATAAAAAAGTATAATTTCGATTATATTTGTCCCGTTTTCACAATAAATGAAAATGGGATTTTTTTATGGTAAATTTTAACGAAAATATTTTAGAAGATAATACACTATTATCCATTAATAATAGAGGCTTTGCATACGGAGATGCTTTATTTGAAACAATAAAAGCATCTTACGGTAAACTTTTGTTTTGGGAAGATCATTATTTCAGGCTTATGGCGTCTATGCGTATCATGCGTATGGAAATCCCAATGAACTTTACTATGGAGTTTTTAGAAGAACAAATATTAGAAACCTTAACGGCAAATAATTTGTCAAATGCATCTTCTAGAGTTAAGCTAACCGTTTTTAGAAACGAAGGCGGGTTATATTTACCCGAAACAAACAATATTAGTTTTCTAATTACAGCAAAACCTATCGACACTGATTTTTATGTTGTAAAGGATGCCTTCTACGAGGTAGATTTGTTTAAAGATTATTATGTGTCACCGAGTTTGTTATCGAGCTTAAAAACGAACAATAAGGTTCTTAATGTAGTTGGTAGTATTTATGCAAAAGAAAATAAACTTGATAACTGTTTATTATTAAACACTGATAAGCAAGTTATAGAAGCCTTAAACGGAAATGTTTTTGTAGTAAAAGGAAAAGTTATAAAAACACCACCAATATCAAATGGGTGTTTGAAAGGAGTAATGCGTAAGCAAATTATAGAAACTATTAAAGCTTTGCCAGAATATGAGTTGGTTGAAGAACCTATTTCTCCATTTGAACTTCAAAAAGCAGACGAGATTTTTATTACTAATGTTATCGTTGGTATTCAAGCAGTAGCTAAATACAGAAAAAAGATTTTCAAATCAGAAATATCTAAACTTTTAATTCAGAAATTGAATATTAAAATTAGGGTAAGTTAATCTAATTATAACTCGGATGTTCTGGCGCGTTAGACCAAATGCTATATTCACCACCAAATTCTAGCATTTTTTCTTTCCAAAAAGATTTATAACTTTTTTCTATAACATCCTTTTTATAAATATTTTCGGTAACCACCCAAGAATTAGATTTAAGTTCGCTTGATAATTGATTAGTATCCCATCCAGAATAGCCCAAAAAGAATTTTATGTCGTTTTCGTTAATGGTGTTGTTGGCTATAAGTTCGGCTACTCTATTAAAGTCGCCGCCCCAATATATACCTAAAGATATTTCAATACTATTAGGTATTAAATGTGGTATTTTATGAATAAAATAGAGGTTATCTTGCTCAACAGGTCCGCCATTGTATACTCTAAAATCAGCCTTAACCTCTGGTATTAAGTCGTTTATAGTATACTCTAAAGGTTTGTTTAGTATGAAACCAATAGAGCCTTCTATGGTGTGGTCGGCTAATAAAACAATAGAGCGATTGAATGAAACGTCTCCAATAATAGCTGGTTCTGCTATTAATAAATCACCTTTTTTTGGTTGTGTAGTCACCATATTTTCAGGAATTAGTAATTAAATCTAATATTAATTTATTAAAAAAGCAAGTCTTTACATAATATATAAAAAAAATGCCTTCAAAAATTGAAGGCATTTCTTAATATTTATGAAGTAAATAATTAGTTTACTGCACTTGATAAATCTGCACCAGCTTTAAACTTTACAACGTTTTTAGCTTTGATTTGGATTGTAGCACCAGTTTGAGGATTTCTTCCTTCTCTTGCAGCTCTTTTAGAAACTGACCAAGATCCAAAACCAACTAAAGAAACTCTGTTACCTTTTTGTAAAGCACCTTCGATTTCAATAATTGCACATTCTAAAGCTTTTTTAGCAGCAGCCTTAGTAATTCCTGCGTGTTCTGCCATAGCATCGATTAAATCTGTTTTGTTCATAATATAAAATTTAATTATTAATAATTTGGTTAAACATTTTGTTAAATCCTATACAAATTTATACGGATTATGTAACCACACAAGTAATAGCAAGGGAAATCCGTGGTTTTGTTAATAACTTATAGCATTTGTTAATAAAGGTACGTTGATTTAACATTATTTTAATAACATCAGCAGGAATAAGGCTTTACAGCATTTTTGAATTATTTTCAAATTGATAGCCATTTAAAAGAGATTTCACATCCATAGTTCGCTTGCCAGGAAGCTTAATATCGTCTATAATTATGTATCCTTTACTCACAGCGACTTTTAACTCTTTTTTAGTAGAAAGAATACTTCCAACGGAATCATTATGAGAAATTATTTCTTTTTTCGCACTATAAATTTTTATATCCAAGGTGTCTTCACCATTAATTAAGGTACACCATGCGGCTGGATATGGACTTAAACCACGTATTTTATTATGAATATCATTAATTGAAGCCGTCCAATCTATTTTACAATTGTCTTTATTAAGCTTATATGCTGTTTTTATATCTGCATTTTCTGCTTGCGGAACGGTTTTAACATCACCTTTTTCAATAAGGTCTACTGTTTTTAAAACTAAGTCGCTACCTAAATACATCAATTTATCATGTAGGCTTCCAACATTTTCTTCTGCTTCAATTTCTATTTCTTCTTGAAGTATCATTGCTCCAGTATCAATTTTTTCATCTATAAAAAACGTAGAAACACCAGTTTTTGTGTCACCATTAATAATAGCCCAATTAATAGGCGCTGCTCCACGATAGTTTGGCAGTAGAGATGCATGTAAATTAAATGTACCATGTTCCGGCATTTGCCAAACCGCTTTTGGCAGCATTCTAAAGGCAACTACAATTTGTAGATTAGCGTTTAAGGCTTTCAATTCTTCTAAAAAGGCTTCGTTTTTTAAATTCGTAGGTTGTAAAATATTTAAACCAACAGATTTCGCATATTGTTTTACTGCGCTTTCATTTAATTTTCTTCCGCGTCCAGCAGGTTTATCTGGCGCTGTAATTACACCAACAATATTTCGCTTATTTTCTACTAATGTTTTTAAAATGGTAACGGCAAAATCTGGCGTTCCCATAAATACTATTTTTAAATCTTTCATTTTTAATTATATTTTAAAGCAACTATACTAGTGTTTGTTTAGACTAGTTTAGCATAGTATCAGTCTATATTATTTGTCCTTATATATTAATGATAATTTAAAAGGACAATTGAAGTTGGTTTTTTATTATTAGAAAATTGTTTTTTTGAATACTTCAAGATGAATTATAAATGACTCAACTTATAGGTATTCCTTGCTGTTATTGTTATTATTTGATGTTCTAAAAGTAATTTTAAAACATTTTTTATATTTTCTTCGGAAGTGTTTAAGGCTTCGGAAATTTTTCTAGAGGATTGATCTCCATTTTCTAAAAGCTCAATAACTTGATTTTTTACAGTCTTGATATCGGTTGATGATACTTTTACCTTTTTTGGATTCGTACAAACCGAACAAATTCCACACGGACTAATTTCTGTTTCGCCAAAATAGGCGAGGAGCTGCATGCTTTTACAAACCGAATCGTTTTCAACATAATCAAGCATTGCTTTTACTTGTTGTTGTTTTAAATTGTTTTGCTGCTCTATAGTTTTTCCAATTCTGTTTATAGTTTTATCATCTTCCCGAGGCTGAATAAAAGTAACTTCGGCATCCGTTTCAGCTAGTTTTAAAGTAATAATACCGTCACGTTCTAATTGCTTTAAAGCATTAACAATTTTGGGTTCACTAGCTGTAGATTTTTCAGCAATTTTAGCTAATGCAATTTTTGTAGCCTGCTCAAATGCACCGCCATACATGCGTAAAATTGATTTTACGATAATGCTAAACTCTGTATGTGTATCTAAATAATTAAATAATGCCGAATTTGATATTATGAACTGGACAGTTACTTTGTTTTTAAATTGCTTAGAAAGTGTAATGATACTATTTCGATCTAAAATTAATAAAGCATTATAACACGCGCTTGGGCTAAATTTATAGGTTTTGCAAAAGGTATTAAAATCAAATTCAAAGGATAAATACTCGCCTTCACCGTAAGGTACTTGAAAGTAATTGCATAATTTTCTGTAAACTTGTTTTACAAAATCAACACTAGCTAAAGATCCTAGAAACTGTTTTTTAACCCGGCTTTCATCATTTTCATTTTTCAATATTACCGCAAAGGCTTTATCTCCATTTCTGCCAACACGCCCAGCTTCTTG
The DNA here is from genome assembly GCF_009796805.1 of Algibacter sp. L1A34. NCBI lineage: Bacteria > Pseudomonadati > Bacteroidota > Flavobacteriia > Flavobacteriales > Flavobacteriaceae > Algibacter > Algibacter sp. L1A34. The sequence goes on along the minus strand of NZ_CP047029.1, from coordinate 3,893,963 downwards.
AAAATAACTTTCAATACTTTCTGGTAAGCTAATATGGATAACCGTTTTTACATCTGGTTTATCAATTCCCATTCCAAAAGCATTTGTGGCTACCATAACCTGCTTTTGGTTATCTATCCAAGCATTCATGTTTTTATCCTTGTCGTTATTATGTAAACCGCCATGGTAAAAAGTTGCAGATATCTTTTTCGATTCTAAAAAAGCACTTAATTCCAGGGTTAGTTTTCTGTTTCTAACATAAATAATAGAGGACTGTTTGTACTTTTTAAGTATCGTTTCAATTTTGTAATATTTATCATTTTCAGTAAAAACTAAATATGCTAAATTAGGTCTTAAAAAAGATTGCTTAAATATTTTAGGATTAATAAAATCGAGTTGCTTTACAATGTCTTGAATCACTTCTGGTTTAGCCGATGCCGTTAAAGCAATAGCATTTACAGTAGGTTGTAGCTGCCTTAAAAGGGCAATATTATTGTAAGCTGGTCTAAAATCGCTTCCCCATTGAGAAATACAATGCGCTTCATCTACAGCAATTAAATTCACATTCATTAACCTAATGCGATCTTGCACCAGCTCCTGTTGTAAACGTTCGGGCGATAGGTATAGAAATTTATAATTACCATAAACACAATTATCTAAAAGTGTATCTAAATCATTGTAAGAAATTCCACTTGTAAGGGCTATCGCCTTAATACCCTTGTTATTTAGGGATTGCACTTGGTCTTTCATAAGTGCGATAAGAGGAGATACCACAATGCAAATCCCTTTTTTAACCATAGCCGGAATTTGAAAACATAACGATTTTCCGCCGCCAGTTGGCAAAAGCGCAAAAGTATCCTCTCCAGCCAAAACCGCATTGATGATAGCTTCTTGGTTAGGTCGGAATTCCGTAAATTTCCAATAGCGTTCTAATATGTTTATTGGGTGTTCCATTCTGGACGCTTACATATTTATATGATTTAAAATAAAATTGGTTCTATTTTCAACGGTATCAAAAGGGACATCAATTAAGTTATAATCGTAATTTTCGTAGGTTTTCACTAAATGATCGTGAATTTCTAAAGCTTGATCAAAATTTTCGTAACGTTCATTGTCACTAGTGTAAATCGCTTCCCAAGGTTTTAAAATAAAAACGGTATGGTATTTAGAGTTGTTGCATGTTTCAATAAAATCTTCTGGACAATCATCTCCAATAAAACCCATATATGCTAATACATCTGGTAAGCCACGATCGAAAAATACAGTTTCATTTTTATATAATTCGGCGTCAATAAATTGCTTGCGTCTACCTTTTAAAAGTAATTCGCTAAACAATAAAGGGTTGGTTAAAAATAGCTGGTCGATACCATCTTTTTTAGCATCTAAGGTTACTTGTCGAGAAATTTCTTCTAAACAAGTATGTCCTCTTTTTATTAATTCATTAATTAAAGTTGATTTTCCAGTTCCTGGACCGCCCGTAATAACAATCTTTTTAGTGTTCAATGCTGCTTTATTTTTTGCAAAAATCGGAATTTATAATCTATAAAAAAAATGGAAACTAAACTGTATATTTGCAGCTTAATAAATATGTAATGAGCACACCTCCTAATTCAGAAGAATTTTACGACAAATTAAAAGCCCAATTATACGATACCACTGTTTGGCCTTCGGAATATTTATATAAATTTATTGTGCTTTCCGATTCAAAAAAGATAGCAATGTTAGAAGCTATTTTTGATGATATGGGAGCAGTGATAGAAACAAAAGAGTCTGCAAAAGGTAAATATACCAGTGTTTCTATTAGTGTCTCTATGAAAAAACCAGAAACTGTAATTGAAAAATATAAAGAAGTTGCCAATAAAATTGAGGGTGTAATAAGTCTTTAAATTTTCAAGTATTTATCTTGGTTTAGATTCTAATTTTTTATTAAATTATACTTTCCGTGAAAGCGTAAATTTTTTATACTTCGATCTAAAACCAAGAAGTACATCGGTAATTTTTTATATATAAAAAGTTTTATTTTATAATTTGAAGCAACCTTTTACTCGTTTTTGCATCTTGAAATAAAAAGTTTTAAGATGAAGAAAGTCGTGTTAGTTTTATGTTCTGTTTTTGTGTTATTTAGTTGTAATACTGGAGATAGTGCGAGTGAAGAAGTTTTTGAAGGTAGTGAGCTTTCTTCATCTGATGGTTCTAAGGGTGTTGGATCTGGTTCAAGCAATGGTGGTAATGGTGAGGCTGCCGGCCAAATTACGGCTGGCGAATGGAGCGATTTAACGAATTGGGGTTATTGGAGCGATATATTAAATACTCAAGATTATACAGAATATCAGAAAAACTGGAGTTTCAACACTTCAAAACGTTTTGCTTTTCAGGTTTTAGATCAAAATACATCACTACCTATAAATAATGTGTCTCTTTCTCTTTTAAAGGATGATGAGCGCATAAGCGAAGCTAAAACAGATAATTTTGGCGAAGCTAATTTATTTGTAAGTTTATTTAACAGCGATAAAGCAAGCTCAACTATAGATCTTTCCAATTATAAAATTGAAATAAATGGTGAGGTTGTAAATGAAGATCTTTCTTTATTTGAAGAAGGCGTTAACGTTTTTAATATTCAGAACACAACCACTTCCGAAGATAAAATTGAAGTTGCATTTATTGTAGATGCTACAGGCTCTATGGGAGATGAACTTGAGTTTTTAAAGAGTGATTTAACCGATGTTATTGGCCGTGTTCAAGAAGATAACCAAAGTGCAACAATTTTAACATCAACTGTTTTTTATAGAGATGAAGGAGACGATTATGTTACGAGACGTTCAGATTTTACATCAAGTATTTCCTCTACAGTAAATTTTATAAATGAACAAAGCGCTGGTGGAGGAGGTGATTTTGAAGAAGCTGTGGAAGTTGCTTTAGCCGAAACGGTAAACGATTTGCAATGGAGTACAAATTCTAAAACTAGAATTGCTTTTTTACTTTTAGATGCGCCACCACACCAAACCGACGAAATAAACCAAAGCCTAAAGGAATCTATAATTACAGCTGCTAAAAATGGTGTAAAAATAATTCCGGTAACTGCTAGTGGTATAGATAAATCTACCGAGTTTTTAATGCGTTATTTTGCAATTGCAACTAACGGAACCTACGTTTTTATTACAAATGATAGTGGGATTGGTAATGAACATATAGAACCAACCGTTGGTGAATATCAAGTTGAGCTCCTAAATAATCTACTTGTAAGGTTAATAAATAAGTATGCCGAATAATTGATTTGGTAATATTAATAGCGCTATTCAATTTTTTTTGTATTTTGCGGCATGCATAACAACTACATGCAGAGAAACATTAATTCTACACCATTATTTTGATAGACGATTTAGAATACAATACAGAGCGTGAGCATTTAATCATTCCGGAATACGGAAGACATATGCAGAAAATGATTAATTACGCTAAAACGAGAGAAACAAAGGAAGAGCGTAATAGATTAGCAAACGGTATTATTGCAGTAATGGGTAATATGCAACCGCATTTACGTGATGTTCCCGATTTTAAGCATAAACTTTGGGATCAGCTTTTTATCATGGCTAATTTTGAATTAGATGCCGATTCTCCTTATGATATTCCTACTAAAGAAATTTACGAAGAGCGTCCAGAACCTCTAGAATATCCTCAAAATTTCCCTAAATATCGTTTCTACGGAAACAATATTAAAACCATGATCGATGTAGCAAATACATGGGAAGATGGCGAATTGAAAGAAGCGTTACTCCATACCATTGCAAATCACATGAAAAAGTGTTTTTTAAATTGGAATAAAGATACGGTTGAAGATGCTGTTATTTATGGTCATTTGTTCGAATTGTCTGATGGAAAAATAGATCTTCGAAATTCTGATGAAGATTTATCCGATTCTAGCAGTTTGTTGCGTACAAAATCGAAGTTTGCCAACAGTAATAACAATAAAAAAGGCGGGCAAAAAAAGAGCAATACTAATAACCGTCAAAGAAAACGCTACTAATTTTTACGCATGGGAACATTCAAAATTGAAGGAGGACACCAATTAAAAGGTAGTATCCAACCTCAAGGAGCCAAAAACGAAGCTTTACAAATTCTATGTGCCGTTCTACTTACTCCAGAATTGGTTACAATTAATAATATTCCAGACATTATAGATGTTAACAAGCTTATAAACTTGTTGAGAAAACTTGGTGTTAAGGTTGGAAAAATAGGTAAAGGAAGTTATACCTTTCAAGCCGATGAAGTTAATTTAGATTATTTAGAGTCTGATGCTTTTAAAGTTGATGGTCGCGGATTACGTGGATCAATAATGATTGTTGGTCCTTTATTAGCACGTTTTGGTAAAGGATATATTCCAAAACCAGGTGGTGATAAAATTGGTCGTCGTAGATTAGATACGCATTTTGAAGGCTTAATTAATTTAGGCGCCAAATTTAAATACAGTAAAGAAGATCAGTTTTACGGGGTAGAAGCCGAATATTTAACGGGAGCCTACATGTTGCTTGAAGAAGCATCGGTTACCGGAACAGCAAACATTGTAATGGCTGCTGTTTTAGCAAGAGGAACAACAACAATTTACAACGCAGCTTGCGAACCATACTTACAGCAATTATGTAAAATGCTGAATAGAATGGGAGCTGAAATTAGCGGTGTAGGTTCTAATATGTTAGTTATAGAAGGTGTAGAAACCTTAGGAGGAACAGAACACCGTATGCTTCCTGATATGATTGAAATAGGAAGTTGGATTGGTCTTGCGGCTATGACAAAAAGTGAACTTACTATTACCAATGTAAGCTGGAACGATTTGGGTGTGATACCTAATGTTTTTCGAAAATTAGGTATTACCGTTGAAAAGCAAGGTGATAATATTCATATTCCTGCACATACTAACGGTTATCAAATTCAAAGTTATATCGATGGTTCTATTTTAACCATCTCCGATGCACCTTGGCCTGGTTTTACACCAGATTTATTGAGTATCATTCTAGTTGTGGCTACACAGGCTAGAGGAAGTGTTTTAATTCATCAAAAAATGTTCGAAAGTCGTTTATTCTTTGTGGATAAATTGATTGATATGGGGGCAAAAATTATTTTATGCGATCCGCATAGAGCAACTGTTATTGGGCACGATTTTAAGTCGACTTTAAAAGCAACAACCATGACGTCGCCAGATATTCGTGCAGGTGTATCTTTACTTATTGCAGCACTTTCTGCAAAAGGAACATCAACTATTCAGAATATTGAACAGATTGATCGAGGTTACGAAAATATAGACGAGCGTTTACGTGCTATTGGCGCAAGAATCGAACGTGTAGAGTCGTAGTCTAAATTTAATTTTCAGTGTTTCAATTTTAATTATTCGTTTAAAAACGGAACGCTTATTTGTGTGGTATGAATTTTTTTAAAAAGTTCCTAAAAAAGGATAATCCTATAAAATCTAATGCTGATTTTTGGAATTGGTTTATTAAAAACGAGAAATCATTCTTTAAAGTAATAAAAGAACAAGGTGATGTTAATAGGTTGTTCTTTATTGATTTGTCCAAAAAATTAAATGAATTAAAATCGGGGTATTGGTTTTTGGCTGGCATGTTTGATGAAGATACAGCAGAACTCATTCTAACTGCTGATGGTGATTTAAAGAATATCGCTTTCGTTGAAGATTTAGTTGAAGAAGCTCCCCAAATTAAAGGTTGGAAAATTACTGCTTTAAAACAAGAGTCTGGATTTGAAAATCAAGGAATAGAAATAGACGATTATAAATTTAGTAAGGATACACTTCGTTTTTATTCTAATGATTTAAATAATTATCCAGATGAAATTGATATTACAATAACACATAAGAGCTTAAGTGAAGATAATAGAATAGATATTACTAATGGTATCTATTTGTTTTTAGATAATGCCTTAGGTGAGCTAAATTCGGTATCTATTATCGATAATTTAAGTGTTGTTAATACTTCTGTTGCTACAAGTGATTTAGTTCCAATTGAAAAATTAAAGGATTTTTTAATCTGGCGTGAAAAAGAGTTTATTGAAAAGTATGATGGATTACGTCATTCTACTGAAAAAGACAGTTATTCAGCCTTTGAAGCGTCTATGGAGTCTGGTTTGCCACTCTTAGCGGTTGTGAATACCGATTTATTACAATGGGATAGCAAAGCATCGCATCCATGGGTTGCTGTTCTAGAAATGGAATATACGGGACTAAGTAATAATGGCATGCCAGATGAAGAAACTTATAATTTGTTAAATATCATTGAGGACGAAGTTTTACAGGAGCTAAAAGACTCAAAAGGTTATTTAAATATTGGTAGACAAACTGCAGATAATACGCGAGAAATATACTTTGCTTGTACCGATTTTAGAAAGCCTTCTAAAGTGTTTTATCAAATTCAAACAAAATATTCGGGTAAGTTAAAGGTGAGTTTTGATATTTATAAAGATAAATATTGGCAATCTTTTGATAGGTTTTATCGAGGTAAATAGAACAGATTCTCTTAATAATTAAATGAAATATTATGATGCAACGCTTTATTTTAGTTTTTATAATATTGTTAATAGGATGTAAGCAATCGGACAAAAAGCAGGATTTTAAATCGATAGATGATCCTGTTGAAGTTACTGTTTTAAAAATTCCAAAACTCGATTTAGAGCAAGCTAATAAGTTGGCTGCTTTACCGCTTCATTGTATTAATTCAGAATACCCAAACAAGCTATCGCAGACCTTAGGAGGTGACGAGGATTTGAAAAAACCTGCAATTTTACATCCTGCATTTTATGGTTGTTTCGATTGGCATTCTGCTGTTCATGGACATTGGAGTTTGGTGAGTTTACTAAAGAGTAATCCTGATTTAAAAAATAGTAAAAATTTAAAGATGAGACTTTTACGTAACTTGTCTAAAGTAAATATTGAAGGCGAAGTTGCGTATTTTTCAGGGAAATATAATAAGTCTTTTGAGCGTACTTATGGTTGGGCCTGGTTATTAAAGTTAGCTGAAGAACTCCATACTTGGGATGATGAAACTGCTAGAGTTTTAGAAGAAAATCTTCAGCCTCTTACTGATTTAATTATTGAAAAATATACAGCATATCTTCCAAAACTGAATTATCCAACGCGAGTTGGAACGCATGGAAATACAGCTTTTGGTTTGTCCTTTGCTTACGATTATGCAGTAGCTGTAAATAATGAAGTTTTTAAATTAGCCATTGAAACACGTGCGAAACATTTCTTTTTACAAGATGAAAATTGCCCGATGTCCTGGGAGCCTGGAGGATCAGATTTTTTATCGCCTTGTCTAGAAGAAGCGGCTTTAATGAAGCGACTATTACCTATTGAAGATTATAAGTCTTGGCTAGAGGCTTTTTTGCCAGAGTTAAAAAATAAAAACTTTACTTTGGAAACCGGAAAAGTGTCTGATAGAACCGATGGGCATTTGGTGCATTTAGATGGTTTAAATTTCTCGAGAGCTTGGAGTTTAAATAAAATAGCCGAAGATTTACCTGAATATGCGCATCTTAAACCTATTGCTATTCAGCATTTGAATCATTCTTTACCAAGTATTTTCGGCGATAGTTATGAGGGCGGGCATTGGTTAGGTTCTTTCGCTATTTACGCTTTAAATTCTTTCTAAAATTAATTTAAATCTGCTAACTTAGTTTGTTGGAAATTAAAACAATAGATATCAATGTTGATGTAGGTGAGGGGTTCGTAATGCCTTGTATGTCTCTGTTAAACATCAAATTAAAGACTCATTAACTGTTCTATAATCGGAACGCGCCCGACTAGATCTTATAAAACCACGTGGTACGTTTTATGACCTCGCAGCTGCCGATAAAAAAAGTAGCCAATGCTATTATAGAGGTTATGAAATCATTGATGTTACCAATAAACTTTACGTACTGTATAAATCGGAAATAGCAAATTTAGCTATCGGAAATAATATATGAGGCTTTTGCGGATTGGAATTATAATGATGATTTAAGATTAGTTTCAAAACTTAAAAAAGATGTTGTAATTCATGATAAAGCCGACATGTTTAATCATGTTTTTAGAATGATTTTTGAACAAAAAGTAAAGACGGTTCAAGGTTTTGAGATTGAAGTTTTATCTGATGCTTTTGTCTTCAGGGTGATATTCCAAATGCTGTAGATTTGATCCAAAATTTAAAAGAAAAACTGGCGCTTCATCAAATTAAAATAGGTTAGTTTTAATGACTTTCAAATTTCGTTATAAATCCTTAGGTTTGCATACTTTTTTGGTTGAGTAGTCAAGTGGAATTAATGAAAGTATTCTAGAGAGTATCTTAATTTTTAAGGATGAAATTGAAAATTAACATATTAAATAAATTATTCAAGTAATCTCTATATATAATTCATTAATAGGTTTTAATGTAAAAAATAAGTTAATTTATTTAAACGAATCTCGACTATAGATAAAATCTATGTAATCAAAAGCGGAGCTGTTTAATGAGTTTTTGTATTATGGGAAATCCCTGTGTATTCTGATGCTTGTTTTGGGATAGATTTAGCTGTTATTTCAATTGAAAAAAATATATCAAAAAGTGATATTATTAAGCGTTATTCTCAGGTTGTTTATACTGTCTATTTTATCGGTTTTTACTTGGGTTTTATATCTAGGCGGTTTGGATAAATCACTCATTATACCTCGTAAATTAACACCTAGATTACAGGTTGAAAAAGGGGCGGCTATTATTGCTATTGCCTTAGTTGGTAATACGGAAAATAAAGCGGTGTTAGAAATGACTATCACAGGTGCTAAGTTTCAGTTTAATGTTAATACGCGTATTGCTCTTTCCAGAGCTAGTATGTTGGCTAAATTGAATAGAAAGCAAGTCGATAATGTTGTAATTATTCGTGTTTAAGCTGGTGACGTTCTTAGTTTCAGGGAACTTGAAGTCGGTTTTAGGTGTTATTTTGCCGTTTTAGGTGGTTTTAACATCGTTACAGTTATGATGAGTAAAAGTATATACAAAAACATAACAAAGGCTAGCGCGCTATTTAAAAACGATGAATTAGCAGTAGAATCGCTGTCGGTAATTAATACTGAAAAACATACGAAAATATCATTTAATGATTCTTATATCGATTCAAAAGTTATAGAAGTTTATTAAGGCTCCGAATTAGAATACTTTTCTGAAACCCAACAAAATCAACGGTTTTCGTGTTTGTTTACTGTTTCAAAAAACAATAATAGAATGGGGTGTCAATTGATATAAACACTACAGAATAATTTAAAACCGATTATAACAGGACTATTAATCCCAGGAACTGTTCAGTTAACACCTTCTGGTGAGATCATTCTTTCAATGCGGGATTGCCAGACAACTGGCGGGTATCCAAAAATATTCTAAATGAGTGATATGTAAATAAATGTTTTGTCTCAGAAGTATTCTGGACAAAACATTTCGTTTAGATAAAAAGGATAACGTTTTTTTTATCCTAGTTTCAAAAGTGCTTTACGAAGCTTTAAATTTGGTGATGCACCTATACGGCTTACTCCAATATCTATAAATTTTTGAGATATTTCTAGATTGGTTATACCTCCTGATGCTTTTATTTTTATAGCATCTCTAACCGTTTTTTTAATGATTTTTACTGCTGTAAAAGTGGCGCCACTTTTAGAAAACCCGGTAGATGTAGTAATAAAGTCTGCATTGGCATCGGCACAAATTTGAGATGCTTTTACTATTTCGTTTTTATTTAATTCCGATATTTCAATAATTACTTTTAGAGGTGTTTTACTAATAGCTAATTTTACAGCGCTAATATCTTTCATTACTGAAACATAATTTCTGCTTTTTAATAAGCCAAGATTGATTACCATATCAATTTCATTAGCACCTTCTTTAATAGCATTTGTGGCTTCAAATATTTTAGTGGCTGTAGATGAGCTTCCTGCTGGAAAACCTACAGTTGAACAGATTTTCACATCTGTTCCTTTTAGTAATTCTTTTGCTAATGTAACATAACAGCTATTTATGCATATGCTACTAAGGTTACTTTTTCTTGCCTCTTTACAAAGCGTGATAATTTCGGCTTCGGTAGTTGTGGGTGATAATAGAGTATAGTCTATGTACTCAGAAATAATCATGTTAGGGAGTTTTTAGGTTAAGCTTTTTTTTTGAGGGAGAATTATTAAATCTAATTTTTTTATATATCAGATTCTAGGGTAATTCCTTAGCGAAGTTAGTAACTAACCATTGGTCGATTTTTTAATTTTTAATTTTTTAGACGAACGGTAGTATTTTATTTACTTTCATAGAAAAGTTTTGGAAATAGTATTGTTTGTAATATTATTTATCTATAGTGAAGTGTTATGTAGACATTCTTTAGTGTATTAAATTATTGTTTTATAGCGTTTTAAATGAAGGTTTATTGTTTTACATCGAATTGGTTAAAATACACTAGGAATTTAGTGTTTCATACGGTTTTCCTCATATTCCGTTGAATAAAAAAAAGCAACACATCCCTCTTTATGAGTTTTGTGTTGCTTTTTAAGATTTAAATTTCTGTTTTTAAAATTATATTTCTTCGCTAACTAAATGATTTTCATTTCTAAAAACCAACTTATCATCGAATGCATCTAGTAAAATAATACTATCGGTAGTTACCGTTCCTGCTAATATCTCTTTACTTAGAGCATTTAAAACTTCTTTTTGTATGACACGTTTTACAGGTCTTGCACCGTACTCAGGGTTATAACCTTTATCTGCTAAATAGGCTACAGCGTCTGGCGTAGCATCGAAAGTGATGCCTTGTTGTGCTATCATTTTAGTAATACCTTTTATTTGTAAACCAACAATAGATACAATGTTTTCTTTGCTTAACGGTGTAAACATTACGGTATCGTCAATACGGTTTAAAAATTCTGGTCTTACGGTTTGCTTTAGTAGCGCAAGGACATCTACTTTGGCGGCTTCAATTGCTGAATTGATGTCTTTTGTCGCTTCAAAACGATCTTGGATTATTTGACTACCCATATTGGAAGTCATGATAATAATCGTATTTTTAAAATCGGCAGTTCTACCTTTGTTATCTGTTAAATGACCTTCATCTAAAACTTGTAGTAAAATATTAAAAGTATCTGGGTGTGCTTTTTCAATTTCATCCAAAAGCACTACAGAGTATGGTTTACGACGCACAGCTTCAGTTAATTGTCCGCCTTCTTCATAACCTACGTATCCCGGAGGTGCTCCTACTAAACGGCTTACAGCGTGACGTTCTTGATATTCACTCATGTCAATCCGAGTTAATGCATTTTCATCATCAAACAAATATTCCGCCAAAGCTTTTGCTAATTCGGTTTTACCAACACCGGTTGTCCCTAAAAAGAGGAAGGTTCCAATTGGTTTTTTGGGATTTTGTAATCCTGCACGGCTACGGCGAACGGCATCACTAACAGCTTCTATAGCTTCTTCTTGGCCAACTACACGTTTGTGTAATTCATCTTCAAGTCTTAATAATTTTTCTCGTTCACTTTGAAGCATTTTAGTAACAGGAATACCTGTCCATTTGGCAACAACTTCAGCAATATCATCGTAAGTAACCTCTTCTTTAATAAGAGATGTTTCCGATTTTTCGTCCAATTGTTTTTGGAAAGCTTCCAATTGTTCTTGTGCTTCTTTTATTTTACCATAACGTAATTCTGCTACCTTACCATAATCACCTTCACGTTCAGCTTTTTCTGCATCTATCTTGAAGTTTTCAATAGCTTGTTTGGTGTTCTGTACATTATCTACAACTTCTTTTTCACTTTTCCATTTGGCATTAAGTTCATTTCTAGTTTCCTTAATATTAGCTAAATCAGAACGTAGTGATTTTAACTTTACTTCGTCTTTTTCACGCTTAATAGCTTCAATTTCAATTTCAAGTTGCATGATTTTACGATCTAAAACATCGAGTTCTTCGGGTTTAGAGTTTATTTCCATACGCAGTTTTGCAGCTGCCTCGTCCATTAAATCGATCGCTTTATCTGGTAAAAAACGATTGGTAATGTATCGTGTTGAAAGTTCTACGGCACCAATAATAGCTTCATCTTTGATACGTACTTTGTGGTGAGCCTCATATTTTTCTTTAATACCACGAAGTATTGAAATGGCACTTTCGGTATCTGGTTCGTTCACCATTACTTTTTGGAAACGACGTTCTAGCGCTTTATCTTTTTCAAAATATTTTTGATATTCATCTAAAGTGGTTGCCCCAATAGCTCTAAGTTCGCCACGAGCCAAGGCTGGCTTTAAAATATTGGCTGCATCCATAGCGCCTTGTCCGCCACCTGCACCAACCAATGTGTGGATTTCATCAATAAATAAAACCACATCACCATCGCTGGAAGTTACTTCTTTTATAACGGCTTTTAAACGTTCTTCAAATTCACCTTTGTATTTAGCACCTGCAATAAGTGCGCCCATATCTAGTGCGAAAATTTGTTTGTTTTTTAGATTCTCAGGAATATCGCCATCCACAATACGGTGCGCTAAACCTTCTGCAATTGCGGTTTTACCTGTTCCAGGCTCTCCTATTAAAATTGGGTTGTTTTTGGTACGACGGGATAAAATTTGTAGAATTCTACGAATTTCTTCATCACGACCAATAACTGGATCTAATTTGCCGTCTTTTGCTAATTGATTTAAGTTTTTTGCGTATTTGTCTAACGAATTGTAGGTTTCTTCTTGGCTTTGCGAGGTTACGTTTTCGCCTTGTCTTAACTCTTCGATTGCTGATTTTAAACCTTTTTCTGTAATACTTTGGTCTTTTAGCATTTGTGCTATTTTACTGTTCGATTTAAAAACAGCTAGAATAAGGTGTTCTATAGAAACGTAATCATCTTTTAATTTTTTTGCAATTATAGATGCTTCGTTTAATGTTTTTCCAGCTTCGCGAGAAAGCATGAGTTCACCTCCTGATACTTTAGGAAAGCTTTCTATTTGTTTATCTAAAGCTTGTTTTAGTATAGGAATGTTTGCGTTTAATTTTTTTAAAATAAACGGAAGCACATTTTCGTCGACTTCAAAAATGCCTTTAAAAATGTGTTCATTTTCAATTTGCTGTTGGCCTAGACCTTGCGCAATTTGCTGCGCTTGCTGAATGGCCTCTTGCGATTTAATGGTGTAATCGTTTAGGTTCATCTTGTTATGTTTTTTGATTTCCGCTAAGGCGAAAACCTTATTAGTGTTTTATTTTGAATGTATATTTCAAATTCCCTACCAAGTTGATTTACAGGACAAAATGGCGGTTATGGTGCGGTTTTTAATGACTTTTTGTCGGTTTGTAAGGTTTTAGTTTACCCGTCGACTTATTTTTGGTAAGTTTTAATTTTAAGTACTATAAAAGTAGTTAATTTTGACAACAAAAGCTCGAAAAAAATTTGAGTTTAACATTAATTTGGCGGATGAATGCGTTAGGGATTGAACGGCATGTTTGAGCTCCCCGACCATAGGAGGGAGCGAGTAGTGAAAGCCCGACCCTTGTGGTAACGCCCAAATAAAAAATAGTATAAAATTCTCTGTTACAAGGGGATGAAAATAAAAAAATAACTATGGGATTATTTAGTAAAATTTTTGGTGATTCGGGAGAATCAAAAGAGGAAAAAGTATTGCCTTGGATTCCTTTGAATGCTTTGCAGCAATTGGATTTAATTAAGGAGAAGTCAAGTACTAAAACACAGATTATCTTTAAACATTCTACGCGTTGCGGGATTAGTAGTATGGTGATGAAAGAGTTTGTGGGTGCTTATGATTTTACGGAAAAAGAAGTGGATTTGTATTTTTTAGATTTGTTGAATTTTCGTGATATATCTAATGAGGTTGGTTATAAATTTCAGGTTATGCACCAATCGCCACAGCTTTTGGTTATTAAAAACGGAGTAGTGGTAGCTCATGAGAGTCACGGAGCTATTAATGAAATGGATTTAGCTAGTTTGGTTTAATTTTATATATTTAGAATATTCTGGGTTTAATGTATCTAGAGTGTTTTGTTGTTTTATCTTTTGCTATGTTGCCGTAATTATTTTATTTAGCATAAATTAAGATGAAGGTACATGAAAGTAAAGATTGATAAGTTTGTTCTATCTATTATAGCAACTATTTTAATAGCTTATTTCTTTCCGCAATGGGGAACACAAGAAAGTGAAATTCCTATCGATACAATTAGTTCGGTAGGAATTTCGCTTATATTCTTTTTCTACGGACTTAAATTAAGTCCAACAAAATTGAAGGCAGGACTTAAAAACTGGAAATTGCATCTTTTAGTGCAGGGGTCTACTTTTTTAATGTTTCCGTTATTGGTTTTAATGTTTCGTCCGTTAATTCAAAATGCAGAACAAGAAACTATATGGTTGGCTTTCTTTTTTTTGGCGGCATTACCATCTACGGTATCATCGTCGGTTGTTATGGTATCTATGGCCAAGGGCAATATACCGGCAGCTATTTTTAATGCGAGTATATCTGGAATTATAGGTATTGTGATTACGCCACTTTGGATGGGGTTATTTGTAGATGATGCACAATCCGATTTCGACTTTACTGCGATTTACATGAAACTTATTGTTCAGATTATTTTACCTGTAATTTTGGGACTTCTATTACAACGTTTTCTAGGTAGTTTTGCCCAAAGACATAGTAGTAAATTAACGCTTTTTGATAAGTCTATTATTCTATTAATAATTTATAAGAGTTTTTCAGAATCCTTCTACAATAATATATTTAGTTCTGTATCCTTTTTAGATTTATTAGCCATTTTTATAGGTGTACTCTTTTTATTTTCTGTAGCCTTTTATCTAACAAAATTTATGGCTGAAAAACTTAAAATTAACAAAGAAGATCAAATAACAGCTCAGTTTTGTGGTACTAAAAAATCGTTAGTTCACGGTACGGTTTTTTCTAAAATACTGTTTGGTAATATGGCTTCTGTCGGTATTATACTATTGCCACTTATGTTATTTCATGCCACTCAAATTTTAATAATAAGTATTATTGCTTCGAAATTGGCTAAGCGCGATATTGTTAATTAATTTAAATTCTTAGAGGTTTAAGAGCCAGATAGATAATATTTTTATGTTTTTTTTGCTAAATAAGTAGCTTTTTTACGCAACTATTTGGTGCTTTATTCATCTTTTAAAAAAATATAAATTATGAAAAAAAGTATCTTATTAGTGAAAAGTTTAATCGCATGTAGTATTTTATTTATTAGTTGTAATGATGATGACAATGATTTAAAGTGTGCTGAGGATGTTACAGGTGAATTAACTAGTAATGAAATTAATTTTACTGGTAAATGGACGCTGAAAAGTGTTGTTTCAGAAGATGAAATTGATTTAACGGATGATGAAATAGATAACCCAAGCACTGATTTATTTGCTCAATATACAGATTGCTCAAAAGATATTGTATATGAATTTGGTGATAATAGAGATTATGCTTTTACCGGAGGAATGACGGCTATTGATTGTGATAACGAGCAAGAAATAACTGGAACTTGGGAGTTGAATGAATCTTCTGGGTTAATAATTGTTTCTAATTGTTCTTCACAATTAACTCAAATTGAAGTTAACGATGAAAGCACAGCGTTTTCTACAGAAGGTAATTTAAAATATGTTGATGTAAATGGAAATGTTATTAATACCACAACAACATTTACTTACGAGAAATCTATTGAATAGTACTGCTATTTGGTAATATAAATAATAAAAAAAAACCTTTGAAATAACTTCAAAGGTTTTTTTTTATGGAGTGTTTATAAGTTTTATTCGGCTAGTTTGTACCAAAGC
The DNA here is from genome assembly GCF_009796805.1 of Algibacter sp. L1A34. Lineage (NCBI taxonomy): Bacteria > Pseudomonadati > Bacteroidota > Flavobacteriia > Flavobacteriales > Flavobacteriaceae > Algibacter > Algibacter sp. L1A34. The sequence goes on along the minus strand of NZ_CP047029.1, from coordinate 3,878,173 downwards.
CGTTTATAATTTCTTTTAATTTTAGTTTTAAATCTTCTCCGGTATCAAACACCATTTGCTCGTTAGTAGGAAAAGGTAATTGTCGGTTTTTTAATAATTCCAGATCTTCTATCGTTAGGGCGCGTTGATCGTTTTGCTTATTTTTTTTACGGTAATGTTTAGCATATATGTTCTCGAAAATAAAACCGCTATCTATAGGGAAGCTCTCTATAGTTTGTTTGGTTTTTAAATCGATATATACCACATTTGCCAAAATTTGAGCTTCTTTGGTTTGTATACTTTCTATAAATCTATATTTTACATCGATAATTTTATCTATCTCTATGTATTTGCCTAGACTATCTTTTACGGCGTTACCTTCTCTATCTAGCTTATAGGTTGTACCATCTTTAATTTTTTTCTCTCTTAAAATTTCACGTTCTCTAAAGCGTTCTGGAGATATCGTTATTTGTTTTAGATTGAGCTGCATGGCATAATCGTACTGAAAATTTTCGGCTTTACTTGCATGGTATTCGCTCCATTGTTTATTTAAGCCGTAGGTGTCAAAATTTAATAGATCGCTTTGTAAACGGTTTGGGATTATTTGGTTGGTTTGGTTGTTTATGGTTACCAAAATAAAATCGGTACCGAGTATTTGCGCTTCGTTTATAAGTTCGTTAGTATTTTTGAAATGAGGTGTTATTCTGTTTAAATAAACCAAGTTATTATAAGCTTCTCGAATATCTGTTTTATATTTAGAATCAAGTAACTTTAAACTACTAGTATAAATGTGATTTGCAAGATTGTTTTTAGCATTGATGGTTAAATCGCTATAATCTATAAAATCGAAGTTTATATTTTTACCATTGGCGGTTAATGGTAAAATAGGTTTAATAGATTCTTGACGAGAATTTAAAGCATTGTATAGATTGAAGATTTCTTGATAATTTTCTGGATTACCTTCCTTTTTTAAATAATCTACTCGGTTTAAATCTCTGTTTTCGGCTTTTGTAAAAGCATCTTGTAACATAAAAATGTATTCTTTTTTACGTTTTTTCGATTTATTGGTTTTAAGTTTATCGAGTGCTGTATTGATGGCATAATCGTAATTACCAGAATGCACCGCTTTTTCAACTTGTTTAGCCGTGTTACATGCTATAAGGTTAATTGTTATAAATAGTATAAGTATTGCTCTTTTCATAGTAATAGAAATTTATGGATTGAAACTATGTTTCAATAGTGATGCCAAAATAAAAAAAAACCTTCCTAAATTTTAATTAGAAAGGTTTTTTATGCTTTTTAATACTAGTGTTTTTATTTTTTATAAACAGGTAAAAGTTTAGTAGATACTTCGCCAAAACCTATGCGAGTGCCATCTTTTTCGCAATAACCTCGCATAATAACGGTATCGTTATCATTTATGAATTTACGTTCGCTACCGTCTTTCATTTTTATTGGGTTTTCACCTTTCCATGTTAATTCTAGCATAGATCCGTATGAATCTGGTGTAGGTCCCGAAATTGTTCCGCTTCCCATCATATCACCCGAATTTACAGGACATCCATTAACAGTGTGGTGAGCAAACTGTTGAGACATGTTCCAATACATATGTTTAAAATTCGTTTTAGAAACAGTGGTTTCCTTAGCGCCTTTTGGCTGTATGGCAACTTCTAAATTAATATCGTAGCTTTTTTTGCCTTTATATTTTAAGTAATCAAGTTGTTTTTTTATTGGTTTAGGACCTTCTACACGGTAAGGTTCAAGTGCATCTAAAGTAACTATCCATGGTGAAATGGACGATGCGAAACTTTTTGCTAAAAAAGGACCTAGTGGCGCATATTCCCACTTTTGAATATCGCGAGCACTCCAGTCATTAAGTAAAACGAGTCCAAAAATATACTCTTCGGCTTCGTTAACAGGAATTGGTTCGCCTAAATCATTAGCATCGGTAGTAATAAAAGCCATTTCTAATTCGAAATCGATTAATTTACTAGGGCCAAATATAGGTTCGGTTGCTCCGTTAGGTAAAGTTTGACCTTGCGGACGGTTCACTGGAATACCCGATGGAATTATAGAAGAGCTACGCCCATGATAACCTACCGGAATATGCAACCAGTTTGGTAAAAGTGCATTTTCAGGGTCTCTAAATAGCGTGCCAACGTTGGTGGCATGCTCTTTACTTGAGTAAAAATCGGTATAATCACCAATTTGAACAGGTAGTTGCATTTCAATTTCATCTAAACGAAAAAGAACCACTTCTTTATGTTTTTTATTGCTTTTAAGGCTATCATTTTCAGCATCGAAAATTTCGGCTATTCTATTTCTTACTAAACGCCATGTTTTACGGCCATCGGCAATAAAATCGTTTAAGGTATCTTGAAGAAAAATATCATCGGTTAAAGGGATGCCTTCAAAATAGCCTAATTGGTGTAGTGCGCCTAAATCTATAGCGGTGTCGCCAATACGCGTACCAATAGTTATAATATCGTCTCGTGTTAAAAAAACACCGAAAGGAATGTTCTGTATAGGGAAATCGGAATTTTTATCGACGTGCAGCCACGACGTTCTATCTGGGTTGTTCGCTGTTAATGGCATATCTTTTTTATTTTCTAGTTGTTGTATTCTTATCAAACGTACATAATTTTTTTGTTTTACAACGAAAAATTACTTTAAAAATGAATTTTCTTTAACCGTTAATAAATTGGTTAAAAACTTAAATGTAAAAAACGGAATATTACTCAATTTAAGTAATCTATTTGTTATTTTTGCGGAATATTAAAAAAACAAACTCATTATATGCAACGCGACGAACAAATTTTTGAACTCATTGAAGCCGAAAAAGAACGCCAATTAAATGGTATAGAACTTATTGCATCGGAGAATTTTGTTAGCGACCAAGTTATGGAAGCTGCAGGCTCTGTGTTAACCAATAAATACGCCGAAGGTTATCCTGGTAAACGTTATTATGGCGGATGTGAAGTGGTTGATGAAGTTGAGCAAATTGCTATAGATAGAGCAAAAGCATTGTTTGGAGCCGTATATGTAAATGTACAACCACACTCAGGAAGTCAGGCAAATACAGCTGTGTATCATGCATGTTTAACGCCTGGAGATAAAATTTTAGGATTCGATTTATCTCATGGAGGTCATTTAACTCACGGTTCTCCTGTAAACTTTTCTGGTAAACTTTACAACCCTGTATTTTACGGTGTAGAGCAAGAAACTGGTGTTTTAAATTATGATAAAATTCAAGAAATTGCTACTAAAGAACAACCAAAATTAATAATCGCTGGAGCTTCGGCTTACTCACGTGATATCGATTTTGAACGTTTTAGAGTGATTGCTGATAGTGTTGGTGCTATTTTAATGGCAGATATATCTCACCCAGCAGGATTAATTGCTAAGGGTATCTTAAACGATCCATTACCACATTGCCATATTGTAACAACAACAACTCATAAAACACTACGTGGTCCAAGAGGAGGAATGATTATGATGGGGAAAGATTTTGAAAACCCTTTCGGAATTAAACTTAAAAATGGAAACTTACGTAAAATGTCGTCTTTATTAGATTCAGCTGTTTTTCCAGGAAATCAAGGTGGACCATTAGAGCACATTATTGCAGCAAAAGCAATTGCTTTTGGTGAAGCTTTAACCGATGAGTTTTTGCAATACCAATTACAAGTTAAGAAAAACGCGGCTGCAATGGCAAAAGCATTAGTATCTAAAGGTTATAATATTATTTCTGGAGGAACTGATAACCACTGTATGTTAATAGATTTACGTAACAAAAATTTATCGGGTAAAGATGCTGAGCAGGCTTTAGTAAAAGCTGATATTACAGTAAATAAAAACATGGTGCCTTTCGATGATAAGTCTCCATTTGTAACTTCTGGAATCCGTTTAGGTGTTTCTGCTGTTACTACGCGTGGTTTAAATGATACCGATATGGTTGCTATTGTAGAGCTTGTAGACGAGGTTATTAATAACTTTGAAGATGAAACAGCTTTAGAAGCTGTAAAAACAAAAGTAAATGATATGATGCATAACAAACCAATGTTTGTATAAGCATAATTGAAATATATTTTATTGAAAGAATCCTGCTTTTTAAGCGGGATTTTTTTGTTTATAATCTTTATCAGTTTTTTTAATTTAGGTAAAAAAGTAATATTTCTTCAGAAGAAAAATTTAATAATAGATATTTTCTTGAATAGTCTTAATATGTTTGGCAAGGATTTTTTAATAGTTATGGTTACTACGATGTTTAGTTTTAGTTGTTGCAGTAAAAAAGTGTAAAGCCTAATATCATTTTGGTTCAGTCTGGCGTTAATAATCAATTAAGTTGTTCTTCTTTAGGTAAAGATTTGGATAGTTTAAGTGCACAATAGGATAAGATGCTTAATCGTTATTTTGACTCTATGGTTTCTATGCCTACGCGTTCTAGTTTATTAACAAAACCTAATTAAAAGAGTTGATTTTTATTTATAAATCATTTTGTAAATCTGTTAGTAGAATTATTGATAATAATGTCTTTATAAATGGCGTCATAGAAAAAACTTATACTAAAAGATGTTATGAAAGTTTCAATTTATTACCTTTGTATTGGTGAGTAAACTATTTTCTATATCGTTATCTTTTGTTATCCTAATACAAAGTTTTGGCTTATGTGTTGGGGATATTGCGCAAATCGATGATTTTATTGAGCATGCACAATACCATAGTCAACAATACGGCGATAATGTTTTTGTTTTTATTTCTAAGCATTATGGTGAGCTTAAGGCAGATCATGATAAGGAACATCAAGAAGAAAAGGAAGATCACGAGCAATTACCTTTTCAGCATCAATCCCACATGTCTTCAATTACGGCTTTTGTACTAAACACGCATAAATCAGAATTAAAAACAGGTGAGTTTTCAGAATTAAATATACATCAATTTCATTATCAAGCACCTTCTTCTGCACTTCATTTAGAGGGACTTTTTCAGCCACCAAGGTTATCATAAGTAATCACGAACTTTTTTATTTTAATTCCTTAATCATGTAATGGCTTTGGAATGTTCACATTGATTATTTTATGAAAAAATGTTATCACATATTATTAATTTCAGTATAAAGAACAAGTTTATTGTTCTCTTATTTACAGTCTTTATTATTGGGTTCGGACTGTATTCATTATCTCAAATACCTATTGGTGCTGTGCCCGATGTTACAAACAATCAGGTACAAGTTATTACCACTTCTCGTAATCTATCTACTCAAGATATGGAGCAATTTATAACCTATCCTGTAGAATTGGAGATGGCAAATTTGCCAGGAGTTATAGAGATTCGTTCTATATCAAAATTCGGACTTTCTGTAGTTACCATCGTTTTTGATGATGCTATGGGAACCTTTTTACCTAGACAGCTTATTGCTGAAAAAATAAAGTCGGCTTCCGAAAAGATACCGGAAGGTTTTGGTACGCCAGAAATGGGCCCTATTACAACAGGGCTAGGGGAGATTTATCAATATATTCTTGATGTAAAACCGGAATTTAAAGACCGTTATAATGCTGAAGATTTACGAACTATACAGGATTGGGTTGTAAAGCGACAGCTTTCGGGGATTCCTGGAGTTGTGGAAGTGAATACTTGGGGTGGTTTTTTAAAACAATATGAAGTTGCTATTGATACAGAAAAACTGAATGCCATGGATATTTCGGCAACCGATGTTTTTACAGCTTTGGAAATGAATAACAGTGTTTCTGGTGGCGGATATATTGAGAAGGTAAATCAAGCCTTTTTTATTCGAGGACAAGGTTTGGTTTCATCTTTAGAAGATATTCGTAATATAGTGGTTAAAAACACAAATGGTTTACCTATTTATATTAAAGATGTAGCTAAAGTAGGTTTTGGAAGTGCTACACGATTTGGAGCAATAACAGGGAATGGTGAAGGTGAAAAAGTGTTGGGGCAAGTAATGATGCTTAAGGATGCCAATTCTAAAAAAGTAATTGAAGCCGTAAAAGAGCGTGTAGATGAAATTTCAAAATCGTTACCAGAAGGTGTTTATATTAATGCTTTTCTCGACCGTAGCGAACTCATTGCTAAAACCACGTTTACAGTGACTGAAAACCTAGTTCTTGGGTGTTTAATTGTGATATTTGTTGTGGTTTTACTTCTTGGGAATTTGCGTTCTGGTCTTGTGGTAGCATCCGTTATTCCGCTGTGTTTATTGTTTGCATTATCTTTAATGTACATATTTGGTGTTGATGCAAACTTGATGAGTTTAGGAGCTATTGATTTTGGAATTATCATTGATGGTGCAGTAATTATTGTGGAATTTATCGCCTTTCAAATGACACAGAAAAAGCATGAAATTAGTGCTTTGTCAAAAGAAGACCTTCAAGATTTTAAAGATAATATCACATTTTCAGGAGCATCAAAAATGATGAATTCGGCCATCTTCGGTCAGCTTATTATTTTAATTGTATTCATTCCAATATTATCGCTTTCTGGAGTAGAAGGTAAAATGTTTAAACCTATGGCATTAACTTTTAGTTTTGCGCTAATAGGTGCCATGATTTTTTGCTTTACTTATGTTCCTGTGGTTGCCTCTTTATTTTTAAAACCATCAAATGCAACTCATAAAAATGTGTCTGTAAAATTAATGAATTGGCTCAATAAAATATATGAGCCAACAATAGATTGGGCATTGCGAAGTAAAAAGTTAGTTTTAGGTATCGCAGGTACTCTTTTAGCGATTTCAATTTATTTATACTCGACTATGGGCGGAGAGTTTGTGCCAACTTTAGATGAAGGTGATTTTGTTATTCAACCTATTTTAAAAACAGGAACATCCTTAAGTAATACGGTTAAAATTACTACCGAAATTGAAAAAATTCTACTAAAACAGTTTCCAGAAGTAAAACAAGTGGTGACGCGTATTGGTGCGGCAGAAGTGCCAACGGACCCCATGTCTATGGAAGAAAGTGACGTTATTATTGTGCTAAACCCTAAAAGCGAATGGATATCGGCGTCATCTAAAGATGAATTAGCGGATAAGTTTAAAGAAGCTTTAGCAGTTATTCCAGGAATGGAAGTCGAATTTACACAGCCTATAGAAATGCGTTTTAATGAATTGATTACAGGTGTTCGCGCAGATATCGCCATCAAAATTTTTGGAGATGATTTAGATATTCTTTCAAAAAAAGGAAACGAGATTGGAGCTCTTATAGAAAATGTGCCGGGAGCCGCAGATATTTCTGTTGAAAAAATTGCAGGATTACCAGAAATGAGTGTACAATATAATCGCGCTAAAATTGCCAGATATGGGCTTAATATTCAAGAACTGAATGATATGATTTCTATGGGCTTTGCAGGGAGATCTGCAGGTAGTGTTTTTGAAGGTGAAAAACGATTCGATTTAGTGGTGAGGCTAGATAAAGAAAAGCGCCAAGATATTGATAATCTTGATAATCTTTATATTGATTTACCTTCCGGTGGAAAAATTCCGTTGAATGAATTGGCAGATATCAGTTATAAAAAAGGAGCAGCCAAAATATCCCGTGATGATACCAGACGTAGAATTGTCGTTGGTGTAAATGTGCGTAATCGTGATTTACAATCTGTTGTAGATGATGTTCAAGAATTAATAAATGAAAACATCCATTTGCCTATTGGGTATTCTATTACTTATGGTGGTCAGTTTGAAAATTTGCAAAGCGCTAAATCTAGATTAATGGTTGCCGTGCCTATTGCACTGGTATTAATATTTGTGCTTTTGTATTTCGCTTTTAAATCGGTAAAAGAAGCTTTAATTATTTACTCGGCAATTCCTTTAGCTGCAGTTGGTGGTGTGTTATTATTATGGCTTCGTGGTTTGCCTTTTAGTATATCGGCAGGCGTTGGTTTTATTGCGTTATTCGGTATTGCAGTGCTTAATGGTATTGTATTAATAGAGCATTTTAAAGAATTAAAAAATCATGGGTTTGAAAGTATGGAAGCTCTAATAAAACAAGGTACTAAAGATAGATTACGAGCAGTATTATTAACTGCTGCCGCTGCGGCTTTAGGGTTTTTACCTATGGCCATTTCTACCAATGCTGGTGCAGAAGTTCAACGTCCGCTAGCTACCGTGGTCATTGGAGGTTTGGTTACAGCAACCTTATTAACGTTAATAGTTCTGCCAGTGCTTTATGCTTTATTTAATCGTCCATACAGCACAAAGAGCAAACTTGGCAGAAAACGTTCTAAAAAGACATTAGGTTTTATTTTATTATTGGCTTCATTTAGCGGATTTGCTCAAGAACAAGTTGGTGTAAAATTAAAAGATCTTATACCAATGGCTATTGAAAATAATGTTGGATTAGAAGCGGGGAGATTACAAGTAAAAGAATCGGACGCTTTAATTGGTGCTGCTTTTAGTTTTGATAAAACACATGTTTATTATGAGTTTGATGAAAATAATTTAGCAGGTAATAATGAGCCGTTAAGGGTGTTTGGTGTTCAGCAAGATTTTAAATTTCCAACGGTTTATTTCTCCGAAAAGAAAGTTAATCAAGCGCGTTATGGAATGATTTCAAGCACTTATAATATTCAGAAAAAAGGAATTGCGCGAAAAGTAACTGCTGCTTATTATGCATATCAAATTGCTAGAGAAAAGGGAAACGTCTATAAAAGATTAGATAGTCTTTATACTAATTTTGCAAAAGTGGCAGCTAGGCGTTTTGAGCTTGGAGAAACCAATTATTTAGAGAAAATTACAGCAGTATCAAAGCAAAAACAAATTAGTCTTAAGTATAGTGAAGCTCAAAAAGATGTTTTATTAGTTTATAATGTTTTATTAAAAATAATTCAGGTTGAAGAATCGATAACAATAGCGAATACATCGTCTCTAAAAGCCATGTTGAATACTCTTGATATTGATGGTAGTGCAGAAATTGCATACTATAAAAATAGAGTGTCTTTATTACAAGCCGAACGTCGTTTTGAAAACCATAAACTGCTGCCAGATATCAGTCTTAATTATTTTCAAGGGACTAATCCTGGTTTAGGAGTAAATCTTTCTGGATATCAATTCGGTTTAAAAATCCCAATATTCTTTAGTGGTCAAGCGGCTCGAATTAAAGCGGCAGGTTTTGCAGAAGATGCTGCGGTTTCAGAATCTAAAGAGTATGAGATTCAATTAAATGAAAAGTTTAATGCCCTTAAAATTCAGTTATCTCAGTTTCAAAAAGCGTTGAGTTATTATGAAAATGAAGGCGATAAGCTTTCAGAAGAAATTTTAAAAACAGCAAAAGGAAGTTTTAGAAATGGCGAAATCGATTTCTATCAATATATCCAAAGTTTAGAAAGTGCTTATGAAATAAAATTAAATCACTTAGATAAACTTGATGCATACAATCAAACCATTATAACCCTTAATTATTTAACTTTATAGACGCAACGTTATGAAACGTAATATATATACAATAGTGATACTCAGTCTTGTTTTCTCCTTTTTTAGCTGTGGTGAAAAAAAGAATGAAACAACCGAATTTCAAATTGAAAACAGTACGATAAAAGACAGCCGTATCCAGGTGACGCAAGCACAATTTGACCAAAGTAAAATGACTTTAGGTAATCTAGAAGAAAAGGCATTCCCTAATGTTGTAAGTGTGAATGGAATGATTGATGTTCCTCCAGAAAATAGAGCCGTTGTAAATGCAACCATGGGTGGGTATATTAAAACCACACCTTTATTAATAGGTGATAAGGTAAGAAAAGGTGACATTCTCGTTACCATTGAAAACCCTGAGTTTGTTTCCTTGCAGCAAAGCTATATGGAAGTGAATGAGCAACTTACTTATCTAAAAGCTGAATACGATAGACAGGTAACTATGAAAGCTGAAAACATTACCTCACAAAAAAGTTTTTTGAAAGCAGAGAGTGACTATAAAACGGGAGTTGCAAAACATAGAGGTTTAGAGAAACAACTGAGTATGCTTAATATTTCACCGTCAAGAATCCGTTCAGGGTATATAACTTCTGTGGTTAGTATTTTGGCACCAATTTCTGGTAGTGTTACCAAGGTAAATGTTACTAAAGGGACTTATGTTTCACCTGCTACATCCATTTTGGAGATTATCGATAATGACCATATTCATTTAGAACTGTCTGTTTATGAGAAGGATGTTATGGCTATTAAAAAAGGGCAAAAGATAGATTTTAAAATCCCGGAAGCTTCATCGGAAACTTATAAAGCTGAAGTTCATCTTGTTGGTACATCTATAGAACCCAATAGAACCATTCATGTTCATGGACATCTGGAAAATGAGTCTGACAATAATTTCTTGGTAGGCATGTTTGTAGAAGCTCATATCATTACAAGTTCTATTTCCGCGAAAGCGTTACCTAATGAATCTATCATTGACGTGGATGGCTTTTCATTTGTATTGGTTTTAGATGAAAAAGACGATGATATTTATTATTTCAATCAAATAAAAGTAGACGTAAAAGAAAATTATAACGGGTATACGGTTATAGAGAACATCGCTGATTTTGAGCCATACACCAAATTTTTGACTAAAGGAGCATTTAATTTATTGGGAGAATAGTTATGGAAGTACAAACAACAGAAAAGCACTATATAAACCGGAGTGGTTGGCTTAGAGCAGGAGTTTTAGGAGCGAATGATGGGATTTTATCTACTGCAAGTTTAATAATAGGTGTTGCTGCGGCAAGTAGTACGCGCGAACCAATTTTACTTGCAGGTGTTGCCGGCTTAGTTGCTGGAGCATTATCTATGGCTGCAGGAGAATATGTTTCTGTTAGCTCACAGACAGATATTGAAAAGTCTGATTTAGCTCGTGAAAAACAAGAACTCATAGATACTCCGGAAGAAGAATTGATGGAGCTTGCAGAAATCTACAAAACACGTGGTTTAACACACGAAACCGCATTGGAGGTTGCTAAACAATTAACCGCACATGATGCTCTTGGAGCGCATGCTAGGGATGAATTAGGGATTACAGAAATGACGGAAGCAAAACCTTTACAGGCTGCATTATCTTCTGGAATATCTTTTACCGTGGGTGGTTTTTTGCCCGTATTTGTTGCTTTTGTAGCACCTTTAAATATTATGGAATATATACAGTACGCTTTTGCTATTCTGTTTTTAGCTGTTTTAGGAGCAACCTCTGCAAGAACAGGAGGTTCAAAACCATTGAAAGCGATACTTCGCATTACGTTTTGGGGAACATTGGCTATGGGCTTAACAGCTATTATTGGGGCTTTATTTGATGCTAATTTGGCTTAAATAATAAAATAAATAAGATGCGTTATCAACGGGGTTTAATAATGAAAAAATAATCTATTTGTTGATAGGATTGGCTATAATTTGAGACTAAACATTAATAAAAATAAATAAATAAAATGAAAAAAATAATATTGACTTTAGCAGTAACAATGGTATGTGCAATTACGGCGGTTGCTCAAGATTGGCAAACAGATTTCACGGTTGCTAAAGACATTGCTTCTAAAGAGCATAAACCTATAATACTTGTTTTTCAAGGTTCGGATTGGTGTGGGCCATGTATTAAGCTAGATCGCGAAATTTGGAGTACCGATACTTTTAAAAAGTATGCCAACAAAAATTATGTGATGTTACAGGCCGATTTTCCAAAAGGAAAGAAAAATGCGTTGCCTGAAGCTCAAACTAAAGCCAATGCTAATCTAGCAGAAACTTATAATAAAAATGGCATTTTTCCTTTTGTAGTGGTTTTAAACGTTAAAGGAGAAGTTCTTGGGGAAACGAGCTATAAGAAAACAACGCCAGAAAATTATATAAAAGAATTAAATGTTTTTACAAAATAATTTGAAAAGGTTAATGACTTCATTTCTCGTTCTGTTTTCAATGGTTTGCTTGGCTCAGCAACCCTATAAACGAACCTTAAAACTTATGGGGAGTCGTTTTGATATTACTGTTGTAGCAAACGATTCTATAATGGGGAATAAATATATTGATAGCGCTGTCGCGGAAATAATACGAATTGAAAAACTCATGTCTTCTTGGGACGAAAACTCTCAAACAAGTGCCATAAATAAAAATGCAGGCATTAAACCTGTAAAAGTTGATTTGGAACTCTTTAATTTAATTGAAAGAGCTATTCGAATCTCAAGATTAACAGATGGCGCTTTTGATATTAGTTATGCATCAATGGATAGAATTTGGAAGTTTGATGGTAGTATGATGGTGATGCCTTCTGAAAAAGAAATAAAAGCATCTGTGGCAAAAGTCGGCTTTCAAAATATTATTTTGGATCGAGTTAATACTGCGGTATTTCTAAAATTAGAAGGTATGAAAATTGGTTTTGGAGCTATCGGAAAAGGTTACGCGGCAGACCAAGCAAAAGGCTTGCTTATAGCAAAAGGTGTGATTTCAGGCATTATAAATGCATCGGGAGATATGAATACTTGGGGAAAGCAACCAGATGGCACTGCATGGAAAGTTGCCATTACAAACCCCATGAACAAGAATAAGGTGTTTGCTTTACTACCAATAACAAATGGAGCTGTGGTAACTTCTGGAAATTATGAGAAGTACGTTAATTTTAATGGTAAGCGCTACACACATATTATAGATCCACGTACCGGATATCCGTCTTCGGGAATTATAAGTGTAACTGTTTTTGCGCCAAAAGCTGAACTGGCAGATGCCTTAGCCACATCGGTTTTTGTTATGGGGAAAGAAGCGGGGTTGGATAGAATAAATCAGTTGCCGAAAATAGAATGTATCATTATAGATGATAAAGGAAATATAACAAAATCGAATAATATAGAAATAGATAAATTATGATAAACAAGTTGATATGTTGCGTATTAATCGTCACTTCTTTCAGTAGTTGTGTTGTGGTTAAAGAATATGAAAAAGTGAATATAAACGATCCAGATATGGTATTATCTGATAAAAAAGTAGATCGTAATATTTCTACGGCACACTCTTATAGAGAAGCAGCAGTAGGGGCAAACGGAGGAAAAACAGGTGGTGGTTGTGGTTGTAATTAACCGAAACTCTTAGTATGTATATGTATTTAGAAATTTTAAAACATTAAAATAAATTGAAAAAACTTATAATTTTGTTTTGTGTATTCGCTTTCGCGAAAGGTTACGCACAAACAGGGCAAGACGATACCAAAGTCTATAAAAAAAGGGTTTTAGAAACTACCGAAGTAGATTTTTTAACTAGTTATTATAGTCAAGATGGCGATAATGCGGCGGTAAGTGGAGGTATTGGTACCGAAGAATTAACGGATGTTACAGGAACTTTTGTAGTTTCTATCCCGTTGAATGATGATGATGTGTTAACTATAGATGCAGGTATTTCTGCATATACGTCTGCTTCATCGAGTAATATAGATCCTTTTGATGACGGACCAGCAGATCCGTTTCAAGCATCTTCTGGGGCTTCAAGCAGTGATACTTGGGCAAATTTAACAGGAAGTTATAGTCATAGCTCTGACGATAGAAATGATATTTGGTCGGCTAAGCTAGCTATTTCCTCAGAGTACGATTATTTTTCTGTTGGATTTGGTGGAACGTATTCCAAACTTTTTAATGAAAAGAATACCGAGGTTAGTGTAAGCGGAAATGTGTACCTTGATACTTGGAATCCTATTTACCCAACGGAATTAAGACCTTTTGGGGCAGGAGGGAATGGTTTAAATGATCGAGTATTTACTCAAAACACTATTTCGGGCAATACTAATTATAACCCTAGATTTGGAGAGTTTGATAGTAAAGGGCGGAATTCTTATTCGTTAGGATTTGGGTTCTCACAAATACTTCATAAAAATCTACAAGGTTCGTTGGCTTTAGATTTTGTTCAGCAAGATGGTTTGTTATCTACACCTTTTCAAAGAGTCTATTTTGGTGATGTAGCCGATTCTTTTATAGATAATTTTCAGCTTGCCGATGCTGTGGAACGCTTACCTGACTCTAGGTTTAAAGTGGCTGCTGGCGGACGTTTAAATTGGTACATTAATGAAATTTTAACCGTACGTACTTTTTATCGTTATTATTATGATGATTGGGGTATTAACTCTCATACGGCTAGTATTGAGTTGCCAATAAAAATTACAGATAAGTTTACACTTTATCCGTCTTACAGATATTATAATCAAACTGCAGCAGATTATTTTAATCCTTATGAAGAAGCTTTATCTACAGATGAGTTTTATACGTCAGATTATGATCTTTCAGAATATTCTGCAAATCAATATGGTTTTGGAGTTTCATACACCGATATTTTCGCCAAAGCACATATCTGGAAATATGGTTTAAAAAGTATCGATTTAAAGTTCTATCAATATGATAGAGATACTACGTTTTCATCAAGTATTATTTCGGCTGGCTTTAAGTTTGTGCTAGATTAATTTAGAGTTTCAATATATAGAAAAGCCAATCTCAGATAAAGAGATTGGCTTTTCTTGTTTTAGTGCTTACTAATAAATAAGCTTATTGCTACATCTATTAGTGAAATTTAATTATTCTAAAACGATAGAGTCAATTTCTAATTTAAAATCTTCTGCCGCTTTGTTAGCAATTAAAAATGCGATTTCCTCAATATCATTTGCGTTGTAATTTGGCATATCTAGCCTTCTTCCTTTAAAAGTTGGATACATTTTTGACAATGAGAATTCTATAGATTCCCAATCTTTTGATGTGTTGAAATAAGAAATATAAGCGTGTTTATTAGATGCTTTCGATTTTATTCTAAACTGATACTTTTTTCCATCGCCTTTAATTTTCAATATAATTTTAGAAAAGGATTTTGTACTTATTTCATCAAATCGATATCTTAGGGAAGAGAATCCTCCATTGTTTTCTAAAGAAACATGGCCTTTAAAAACACCATTTCCTTCTTCATTTAGATAAAATCCTCCCGACGATTTTCCACCCATAACATCATCGTTAACAACTGTCCAATTAGTAATATCCGATGTTTTTTCAAATTTAAATATAGTATTTGTTTGCATATTTGTTGTTATTAAAAATATTAGAAGGAGCTGTTTCATAGTTTGTTATTTCAGGATAAAAATTGCTTTTAAGCATCGTAATAATCTAATTTTAAAAAGCTAATTTTTAAGTTAATCATTTTATCAGTAAATTTTTTATTATCAATATAATTTTTGTTTTTCTTGAACTTAATAAAATGTCCGTTAGCATGTATAGTATAGGTTTTAGTGCTATATGTAACCAATCTATAATAGGGGATTATCCACGAATAGCGATCGAGCCTATTAGTGAAATGAATAATAATTCCTTTTGGCCTTAGTTCTATGTTAGCATAATTAATGGCAAGATCTTGTAGGTTTTTTGGTTGTAGTTTCTGGCTTAATTCTTCAATCATAAATCTACTAGAGCCAATCCCTCTCATTTTTATTTTTTCTAAAAAAGAAAAGGATTTACCAACTATGTTTTCACTTTCTTTTACAAAAGCATCATTAGTATGTGTTGTATTAAATAGCATAATATTAGTTTTTTAGGGATATTAAATATTGCTCTGCATGTTTAAGATGTTGCTTTTGCTTTTCAGGGGTCATTTTATCAAACATTTTCACCAACATGCCTAATCTAGGGTTCGATAAAAAGAAGTCGCGATGCGTATGCATAAAGCGCCAAAAAAGCCCATCCCAAGTGTTTTGCCAATCTCCTTTTTTATAATTACTCATTTTCATTAAATAATTACTGCCGCTTATATAAGGTTTTGTCGCCATTAATCCGCCATCTGCAAACTGACTCATTCCGTATACATTGGTTACCATTACCCAATCGTAAGCATCAATAAAGAGTTCCATAAACCATTTATAAACTTCATCTGGATCGAACTCACAAAGCATCATAAAGTTCCCCAAAACCATTAAGCGCTCTATGTGATGGCAATAGCCAGTTTGCAGCACTTTTTTAATAGTTTTATCTATAGGTGCTATGCCTGTGGTGCCATCGTAAAACGATTTAGGAATTTTCTTTTTAAATCCCCAAAAATTAGTGGTGCGTTCTTCACTACCTCTAGCTTCATAAACGCCTCTTATAAATTCGCGCCAACCTGTAATTTGCCTAATAAAACCTTCTGTAGAATTAATAGGTACATTGTTCTCTTCAGCATATAATAAGCAAGCATCAATTATTTGCTTAGGCGTTATCAAACCTACGTTTAGCATAGGCGTTAATACACTATGGTTTAGTATCGAGTTTTCTGCAACTATAGCATCTTCATAAGTTCCAAATTCCATAAAACGTTGTTCAAAAAACTGCTGTAACCAATTGTTTGTGCTTATAAAATTAGTAGGGTATAGAGAGTGTTCGGTAAGTTTACCTAAGTGATTCGAAAAATGCTTTTCTACATATGTTTTTGCTTCTAAATAATAGGTGTCGTTATCTGGAAACTGAACAGATGGTGGTGTTTTTTTAGCAGGATATTTTTTTCTGTTTTCAGCATCAAAACTCCATTTGCCTCCCAATGGTTTATTTTCAGAATCGACTAAAATCTTTCTTTTTTTACGCTGTTCGGTATAAAATGTAGATTGATGGTATTTCTTTTTATCCTTTCGGAAGAAATTAGCCAGTTCATCTTTAGTGTTTAAGAATAAAGGCGAGGTATACACGGTTGTTGAAATGCCGTGCTCTTCACTTGTTTTTTCTATCCTTTTTTGAAGCCAATTATCCGTTGGGTCTATGTAGTTAATGTGTTTTACTTCTTGTTTACTTAACTGGACGATTAACTTTCTAATATCCGATAAATCGTTAATAGCTTCAATATAATTTACTTCGAGGTTTTTTTTATTCCGAAGAAAATCTGCGTAGCACTTCATTGAAGCTCTATGAAACGCTATTTTTTGTTTATGAAACGGGTATTGCTTAAAAAACAAATATTCTTCAATTATATAAATAGGAGCAGTGGTTTCAAAAATTGGTGATTCCTGAAACAATTGATGTGGAAATATTAAGTTGATGCTTTTCATTTATTCTTTCTGCAACGTGTGCTGCAATATTTAACGTCGTTCCAATTTTTCTCCCATTTTTTACGCCATGTAAATGGTCTGTCGCAAACCACACATATTTTCTCTGGCAGATTTTCCTTTTTCATTAGTTTCTATTGACGTGAGTTTGTAAAAGTCTATTCTTTTCTTGCAACACAGCAGGGTGTTTTTTATGTCCCCAAATTTTGTCTCTCGCAATTCTCGAACTTTCTTGTAAATCTACTATGGGGTTTGGATAGGTTTCACCAATAATAACGTTGCAAAACGTTTGTTCCATGGCTGTCATTTTCCAAGGTTCATGAATGTGTAAAGTTGGAACAGCGCTTAGTTCTGGAATCCATTTTTTTATAAAAACACCTTCCGGATCGTGTTCTTGCGAGTTTTTTACGGGGTTATATAAACGTACGGTATTAATGCCTGTAGTGCCAGCTTGCATTTGAAATTGAGGAAAATGAATTCCTGGTTCGTAATCTAAAAACTGCCGCGCCAAATGGTAAGTGCCGTCTCTCCAATCTTGGTCTAAATTGAGTGTTAAAAAAGACACGACCATAGCACGCATTCTAAAGTTAATCCAGCCGGTTTGTTCTACAGCTCGCATGCAAGCATCAATTATAGGGTAGCCAGTGTACCCTGTTTTCCATGCTTTAATAAAAGCTTCGTTTTTCTTGTGAGACAAAAGCTCGTAACCTTTATTTATGCATTGTGTTTCGTAGGTACATTCTACTTCAAACTTTTGAATAAAATGGCAATGCCAATGCAAACGGGTTAACATTGCCGAAAATGCTTTGCTGTTTTTTGTACCGTTTGGGTGTGTGCCTATAAATTGAAAAGCTTGCTTTATACTTATATTTCCCCAGGCAAAATAGGGTGAGAGTCTGCTGCAAGACATTCTACTTTCTGTAGGTTTAGATATATGTTTTTGGTAATTAAAACCTCTTTTTGCTGCAAACGATTTTAAGTAACGCCAAGCATTTACTTCACCTGCCGGTTGGTAATGTTTAGGATATGCTTTTAATTGATTGTCTAATTTTTCGGGTATGGAAAAATGATGATTAAGAGGCTCGATTTCAGAAATGGAATAGTTGTTTTTTATAATTGGCGTATGCATGTTTTGATGCCATTGCTTGTTCCATGTATCTCTGTTTTTAAGACCTCTAACAATACCATCCCGTTGCGATTGTTGCCATAAAATAGTATGCTCTTTACAGAATTTTGTTATCTGTTTATCGCGTTGCCAAGTTAGTTGAATTCCGCTTTCTTGATAACTAAAAACAGATTTGATATCGAATACGTTATTCAAATATTGAAAAACTGTAATAGCTTCTCCGTAAAAGACTTCAACACGTCTTTTATAAGTTTCTAATGTTTTGTTTAACGTCGAAATAGAGTGGTAAATGAATTTTAAATGTCTCGGACTTGTATCTGGATATTCTATTATAGAAGGTTCAAATAGATAAATAATAAGGTATGGAATACCTGCTTGTTCCGCTTTTTGTAAAGGCTCATGATCTTGCGAGCGAATATCTCGCTTTAACCAAACAATATTTATAGCTTGCCTTTTCAAAAAGTTATTTATTTTTTTAGGGATAATATAATTGAATAAACATTTTTAATTTTTTGCTATTCGTGGTGAGCTGTTTTTACTAGCGTTTACTTATTTTGTTGCCAGAAATAGCTTTTTGTCTAGAGCATTTAAAACGTGTAATATCTGGATTTCGTTTTTTTAAATGCTTCTTGCTCACTCCGCTATTTACACGTTTACGCCAGCGTTTAAAGCTAGACTCTTTTAGATTGCCACGCATCACTTTAATAACCTCTTTTTCAGGTAATCCAAATTGAAATAGAATAGCTTCAAAAGGCGTGCGATCTTCCCAAGCCATTTCAATAATGCGGTCTAACTCTCTTTCTGTTAATGGTTTTGTTTCTGTCATCGTGAAATTATATTTTTTCCCAAGTTTGGTCTGCATTTAAATAAAAACTACCCAATGGATTAAATTTGCATTGTTCAGGAGCTATAATAGAAAGAAAAGAGTCTCCATTTTCTCTTTTGTAAAGGTGGTAGACTTCACCAATAATAGGTTCGAAAGTGAATTTAGCATCAAAAATGAGCTTGTTATATTCAAACTCTTGCATCATTTTGTCGTACTCAGCTTTTAGTTCTAAATATTTTGCTTCAACCTTGTGGTTTATTTTAGTAATACTTCTATTTTTCCAAGCAATTGTATCTGTTGTCGTAATTACTGGAGCACCAACAGAAGTAGCATAGGGTTTAATTGATGCATCATACTTTTGGGTTTCTGTATTAAAAACTACATTATCTGGTTTTTTATCTTTTGCCATTTTCATCAAAGGATATTAGCTCAAATTTTCCAATATTTTCATTACTTCTTCAGCTTCAAATACTTTTTGATCACTCATTTTTCTATTTGTTGTAGATAGGGTATGAGCCTCTTTTAAAAGCTTTTCATACTGAAGTTGTAATTTTTCTTTTTCCGATTTTTTTTTGAATAGTCCGAACATATTTTCTGTTTAATTTGTAATTTCTCGAAATAAGCTTCTTAAAATTATGGTATAAATATACAAAATGTTTAATGATTTGTGATTATTGTTAAACAAAATATTTTAAAACATGCACTATAGATACATTTTTATGGTGTATTTTTTATTTAAAAGGACGGTTGTTTTGTAAATAAAGCAAGTAGCTTAACAAATTATAGAAATACGTACTGAGAGAGATTAAACCAACTTTTAATAATGGAATTTATGCATTAAAACTAATAGTAAAAGTAGTTCCTTGGTTAACTGCGCTATTCACGTTAATACTACCGCCAAGGTTGGTTACATGGTTATAAACTAAATATAAACCAACACCTTTACTATCTTCATTGCCATGAAATCTCTGGTTTAATTTAAAAATAAGATGACCTACTTTTTCCATGTTAAAACCAAGACCATTATCGGAATATTTAAAAATACTTTTTCCGTTTTTTTTGTCGGAAATTATCGAAATAACTAGCGGAACATCAGGACGGGAATATTTAATGGAGTTTGTAATAAAATTCAGAAAAACACTCTCCATATAAGCGGTGTTAAAATGGACCCTTTCTAAGTTAGAAAAATCTAATTGAAATTCGGCACCAGACTTTTGTATCAAAGCGCTTATAGAATTTTGCACTTTAAGGAAGATGGTATTAAAATGAATGAGCTCTAATTTTTCGTCTAAAATATTTTTTTGTTTAAAGGCTTCAACGTAAGCGTTTAATGAGGTATTTAGGCCTTCCGCAGAAATTTTTATATAACTAAGTATTTTTAGAGTCTCTTGGTCTTCTATTTTGCTTAAATCCAATAAATCTACCAAGGATATTAAATTATTAACAGGGGATCTTAAATCGTGAGAGGTTGTGTAATTAAGTTGTTTGAGTTTATCGTTGGCTTCACTAAGTTTGCTTAAATGAGATATGCGCTCATTTTCAAGTTCTTTTTTATGAGTAATATCTTTAGCTATGGCGTATACTAATTTATCTTTTTCAACAGGAATGGCTGTCCAATGCAGCCATATAATCTTACCAGATTTGGATACATATCTATTTTCAAAATTAATTAAAGGTTTATTGTTTTTTAAATTATTTCTATTTGAAGCTGTACGTTCTTTATCTTCTTCATAAATAAAATCTGAAATTAATTTTGAGTTTAATTCAGCTTCAGAATACCCCAATAACTCTACAAAAGCAGGATTAATTTTAAGAAAATACCCTTCGTAATTAGCAATGCATAGGCAATCCATCGATAACTCAAAGAAAGGGTCTAAATGTGGATCCATTGGTTGTTAGGAATTAAAAGCTAAGGCGTTTCGCAATTAATTGATATTCAACAAAAATAAAATTTGTTCATTACATTATCAATTAAAAAAGTTTTTTTTTTGAAACTTATTAATTAAAGGGTTTAAACTGAATTAATAGAGTTGGTAACCCTATTTAAGTTCTTTAACGTCAATAAATTGTAATTAAGGAACGTTAACTAATCTTTTTGGATGCTGTAAAAATGATATGAGTTTAAAATTTTATCGATAGAGCACACCATTTTTATAGCTTAAGCTTAATTTTGAAGTAATCGGTTATTTACATATCGATTGTGAACTTATTATTAATTAAAAAGCATTTATACAATGAAATTGGAAAATAAAAGGATAGCTATTTTGGCAACAGACGGATTTGAAAAATCGGAACTTTTTGAACCGTTAAGAGCATTGAAAAATGAAGGAGCTACAGTCGATATCATTTCTGTAAAAGAAGGGGAAATAAAAAGTTGGGACAATAATAATTGGGGAGAATCTATAATAGTAGATAAATTGGTAGATGATGCTAATGTAGCAGATTACAATTCTTTAGTACTTCCAGGAGGAGTAGCAAATCCCGATTTATTAAGAACACACGATAATGTTTTAGAGTTTATAAGAGCATTTTTTAAAAGCAACAAACCTGTTGCTGCCATTTGTCATGCACCGTGGTTGCTGGTAAGTGCTAAAGTTGTCGAAAATAGAAAAGTAACATCATATCACAGTATTAAAGATGATATTATTAATGCAGGAGCGCATTGGGTAGATCAAGAAGTTGTTGTAGATCAAGGTTTAATTACCAGTAGAAACCCTAATGATTTACCAGTATTTATTGATAAAATTATAGAAGAAACCCGAGAGGGGAAACATAAAGAACAAGTAGTTAATGCATAATTAATTATTTACAATTTTGGTTAGTGTTTAAAACCGTTGGGGCAATTTTGTTTCATCGGTTTTTTGTTGATTGTTATTTAATATTTTTTGCATTAAAAATTATTTTGATACAGCTAAAGTATTCTTTGTTTTTAATTGATTTTTGAGGTAATAATCCGCAAACTGTTCAATTAATGTATTGAAGCATGTTTAATTTTTATTAAATTTAAGATTTAATTGATATGGGTGAGCAGGTTAGATGAAATATCAATATATAACACCAGTAAAAATGGCTATAATAGGAAATATAATTAAAGGAATTATTCATGCTACAGAAATCATTTCTTCGGAATTTGATGCAGCAGAAGAGCAACGAGAAGTTCTAAAAGATTTGTTAGAAACGGCAAAAGATACCAAGTTTGGAGAACGTTATAGTTTTAAAGATATTCTAAAATCTGATAATCCCGAAAATACGTTTCGAGATAATGTTCCTTTTAATGATTATAACCAAATAACCAAAAATTGGTGGAAAGATGTGCAGGAAGGAAAAAAGGATATTACTTGGCCAGGTAATCCCGATTATTTCGCGCTAAGCTCTGGTACTACTGGCAAAACCAGTAAACGTATTCCTGTAACAAATGCTATGGTTAAATCTATTCGTAATGCTGGAATTCAACAAGTTCTTGCTCTAAGAAATTTTGATTTGCCAGCAGATTTTTTTGAAAAAGAAATAATGATGCTCGGGAGTTCTACACATCTTGAAGAACACAACAATGCTTTAGAAGGTGAAATTAGCGGTATTAGTGCTAGCAATATTCCGTTTTGGTTTCAAAACTATTATAAACCAGGTAAAGAAATTGCTCAAATTGACGATTGGGACCAACGTGTGCAACGAATAGCCGAAAAAGCTGCCGATTGGGATATTGGTGCTTTAAGTGGAATTCCATCTTGGATAGAACTCATGTTGAAAAAGGTTATAGACTATCATGGTTTAAAAAACATACATGAAATTTGGCCTAACTTACAGGTTTATACCTCTGGAGGTGTTGCCTTCGGACCTTACGAAAAGAGTTTTAACGCACTTCTAGGTAAGCCCATAACGGTTATCGATACCTATTTAGCTTCCGAAGGTTTTATCGCTTTTCAAGAACGACCAGAGACCGATGCTATGAAATTGGTAACCGATAATGGTATCTATTTTGAATTTGTTCCTTTTAAACCAGAATATATTCAAACCGATGGTTCATTAGTTCAAAATGCGCCTTCCCTATCAATTTCAGAGGTGGAGCTGAATCAAGATTACGTTTTGGTAATTAGTACCGTTGCAGGAGCGTGGCGCTATCTTATTGGCGATACTATTGAGTTTACAGATATTAAACGTGCTGAAATAAAAATTACAGGTAGAACAAAATTCTTTTTAAATACTGTTGGTTCTCAATTATCGGTGAATAAACTTGATGATGCCGTGCAATATCTTGAAAAGGAATTTGATATTGAAATTCCTGAGTATACGCTTTGTGCGAATAGAATTGATGATGATTTTTACCATTGTTGGTATTTAGGAACCGAATCTGAAGTCGATAACACTAAATTGGTGAATTCCTTAGATAATTTCCTAAAAGATGCTAATAAGAATTATAAAATAGCGCGCTCTAAAGCTTTGGAAGGTGTAAAAGTGAAAACGGTTTTGCCATCTGTTTTTCATGATTGGAGCGGAAGTCACAAAAAGAAAGGAGGGCAAGTAAAAATGGAACGTGTTATGGGGCCAGAACGATTTGCGGAATGGGAAACCTTTGTAGAATCCAAGTTATAAAATAGTTTACTGTTCTTTAGCTTCGCGCTCTTTTACTAAAATCATAATTTCATCTGGAGATAAATAATATTTTTTGATACGCGCTTTGTAGGCTTCTTCAATTTCAGCATTATTTAATATAAAATGTTTTGTTTTCAAAATATATTCAGCCATACCAGATGATACTGCATAAGAATCGGCCGTGCGCTCTGCTTCTTTAATATAATTATCGGAAAATGCATACTTAATTCCAAACCAAATAAGGTTTAAACTATTTCTATTTTGATAGTCGCATATGTGGCCTAATTCATGACCTAACCACCCAATTAAAATGTCGCTTTCTACATCTACAGTTTTAAATTCTTTGCCTGAAATTTTAAATTTCCGACTTACTAAAACTAAATACTTTCTTTTTTTTCGTGTTTTAAGAAGACTCCAAAAAACGGGTTGAGCAAGCATAGTCGATTTTTTAATATCGTTTTTAAAACGAAACTCTACTTCTGTATTTTTCAAATTGGGATAATAAGCAAGTGCAATAGTGGCTTCTTTCTTAATAACTTCAGGTATAATATGTTGTGCTTTCGTGTTTTGTACACTCATAAATAATAGTATATAAATTAAGAATTTCATTTATTTAGATTTACAATAATGGACTAAAAAATTTGGCTAACCCCTCTAGTAGTCGTGTCCATATTGGTCTGTTTTTGTAGCTTTCATAATCTAGAGGGATATTTTTGTCACAGATACTATCGAATTCTTTTTCAACTTGTTGTGTTAAACCATCATCATAGATCAAGGCATTGGTTTCAAAATTATGTTCAAAACTTCGATAGTCAAAATTTCCCGATCCAATTGAGGCAATTTCCCCGTCAATAAGAATCATTTTACTATGCGAAAAATCGGATCTCAAGTATATTTTAATCCCAACCTCTAAAAGCTCTTCAAACCTTGAAAACATACTTAACTTGGCCATTTTAGAATCGGATACTTTGGGAACTAATATTTTAACTTCAATACCGCTAAGTGCTGCAATTTTTAAAGCTTGCAGTACAGCTGTACTTGGAATAAAATAAGGATTGGCAATGCAAATACATTTTTCGGCCAACGTTATCATACTAATATATTGTTGCATAATAGCTGGTTGTTTGGAGTCGGGACCTGCTGCAACAATTTGTATGATATGATGTCCTTTGCGTTCAGTTTTTGGAAGATATTTTTCCTTTAGAAGAAGCTCTTCTTGACTCGCAAAATAGTAATCCTTAATAAAAACTCTGTGTAAACTATTCACCACAGGACCTTCTACTTTAATATGTAAATCGTTCCAAATTCCAAGGTCTGATATGGGTTTTATATATTTGTCCGATACGTTTACACCGCCAGTAAAACCAACGGTTCCATCGATAATAATAATTTTTCTATGATTTCTATAATTCAATGTGAAAAGTAGATTTCCAAACCGAATAGGCATCATAGAATATGCTTTTACACCAATATCTCGGAAACGTTTGATAGTATTACCTCGAAAAGCAGAACTTCCAAAAGAATCATAAATTAAGCGAACTTCAACGCCTTGTGCAATCTTCGTTTTAAATAGTTCATAAAAACGTTCTGTTAATTCACCTACTGAAAAAATATAATATTGTAAATGAATAAATTTTTCAGCTTTTTCTATGGCTTCAAAAATACTATCGAATGTTTCTTTTCCTCCACTTAGAATAGTTGCATCATTACCACTATATGGAGCTAGAAATGTGCTATTTTCGATAAGGTGAGATAGTTTTTTGTTTTTAGAAGAATTAAATTCTACTTGATTTTCTAGCTCTTTTATATCTTTGTATTTTTCGTCAAATAGCTTTCGTTTTTGGGTTTGCTTTAAACGAAAGAACTTAAATTTTCTCCGGTTTACACCAAACAAATAGTATAGCATAGGTCCTGCAAAAGGCAATGCCAAAATGGCCAAAAACCAACTTAATGATTTTGTTGGCCGGCTACCATGCAGTATAATACTAATGATGCTCCAGAGGGTGATTACCCCATATAAAATCCATAAGAATGTATTAATCATTGTATTTTATTTAGCATTGACAATATAGTTAATAGACTAACAATAATAAGCTAAGGTGTTCTTTTGAGTTACAAAAGAATGTGATAAAGCTAATCAAAAAAGTAGGTTCGAGGTATCTTTAGCTAAACTAAAAAATTATGAGCGTGATTTCACAAAACAAACGAAAAATTACAATTTATTATCATTCAGATAATTCTATAGGCAAGCAAGTATATGCTTATACAAATGCATCGGATAAAAAGTTGCTAGGAGTAGATATTTCCAGGACCAAGGTAACAGGAACGCAATGGGCAGAATTGGCTAACGGGTTGGGTATAGGAATTATGGATTTGATAAATACGGATGCCCCTAGTTTTATTCAAAAACATGGAAAAAACAAACCCGTTTTGGAAGCGCACGATTGGATAAAAATTCTAGTGAATGAACCCCAATTGCTTAAATATCCAGTTGTGCTAGATGGTAAAAATTATTTGCAAATTAAAAGTGTTGCCGAATTTAAAAAGTACATAGAACCTGATAGTGTGGGATTAGAAAAAGAGCCATTAATTAAACAATTTACAGATGAAGGTAAATCCTAAATCTAATAAAAAATATAGTGTATTAAAAAACCGACTGCCCCTAGTTATTCTTGGGGTTGTTGGTATTTTATTGATAGGTATATTGGGAGTACAGCTTTACGGAAAACATTTAATTTCTAATCTTGTTTCCAAACAATTACCAGATAATCTAGAGTTAACCTATGAGGATTTAGACTTAGATATTCTGTTCGGTAATATGGAGTTTAATAGCATGAAATTAAAGTTTTTTAGTTTAAAAACTAAAAAAACAGAAGCAGAAATAACTATAGAAACACTTAAAATAAAGGATGTTGCCTATTGGTTACTTTTGAATAAAAAGCAATTTAATACTGATGCTGTAAATGTGGGAAATGCTGATGTTATAGTTTTCAAAAAAGATTCAGATAGTATTAAATGTTCTGTAGAAAATGTTTCTTTTGAATTGTCTAAATTTAAAACAGATTCATTACTTCTTCAGAATAAAATACCTTTTGATTATTACACTTCAAACTTATTGTTAACCAATTTGTATTTAGATTTGGGTCGTTTTGAAATGCTGAAAGTAGCAACGCTTTCATATAAAAATAACAACCTAAAATTCGAAGATTTATCTATAACTTCAAAATATAAACAACAGGAACTTTCTGAAAAATTAGTAAAGGAACACGATTATGTTGATTTTAAAGTTACAGATGGGGCTTCAACAGAATTTAGATTAAAAACAGTAAATGATAGTTTTCTAGTTTCTGCTCATAATTTAAGCTTGAATAATTCAGAATTACATCTTTTTAGAGATAAACTATTAGCGGATGATACTACGAAAAAATTACTCTATGGAACAAAACTTCGAAACCTACCAATTCAATTAGATATTGAAACTTTTTCTATAGAAAATTCTAATGTATTTTATTCTGAAAGAGTAGATAAAGGTATCGATCCTGTGTCTATTTCTTTCGAAAATTTAGATGCTCAAATCGATAATCTATCTAATATAAATAAGCAGAAAACGAAAATTAAAGTCACCACAAAGCTTATGGGAGAAGCTCCTTTGGAATTTAAATGGGAATTTAACTCATTAGATACTGCCGATTCTTTTAAGGCTTCGGCTAATTTAAAAGATTTGAAAGCTGTTACAATTAATCCTTTTTTAGAATCTCAGGCTAATGTTAGAGTTCTTGGGGAGATTCACGATATGTATTTCACTATTTATGGAAATGATTTTAAATCTACAGGAGATATGAAAATGAAATATGAGGATTTTAAATTTTCTATTTTAAATGAAGATCGGTTAGGCATAAATAAAACTTTGACTGCACTAGTTAACGTTTTTACAAATGATGGCTCTAAAACGGATGTAAACGGTTACAGATATGGTGATATTGAAGTAGAGCGCGACAAAACGAAATCGTTTTTTAATTATTTATGGCTCAACACAAAAGATGGATTGAAGAATACCGTAATTGGGAATGGTAAAAAATAAATTTATGTTTAAAGCGTAACATATGGAGTTTTTAAGCCATAATTTTTTAGAGTTAATTATTAAATGTTTTGGGTTAATTGTAACGCTTGATTACTAGTATCTTTATACTATAATAACAAAAAAATAAAAAGAAAATGGAAACAATAACAGCAGCCATAGGCATTGAAAAAGATAATAGAAAAGCGGTAGTAGAAATGTTAAAACAACTACTGGCCGATGAATATGTTATGTATACTAAATATAGAAATGCACACTGGAATGTCGAGGGTATCGATTTCCATAGTAAGCATGTTTTCTTTGAAGAAGAATATGGTAAATTAGAAAATACTATTGATGAAGTTGCAGAACGTATCCGTATGTTAGGCTTTTATTCTCCAGGTAGTATGCAACAGTTTATAGAACTTTCTGAATTGAAAGAAAACGGACCAGACACTAACGATAGTACTAGTTTTATGAGGGTTTTATTAGAAGATCATGAAACCGTGATTAAATTTATAAGAAAAAGTATTGGTGATAACGCCGAAGCACATAACGATGAAGGTACGGCCGATTTTATTACCGGTATTATGCAAATGCATGAACAAATGGCTTGGATGTTACGTTCATCATTAAAAACGTTTAAATAAAAAATAAAAATTGCTAGAAAAAGAAAACTACGGTAAGGGGAAACTCTTACCGTTTTTTTTGTTTTATTAGGTCCGTTTTAGAAATACCTCGAATTGATGTATTGGGATGGTCAGGTTCTGGCTTTTTAGTTCTGGCTTATGGACTAACACTCGTAGAAAATAATAAGTACATTAACTACTCTAAGTACTTAAACCTTTTTGGGGCACTATTAATAGCAATTAATTGTTATTATTACAATGCATTGCCTTCTTTTGTTTCCAATTTAATTTGGAGTGTAATGGCTACTTTAACGATATATAAAGCAAAAAGAAAAGGTGGTTTTTTTGTTAAACCTAAGCTTAAAGTATAATTTTCTGTTTGGATATAATTCACCATACAACAGATAGGATGTATCATTAAATAGTAATTATATTACCGTATCTTTGTGTAAGAATTATAAACCAGCATAGAGATAGAATTTGCTTACATGAAAACAGGGAATGCAAAGTTTAGTTTATTTAAACAATTTAAAATAAAATACATTTTAATTTTTCTAGTGTGTTCAACCATTTTAAGTTGTAACACAAATAAAGATTCAAATAGAACATATATAGTTGAAATATTAAGTTTTAAGTATAAACGGACTATTAATGCTTCAGATTTCTGGAAAGAAGATGCTAAGGTAGTAAGCAATTATAGTCTCAAACAACCTGGATTTATTAGTAGAGAAAGTGGATTTAATGAAGAGAAAAATGAGGTTTTAATAGTTTTAAGATGGAATACTGCGGCAGATGCAGAAGCTTCTATGAGGAAGTTTTTGAGCGATAAATCCATAAGTAAATTTGTTAATATGATAGATCTAAACTCTATGAAGGTGACTCGTTATGTTATTAATAAATAGTTTTTTATTTTTCTTCAAATAGAAATTTTTCTCTGGTTTCTGTAGTAAATAATCATTATTTAATTATTTGTTTTAAAAAGAGGTTAAATATCTTTCGCTTTGGTAAAAGCTTTTCAATAGGGTAATTTATTTTATTTAAATGCTGAGATTAATCCTTATTAGTCTCAGCATTTCTTATATTATAATCTTTATCAATTTGAGCCGACTTTTAATCAATAAAAAGATTTAAAAAAAACACAAAATTACTTAGGTAATACAGAAGTAATTCGATTTTTTTGCAGATTAATATTATTATAAATAATGGATAACTTAATTACATTCTCAATCACCGTATTTACAGGCTTTTTTGCTATAACCAACCCTATATCAAACATGACGGTTTTTGTGTCTTTAACCCAAGGTTCAGATAAAAAAACTAAAGCTGATATAAATAAAAGAGCAAATATTATTGCATTTATAATTGTAACCGTTTTTGTGCTCTTAGGTAAATATATTTTTGAACTGTTTAATATTAGTATTCCTGCATTTAAAATTACGGGTGGAATCTTAATATTTTTTATTGGTTTTGAAATGCTACAATCAAAACAATCTAATGTAAAAAGCCTTAAACATATTAATGTAGATGAAAATATTGCTGTTTCACCATTGGCCATTCCTATTTTAGCAGGTCCAGGAACCATTGTTACTGCAATGAATTTTGTTGCCAATGTCCAAACTATCCACATATTTTTAGTAATTGCTATCTTTGGGTCAATGAGTTTAATCACCTTTTATACATTTAAATTGAGTGATCATATTGTAAAATTAGTTGGTAATAACGTGATTTCGGTAATTGGAAAAATAATGGGGTTAATTATTGCTATTATTGGGACGGGTATGGTTATAACTGGTATTAAAATTAGCTTTAACTTACTTTCTTAATTACTGTTAGCATCCTTCTTTTAACAGAATTTATTTTAATACAAAGTGTAAAATGAAAAAAATATTAATTCTGTTTTCACATCCTAAATTCGAAAAATCGAGAGCTAATAGTATGCTTGTCAATAGAATAAAGGATAAAGAAAACGTTACGTTTCATGATTTATACGAGCTTTATCCAGATTTTCATATCGATGTCGATAAAGAAAAGAAGTTACTAAGTGAACACGACGTTATAATTTGGCATCATCCTTTTTATTGGTATAGTTGTCCTCCTTTAATGAAACAGTGGATTGATATGGTTCTTGAGTTTGGTTGGGCTTATGGTCCAAATGCAAACGCATTAGAATCCAAAACTTGTTTAAACGTTATTACCACTGGAGGTTCTAAAGATTTATACTGCTCTCAAGGGACTAATAGCTTTACTATTTCTCAATTTTTAAGACCTTTTGAGCAAACAGCAAACTTGTGTGGTATGACGTATTTTCCACCATTTGCGGTTATGGGAACTTATAATTTAAGTGATAAAGAATTAACAGATCATGCTAACAAATACAGTAAGTTAATAGATTTATTACAGCAAGGTTTTACATTAGGAGATTTTAATAGTTGTACTTTTTTGAATGATATACCGGAATTAAAACTCTCTTAAGATATGACAGGAAGCATACTTTTTCAAGCCATTGTTTTTTTAGCAGGAGCCATTATTTGCGTGTCTATAGCAAAAAAATTAGGTCTAAGTTCTGTAATAGGATATCTCTTAGCAGGTGTTTTAATTGGTCCTTATGTATTAGGTTTTATAGGAAATGAAGGTGAGGATATCTTGCATTTTGCAGAATTTGGAGTTGTAGTCATGCTATTTTTAATTGGCCTAGAAATTGAACCAAAAAACTTCTGGAACATGCGGAAAACCATTCTTGGTATGGGAGGTATACAAGTAGGAGGTACCATGTTACTTTCGTGTATTTTGTTTACGTTGTTAGGTTTTGAATGGAAAGTAGCTCTAGTAATCTCTATGGCAGTCGCATTATCATCCACAGCAATTGCTATGCAAACTATAAAGGAGAAAGGCTTAATGGATACTACGTTTGGAACGTCGTCATTTTCCATTTTACTGTTTCAGGATATTATTGTTATTTTCATGTTAGGTTTTATTCCGTTGTTATCAAATACAGAGGGTAGCGCTTCCGCGGAAAACCATAGTGATAATACTAATTTACTAGATAACCTTCCGCTAGGTTTCCAAACTTTGGCTATTATTTTATCGGTTGTAATAATTATAGTTGTAGGCAAGTATTTAATTGTTCCCATGTTGCGCAAAGTTGCAAAAACAGGCGTTCGGGAATTATTAATTGCTGCAGCTTTTTTAATTGTTTTTGGAATTTCATTTTTAATGGAATATGTAGGGTTAAGTCCTGCCTTAGGAGCCTTTTTAGGAGGCGTAGTATTATCTAACAGTGAGTTTAAACACGAACTAGAAAGCACGCTAGAACCTTTTAAAAACCTAATGTTAGGTTTGTTTTTTATGGCTGTTGGCGCATCGATTAACTTTATTGTTATTGCTAATAGTCCTTTAGAAGTGGGAGGAATTTTAATTGCCATTATTGTTATAAAAGCTTTCATATTATTTATTACTGGTCGTATTTTCAATTTAAAGTTAGATCAAAAATTATTACTCACATTTAGTTTAGCTCAAATAGGGGAGTTTGCTTTTGTATTATTATCATTTGCATTCGGGCTTAATATCTTAACGCAAGACCAAATGGATATGATGCTTGTAATAACAGCTCTTAGTATGTCGCTTACACCAATTATAGGTATAATTAACGAACGTTTTATATTACCTAGAATAGGAACTAAAGAATCGGTTAAACGGCCTATGGACCATATTGCGAAAACTCAAAAAATTATATTAGTTGGTTTTGGGCATTTTGGAAGTACTATTGGTCGCTTTTTACGTTCGCATGGCGTAGAAGCAACTATTTTGGATCATGATTCTAATCGCGTAGATTTTCTTCGGAAAATGGGTTTCGAAGTTTATTATGGAGATGCTACACGTTTAGATTTATTAGAGTCTGCTGGTATTGCAGAAGCTAAAATCGTTATTTGTGCAACTAATAAAATATCTGTTTCTAAGGCTATTAGTAAAATAATAAAAGAAAAGTACCCACATGTAGAACTCATGATTCGTACTAAAAATAGATATGATGCTTATGAGTTACTTAACCTCGGAAATGAAAATATTTATCGTGAATCTCTAGAAACTTCGCTAACATTAGCTAAAGATGTATTGAGCAAAATGGGTTTTCGGAAATACACTTTAAATTGTCAGGTTCAAAACTTTATAAAATATGATGAAGATAGTTTAAGGCGTTTAGCATCAGAACCTAAAGAGGAGGATAATTATATATTTAAAGCAAAAAAAGAGTTAGAGCAGCAAGAGAAATTCTTAAATGAAGATTTTAAACGTGGTATTGTTGAATATGATAATCACTGGGATAGTGAACATATAAGGAAAGCCTTAAATAAATCTAATAAGAAATAAACTTATTATAAAAAGAGGACATGCCATATGTTGTTTTAGATTTTAAAAATTGATGAATTCTAGTATAGAAATATTTAAAACAGAGGGTGCTTTTTTTTATAAAAACACACTAAAAACAAAAAAAAGGAGAATAGTTTAAAAACTATCCTCCTTTTTTTTTGTTTTAACCTTATAATGTTAATTTCTAAACGAATAGAATGTTGTCATTGTAAAACCCTAAGTCTTTTCTCTATTTCAAGCACAAAAAAGCAGAAATCATAATTATAAATAGTAAGATTTTACACAAATAAATTTATGAATAATTCATGAAAACTGCCTAAATTTTCATTTTGTGATATCTGTCATATTTTAAAAACTTGTTGTAAGTTAAATTTGTTCAAATTAAAAATCATAATTATGAATATTTCGCATATAGAGCACTTAGGTATTGCAGTTGAAAATCTTGAAGAATCAATAAAATATTATGAGAACGTTTTAGGGTTGAAATGTTATTCTATAGAAGAGGTTGTCGATCAGAAAGTGAAGACAGCCTTTTTTTTGGTAGGTAGCACAAAAATTGAATTATTAGAAAGTACTTCTCCAGATGGACCTATTGGTAAATTTATAGAGAAAAAAGGACCTGGTATTCATCATATTGCTTTTGCAGTTCCAGATGCAACAGAAGCATTAAAAACAGCTGAAGAACGCGGTGTAAGACTTATTGATAAAGTTTCTAGAAAAGGAGCAGAAGGTTTAGATATCGGTTTTTTACATCCAAAATCAACATTAGGTGTTCTTACAGAATTGTGTTCAAAACAAAAATAACTTGAATTAATAAAAATAGATAAGCAAAAAAATAAATTTATGGCAAATCAAGATAAAATTAACGAGCTTATAGAAAAAAGAGCCGAAGCAAAGTTGGGAGGCGGAGAAAAACGTATTGATTCTCAGCATGCTAAAGGTAAATTAACAGCTCGTGAACGTATAGATATTCTTTTAGACGACGATAGTTTTGAAGAATTCGACATGTTTGTTACACACAGAACAAAATCTTTTGGCTTAGATAAACAAGTCTACCTTTCAGATGGTGTTGTTACCGGACATGGAACAATCGATGGAAGAATAGTGTATCTTTTTGCTCAAGATTTTACCGTTTTCGGTGGGTCTTTATCTGAAACCTATGCCTTAAAAATTTGTAAGGTAATGGATATGGCTATGAAGATTGGAGTTCCTTTAATAGGATTAAATGATTCTGGTGGTGCTCGTATTCAAGAAGGTGTGAGATCTTTAGCTGGTTATGCTGAGATTTTTCAGAGAAATATAATGGCTTCGGGTGTTATTCCTCAAATTTCTTCAATATTAGGACCTTGTGCAGGTGGAGCCGTTTATTCTCCAGCATTGACAGACTTTACCATTATGACGGATCAAACGAGTTATATGTTTGTTACTGGTCCTAAAGTAGTAAAATCTGTAACAGGTGAGATTGTAACAGCAGAGCAATTAGGAGGCGCTAAAATTCATTCAACGAGATCAGGTGTTTCTCATTTCTTAGCAGACAGTGACGAGGAAAATTTAATGTTAGTTCGTAAGATATTAAGCTACATGCCTTCAAATAATTTAGAAGAAGCGCCAGTTATTGCATGTAATGATCCTATTGATAGATTAGAGGATGCTTTAAATGATATTATTCCAGAAAACCCAAATCAACCTTATGATATTGTTGATGTGATTTCAATTCTTACCGATAATGGTGAGTTTACTGAAGTACACAGAAATTATGCACGAAACATTTGTGTAGGTTTTGCTAGATTTAATGGTCATCCAGTAGGTATTGTTGCCAATCAACCAAAATATTACGCAGGTGTTTTAGATATTGATGCTTCAAGAAAAGCGGCACGGTTTGTTCGTTTTTGTGATGCATTCAACATTCCAATAGTAACATTAGTAGATGTACCTGGTTTCTTACCTGGAACTGGTCAAGAATATGGCGGAATTATTTTGCATGGTGCTAAATTATTATTTGCTTATGGTGAAGCTACAGTACCTAAAGTAACAATTACTTTACGTAAATCTTATGGTGGAGCTCACGATGTAATGAGTTGTAAACAATTAAGAGGAGATTTAAATTATGCATGGCCAACTGCAGAAATTGCTGTAATGGGAGCGAAGGGTGCTGTTGAAGTTTTAGAAGGATCTAATATTAGAAAAATAGAAGATGCTACCGAAAAACAAGATTATATCCAGAAAAAAGAAGATGAGTATACTCAACGATTTGCAAACCCTTATCAAGCGGCAAAATATGGCTTTATTGATGATGTTATCGAACCAAGAAATACACGTTTCAGAATTGTTAGAGCTTTAGAATTGCTTCAAAATAAAAAAGATGTAAATCCACCTAAAAAACATTCAAACATTCCACTATAATGATACACATACTATTAACTACAGATGCAATAAGTGAAGGTTACGTGATACTAATTACCGGTTTGTTAATTGTCTTTTGTGCATTAATAACACTAGCGCTTTTCTTTAATTATGGATTACCCTTAATGCTTTACGTTTATAAGATAATTACTAAAGGGAAAGATAAGAAAGTTAGTGAAATTAAAGTAAAAGGCGATAAAAATTTTACTGGCGAAATTTCTGCAGTAATCGGAGCTGCCATTCACATGCACATGAGTGATCAACATGATTATGAAAGCGCAATTCTGACAATAAAACAGATTAAAAAACCATATTCACCTTGGAGTTCAAAAATATACGGAACTCAAAATCGATTATAAAATATGAAAAATTATAAATTCAAAGTCAACGAAAACGGCTATACGGTAAATATAAAATCACACGAAGATGATATTATTACTTTAGAAGTAAATGGTACTTCATTTGAAGTGATAATGGAGGCAGACATTAAGAAAAGTAAAACGCCTACTTTAGTTCGTTCGGCATCAAAACAGCCAGTAGTACCGTTAAAAGTAAATCCTACATCTGCAACAAGTAAAATTGTAGCACCAATTCCAGGTGTTATATTATCGCTCAATATAAAAGTTGGAGATACTATTAAAGAGAACGATTTATTATTAGTTCTTGAAGCTATGAAAATGGAAAATAATATAGTATCAGAAAAATCTGGAGTTGTTACGGCTATACACGTTGAAGTTGGACAACAGGTTTTACAAGATGCTTTAATGATTGAGCTAGAATAGAAGTTTTGATATTCATCTTATTCACTAAAGAAAACTAATTATTATCTAAAAGATAAAAAAATGAAGAAACTAATAATAATATTTAGTGCCATATCATTACTGATTTTTATTAGACCAGTATTTGGATTAGGTACAAATACAGGCTCTACAGAAACCACTTCTGTATCAACTGTTCAAGTTGATAATTTAGAAGAAGAAAGTGTTTTTGAAGGTGCTTTTAATGGAATAAAAACGTTTTACGGTTATACAGGATTTGCAAATTCAACATCTGGAAATGTAATCATGATTATAATAGGGATCGTTTTCATTTATTTAGGAATTAAATTCGATTACGAACCCTTATTATTAATCCCGATAGGAACAGGAGTTATATTAGGAAATATTCCTTTTGTAGCCGGCAACCAGACAGGTATATATGAAACAGGATCTGTTTTAAATTATCTATATTTTGGTGTTGTAAAAGGGGTTTATCCGCCGCTTATTTTCTTAGGTATTGGAGCCATGACGGATTTTTCATCCTTAATTGCAAATCCAAAATTAATGCTTTTAGGAGGTGCAGCACAAATTGGTGTATTTGCAACCTTTTTAGGAGCCCTTTATTTAGGATTTAATCTTCCTGAAGCTGGTGCGATTGGAATTATTGGTGGTGCCGATGGACCAACTGCAATATTTCTATCATCCAAACTAGCCAACGGGATTAACATCATGGCTGATGGTACAACCGTTAAAAACTTAATTGGACCAATAGCAATTGCTGCCTACTCTTATATGGCATTAGTTCCTGTAATTCAACCACCATTAATGCGTATGTTGATTTCTAAGAAAGATAGAAAAATTAGAATGAAACCACCAAGAGCAGTAACTCAAAAGGAAAAAATGATTTTCCCTGTGGTAGCATTAATTTTAACAACGTTTATTTCTCCTAGTGCATTACCATTATTAGGGATGTTATTCTTCGGAAACTTATTAAAAGAATCGGGTAGAACAGAACGATTAGCAGATACAGCGAGAACAAAATTAATCGATATTGTAACTATTTTATTAGGTGTTACCGTAGGGGCATCAACACAAGCAGATATATTCATTACTAAAGATTCTATGTTAATTTTCGGACTAGGAGCTATATCATTTGTAATTGCAACTTGTGGAGGGCTATTATTTGCTAAGTTTATGAATCTATTCCTAAAAGAGGAAAACAAAATAAACCCATTAATTGGTGCGGCAGGAGTTTCAGCTGTTCCAGATAGTGCGCGAGTTGTTCATACAGAAGGCTTAAAATCAGATCCAAGTAACTACTTATTAATGCACGCCATGGCGCCAAATGTTTCTGGAGTTATTGGTTCTGCAATTGCTGCAGGTATCATATTAAGTTTCTTGGGATAAAAGAAGTTCCTTTAATTATTTAAATGAACAAAACAACAATTTTTAAATTTTGATAAAATGAAAATACCAAATAAAATGACAGCGCAGGAAGCTGTTAAATTAATAAAATCAGGAGATAGAGTTTTAATACAAGGAGGTTCTGCAACACCACAAGCATTAATAAATGCCATGGTAGCGCGAGCTCCAGAATTAAGAAATGTTGAACTTGTTCATTTACATACTGAAGGGGCTTGTGGATATACTGCTCCAGAATTAAGAGAAAGTTTTCATACCAATGCATTTTTTATTGGTGGAAACATTCGTAAAATGATTGGAGACACAGCAGATTATATTCCAATTTTTTTAAGTGATATTCCAAGTTTATTCCGTGAAGGTTATATGGACTTAGATGTAGTAATGGTAAACGTATCACCTCCAGATAAACACGGTTTTTGTTCTTTAGGAGTTTCAGTAGATATTGTTATTTCTGGAATTGAGCAAGGAAAAAAGGTAATTGCTCAAATTAATCCGCAAATGCCTCGTACTTTTGGTGATGCACAAGTTCATATAAAACATTTTGATGCTTGTGTTGAAATTTCAGAGGAAATATATGAAATGAAATTTGTAGAACCATCTGATATTGAAAAAGCGATTGGAAAAAATATTGCTGGAATTATCGATGATGGAGCAACGCTTCAAATGGGTATTGGAGGTATACCAAATGCCGTTTTAACATTTTTACATAACCACAAAAACTTAGGTGTACATACTGAAATGTTTTCTGAAGGTATTGTAGATTTAGTTGAAAAAGGAATTGTAAACGGTTCGCAGAAAAAAGTAAACCCTTATAAAATAGTATCTGGTTTTGCGATGGGAACTAGACGTTTATATGATTTTATGGATGATAATCCTGAAATTGAAATGTTGGATATAGCTTATGTTAATGATACATCTGTAATTCGTAAAAACCCAAAAGTAACCGCTATTAACTCTGCTATAGAGGTAGATTTAACAGGACAAATTTGTGCCGATTCTATAGGAACAAGAATGTTCTCTGGTGTTGGTGGGCAAATGGATTTTATGCGTGGTGCTGCATTATCAGAAGGTGGAAAGCCAATTTGCGCAATTACTTCTACTACAGGTAGAGGTGTTTCTAAAATTACACCAACTTTAAAACTTGGTGCTGGTGTAGTAACAACTCGTGCACACGCAAGGTTTGTAGCTACAGAATATGGTATCGCAGAACTATTTGGTAGAAACTTAAAACAACGTGCACAAGCGCTTAGAGATATTGCACACCCTGATCATAGAGAAGAATTAGATAAAGCTATTTTTGAAAGATTTGGAAGTAGTTTAATGATAAAATAATTTATTAAATATTGAGTCTTTAATTTTTGTAATTTTAGGACTCAATATTTTAATTTCATATTAAATTCAAACATAATGAGTGATAAAAACAAAAAGCTTTTTTCAGATTTTCCTCCGGTTTCTACCGAGCAGTGGATGGAAAGAGTAACAGCAGATTTAAAAGGTGCTGATTTTGATAAAAAACTAGTTTGGAAAAACCTTACTGGTATCAATTTTCAGCCTTGTTATAATATTGAAAATAAAATTACACAGCTTAAAAATACTGGCGAAAACTCACAATCATTAGTGAATTATCGTAGTGTTGCAGTTCAAACTGCAGAAGCTGGTAATAAATTAGCTATTAAGGCCGTTGAGGAAGGCATAAACGGAATCATTTTTCATTTAAATGGAAATGTATCTGTCGAAGCTCTTTTAGGCGGAATAGATTTAGAAATAACTACAGTTTCTTTTGAAATCGCAGAAGGCGCTGTTGCTTTTACTAAAGATTTAGTTAGCTATGCAAAAAAGAGTAATTTAAAAGGATACATTAATACAGGAATTATTTCTAACTATGTTACAACAGGTTCTTTTGATGAAAATCAAGTTGAAGTAGCTGTAGAATTAGTGAAATTAACTGCTAATTATCCAAACTTTAAAGCAATCACAGTATCGGGAACAGAATATTTAGATTCTGGTGCTAATCAAGTTCAAGAAATTGCTTACACATTAAATTCTCTAGTTTTTTTAGTTGAAAAATTAAAAGAAAAAGGAGTAGCAGTTCAAGATGTTTTCAATAATTTAAACTTTCAACTAGCCATAGGCTTAGAGTATTTTGTTGAAATTAGTAAGTTTAGAGCTTTTAATAATTTATTGGCTGAAGTTGCTGCTAAATATGGAGTTGCAGAATATTCTAATACTATTACTGCTAAAACATCCATTTGGAGCAAGTCTATTACAGATGCAGAAACTAATTTGTTACGTTGCACAACAGAAGCGATGTCTGCAATATTAGGAAATGTAGATGGCGTTTTAATCGATGCTTATGATAAAGAATTTAAAAACCCTTCAGATTTCTCAAGTAGAATAGCAGGTAATATAACTACTGTTCTAAGAGAAGAATCTTATTTTGGGAAAGTTTCAAATCCAGTTGATGGATCTTATTATATAGAAGAAGTAAGTTCTAAAATTGCAGATAAAGCTTTAGAGTTATTTAAAGCTATTGAAACTGAAGGTGGTTTTTATACCGCTTTTGAAAACGAAACTATTCAACAACAAATTGCCGATATTCGTTTACAAAAATTAAAATTAATTAGTCAACGTAGAACTCCAATGGTAGGTATTAATAAATACCCTAACTTAATGGAAACTGTTGATATAGATCTTCTTTCTAAAGGAGGTGCAGATAATTCAAAAGTACTAACTCCAAGAAGAGCATCGTTAGAAATTGAAGCCATGCGTAGAGTTACAGAGCAATTGGTTGCAGATACTAATGTGCGTCCAATTGTACAATTAGCGAGTTACGGGAATTTAAATATGCGTAAAGCTAGAGCTGCTTTTGCTTATGATTTTATTGGTGTAAGTGGTTTTGATGTTCATCAAGAAGAAAGTTTTGCTAGCGCAGAGATAGCGGCTACCGAAAGTGCTAAATCGAACTCTAATGTTGTTGTTATTTGTAGTTCAGATCAGGACTACGATGAAACAGCGGTCAACTTTATAAAAGCATTTAGAGCTATTAATACTGATAAAGTATTACTATTGGCAGGTGCTCCAAAAAATATGGACGAATTAACTGAAGCAGGTTTAGATGGTGTTGTTAACATGAGATCGGATGTTCTTGTAACGCTCGCAGCTATTCAGAAAAAAGTTCAAAAAACCTTAAAATCCTTAGAAGTATGAAACCAGATTTTTCAGATATCAAAATAAATTCAGCTGTTAAGCAAACAGTTGCAGCTTCAGAGAATCATCACGTGTGGAATACTCCTGAAGGAATCCCTGTAAAAAAACATTTTACAAAAGAAGATATTGCAGAAGCAGAACATTTAGCGTATGCAGCTGGTGTGCCTCCTTTTTTAAGAGGACCTTATAGTGCCATGTACGCGATGCGCCCTTGGACTATTAGACAATATGCAGGTTTTTCTACAGCAGAAGAGTCTAACGCATTTTACAGAAGAAATTTAGCCGCAGGTCAAAAAGGACTTTCAGTTGCTTTCGATTTAGCAACACACCGTGGATATGATTCCGATCACCCACGAGTAACTGGTGATGTTGGTAAAGCTGGTGTTGCCATCGATTCTATTTTAGATATGGAAATTTTGTTCGATCAAATTCCATTAGACAAAATGTCTGTTTCTATGACTATGAATGGTGCTGTATTACCAATTATGGCTTTCTATATTGCTGCGGCAAGAAAACAAGGCGTTGCTTTAGATCAACTTTCTGGAACCATTCAGAATGATATTTTAAAGGAATTCATGGTGCGTAACACTTACATTTATCCACCTGCACCTTCAATGAAAATTATTGGTGATATTTTTGATTACACTACTAAAAACATGCCTAAGTTTAACTCCATTTCTATTAGTGGTTACCACATGCAAGAAGCTGGTGCAACTGCAGATATTGAATTGGCGTATACCTTGGCAGATGGTATGGAATATATTAGAACTGGATTAAAATCTGGTTTAAAAATTGATGAATTTGCGCCACGTTTATCATTCTTCTGGGCGGTAGGAATGAATCACTTTATGGAAATTGCAAAAATGCGTGCTGCACGTATGCTTTGGGCAAAAATTATAAAAACGTTCAACCCAACAAATCCAAAATCAATGGCATTGCGTACGCATAGTCAAACCTCTGGATGGAGTTTAAGTGAGCAAGATCCTTTTAATAATGTTGCTCGTACTTGTGTTGAAGCTATGGCTGCAACATTAGGAGGAACACAATCTTTACACACCAATGCATTGGATGAAGCTATTGCTTTACCAACAGATTTTTCTGCAAGAATTGCGCGTAATACACAAATATTTATTCAAGATGAAACTCAAATGACCAAATCGGTCGATCCTTGGGCTGGTTCTTATTATGTAGAATATTTAACGCAAGAAATAGCGAAAAAAGCTTGGAAACTGATTGAAGAAGTTGAAGAACTTGGTGGAATGGCAAAAGCTATTGAAACAGGAGTTCCTAAATTACGTATCGAGGAAGCATCTGCACGTAAACAAGCGCGTTTAGATTCTGGTCAAGATATTTTAGTTGGGGTAAACAAGTTTAAAACGACTGAGAAATCAAACATCAAAATTTTAGAAGTTGATAATACGGTTGTAAGAGATTCTCAGATTGCACGTTTAAATAAAATGAAAGCGGAACGTAACTCAGAAGTTGTTGCTGCTAATTTAAAAGCATTAGAGGATTGTGCTGGAAGCGGTAAAGGTAATTTATTAGCTTTAGCGGTTGAAGCGGCTGAAAACTTTGCTACTTTAGGTGAAATATCAGATGCTTTAGAGGTTCATTTTGGAAGACATAAAGCAGTTACTAAATTAATTAGTGGTGTGTACGGAAAAGAAGTGAAAGCTGATGATACATTTGCAAAAGCGCAAAAAATGACTGATAAATTTGCAGAAATCGAAGGTCGTCGTCCTAGAGTTATGATAGCAAAAATGGGTCAGGATGGTCACGATAGAGGTGCAAAAGTAGTTGCTTCTAGTTTTGCAGATTTAGGCTTCGATGTAGATATGGGAGGTTTATTCCAAACTCCAGAAGAAGTTGCAAAACAAGCGGTAGAAAATGATGTTCATTTTGTAGGGGCATCTAGTTTAGCTGCTGGTCACAAAACTTTAATTCCTCAATTAATTGGTGAATTAGAAAAATTAGGAAGACCAGATATTATGGTTTTTGCAGGTGGTGTTATTCCAGCGCAAGATTATGATTATTTATTAGAAAGAAAAGTAGCAGCCATTTTTGGTCCTGGTACTGTAATTTCAGAATCAGCCATTACTATTATGGAAAAATATTTAGAACAAGAAGAGGTTCAAAATTAAAACCTTTAAAATTTATAACTAGAAAAAGCCCGAACATTAAATTGTTTGGGCTTTTTTTATTTGTTTTTTTGAATCAGAGTTAAAAGATTTATGGATATCTATTTAATCTATTGGAAATGATAATGTAAAATATTGAATGTTGGGATAATTTAAGGAGGCAATCAATTATAATCAATATTTTTTCCATAAAGTTTTAGCGGTAGCACAAACTTTATCACTGCCTTCAATTTTTATGGTATGTGCAAAAGCGTGTTTTGCGTCTAGTTCACTAGTTAAAGATAATACAGTATCTCCATATTGTGCTTCATGTATAAAACGTCCATCTATTTTATGTAAAAAATAATTCTCAGAGATATCTTCAGGAATAGATTCAATAACCCATTGTAAATATCTAATATTATTCACGTGTCTATTAGTATCTGTATCATACCGATTCACTCTAAATTGATGTGTATAATCGGGTAAATCTACGGCACTTATTTTTTTCTTAATATCTCCAGAAATAGACTCCTTATCGAAACAAGACCATCTTTCTCTAATTTCATTAAAAATAGGTATTGGTCTTCTTCTTTCTATATCAAAAAACACCCATAAACCCTTGGCGCGACCAATGATTTTTTTGTTTTCATCATAAATAATATTTTCTCTATAACCTCTAATGGAGGAATAGCTGGACAACCATGTTCTAATCGTAATTTTTTCTTTATAGTTGGGGTAACGGTCCATTTGTAAAACACCAGAAACTAAAACCCAACCTGCGTTTTTATTTACAAGATCGAATAAACTATGGCCTATAGAATAGGAATGGTCTGCCGCAGTTTCTTCTAATAAACCTAAAATAATTGTAGGGGTTGCTAGGCCCAATTTATTCATTTCAAAATATCTTAATTCGAATTGCGCATCGAAATAATTATCGAACGTCATTTTTGTATACTTTTCAGGGGGTTTAATAATTTATGTTTTAAAAAGATTTTTTGAATTGCTCTATAATTTGTTGCGCTGCTTTAACAGGCGAAATTTTAGTGGTAACAATATCTTTTTCTAATGCAGAAAGTTCGCTTTTAATATTTTTCGAACCATA
The DNA here is from genome assembly GCF_009796805.1 of Algibacter sp. L1A34. Classification (NCBI taxonomy): domain Bacteria; kingdom Pseudomonadati; phylum Bacteroidota; class Flavobacteriia; order Flavobacteriales; family Flavobacteriaceae; genus Algibacter; species Algibacter sp. L1A34. The sequence goes on along the minus strand of NZ_CP047029.1, from coordinate 3,834,610 downwards.
AAACAATTGTTTTAATTCTTCATTAATATTATTATACATCCATTTTATTTGTTGATGGTTTCTGTTTTTTAAGAAGTAACCATTGGAATCAACTAGTGTTTTGAATTTTAAAATTTCGTCCCAAACTTTAGAAATCCCAATATTTTTTATTGCAGAAGCTGTGCTTACCACGGGACTCCAACCAGACTCCGATGCAGGGAAAATATGGAGCGCGTTTTGGTATTGCCTTTTAGCGATATTACTCATCATAACATTATCACCATCCGCTTTATTAATAACCACCATATCGGCCATTTCCATAATACCTTTCTTTATACCTTGCAACTCATCACCAGCACCAGATAACATGAGTAACAAAAAGAAATCTGTCATACCATGTACAGCAGTTTCAGACTGCCCAACACCAACGGTTTCAATTAAAATAACATCGTAACCAGCGGCTTCACAAAGCAACATAGTTTCACCAGTTTTGTTAGAAACCCCACCTAAAGTATCTCCAGAAGCAGAAGGTCTAATATAAGCTTCTTGCAAGTTCGCCAAATCTTCCATTCTCGTTTTATCACCTAAAATACTTCCTCTAGAACGCTGACTGCTTGGATCTATGGATAATATGGCAACGCGATGTCCTTGTTTTACTAAATACATACCAAAGACTTCTATAAATGTACTTTTACCAACACCCGGAACTCCAGTAATACCAATACGAATAGATTTACCTGAACTCGGTAATATTTCCTGAACTATTTCTTTAGCTAATATTTTATCACTTTCTAAATTACTTTCAATAATAGTAATAGCTCGAGATAGAATAACTCTATCTCCATCTAATACACCATCAATGTAAGCTTGCGGAGTTAATCTGTTTTTACGTTTGTAAGTTTTCATTTTCGTGATATAAATCTAGGGTTATTTCATAGTGATAATCGCGTCTAACAAAGATACTCATAATGCAAAAAACAGCATAAATTATAGCATGTTTTTAAATGATTTTTTTCAACAATTCATTATTTAGTTTTTGCACGATATTACTTTATAAAATGATATAGTATATTCTTAACGTAATACGGTTTTATTGCTGAATAAAATCCGTTAAATTCATTTTAAATCGTCCAACCTTTTAGCATCTTTGCAACATGTATCAGTCTATAACAAACCATATCAATAATCATATTACTCCAACAGCTCTTGATATCCAGTTGTTCAATAATGTTTTAAATGAAATATCTGTTGAAAAAGGACAGTTTTTACTAAAACCAGGCACCCATGTTAAACACGAATATTTTGTTATAAAAGGTTGTTTAAAGGCTTATTATATAGATGATAAAGGCAATAAACATATCATTCAGTTTGCAGTTGAAAATTGGTGGGTTGGAGACTTCGATGCTTTTCACAATCAAATACCTTCAATACTCTATATTGAAGCAATTGAAGACTCTAACTTACTATCTATTAGCTATAATAATCTTCAAAAAATTTATGATGAAGCGCCTATTTTCGAACGTTATTTCAGAATTTTAACAACCCAAGCATTCATTGCTCAACGCAAACGAATTTTATCTACACTAGAAAAAAACACCCAAGAACGTTATATCGAATTTTGCACATCTTACTCCAATATAGAAAACCGTGTTCCTAATTACGATATCGCAAATTACCTTGGCGTATCGCCCGAAAATTTAAGTCGGGTTAGAAAACAGATAAAAGGTTAAATTTTTCTTAATTGATATAGGTCAATAATATTGGTGTTCAAGTCGTGTAACTTTGTTTCATTAACAATTCAAAAGTAAATATCACATGAGCAAGCAAGCATTATTAACACCATATAGCAAAAATATAAGTTTAAAGAATAGAGTTGTAATGGCTCCCATGACGCGAAGTCGAGCAGATAATAAAGCCCACGTAGCGACAGATGAGTTACAAGGTTTGTATTACGAGCAGCGCGCATCGGCAGGATTAATTATTACCGAAGGCTCTCAGGTTTCAGAGAAAGCTGTGGGTTATATTCATACACCAGGTATTTATTCTGAGGAACAAGTAGAAGGCTGGAAAAAAGTAACGAAACGTGTCCATGATAAAGGCGGAAAAATCTTTATCCAATTATGGCATGTGGGCAGAATATCTCATCCAAATTTCCATAATGGCGAATTGCCACTTTCAGCTTCAGCTATAAATCCAAACGCACAATCTTTTACGCCAGAAGGCTTTAAAGACACTGTGACACCAAAGGAAATGACAATTGAAGATATTAAAACTACGGTTAAAGATTTTCAAAATGCAGCAGTAAATGCTATAAAAGCAGGCTTTGATGGTGTAGAAATTCATTCGTCTAACGGTTATTTGTTTCATCAATTTTTCACAGGATGCTCTAATACAAGAACAGATGAATATGGCGGAACTATTGAAAACAAAACCCGTTTCTTTTTTGAAGTTCTAGATGCTATGAAAGCAGTGATTCCTCAGGAAAAAATTGGTGTACGTTTCAATCCATCATTAAATGGGATGTTCGGAATTACTGTAGATAAACAAACTATTCCAACATTTGAATACATTATCAAAAAATTAAACGATTATAATTTAGCATACGTACATTTATCAGAACCTTTTACAGATGTATCTGAAGTGCCTTTTGCAGTAACAGAAATCGCAAAACATTTTAGACCATTATACAACGGAACATTAATGATAAACACCAATTTCGATCAAGCAAAAGGAAACAAAGTTATTGAAGATGGCGATGCCGATTTAGTGGCTTACGGCAAACCATTTATATCTAATCCAGATTTAGTAGAACGTTTTGAAAACAATTTGGAATTAACAGCATGGAATCAAGATACGTTCTACACAACAGGAGTTGAAGGGTATACAGATTATCCAAAAGCTTCAAAAAAAGCCGTTTAATTTAAAAAATTTACATTATGAAATTTACAAGAAAAGCAAACGCAGAATGGAAAGGCAGTGGGAAAGACGGACAAGGTAGTATTTCCACCGGAAGTAAAGTTTTAGATAAAACACAATATTCATTTCACACTAGATTTGAAGATGGAGAAAAAGGAACCAATCCCGAAGAGTTAATAGGCGCCGCACATGCAGGCTGTTTTGCTATGCAATTAAGCTTTTTATTAAATGAAGCTAATTTTACAGCAACCACTTTAGATGTTGATGCAACCGTTACTTTCGAGGATGGTTCTATCACAAAAATCACTTTAAATCTAGAAGGCGATGTTCCAGAAATAGATGCAGAACAGTTTCAGCAATTAGCACACAAAGCGAAAGAGGTTTGTCCTATTTCAAAATTATTAAATACAGATATCGAGTTAAAAGTAACTCTTAAAAACGCATAACAATGGCAATGACAACAGTAAAAGCATATGGTGCAACGGCATCAACAGAAGATTTAAAACCTTTAGATATACAAAGGCGAGCAGTAGGAGCAGACGATGTAAAAATAGATATTTCCTTTTGCGGTGTATGCCATAGTGATATTCACACCATTAGAAACGATTGGAAAGGCTCTACATATCCTGTAGTTCCTGGTCACGAAATTATTGGTCGTGTTACAGAAGTTGGTAATAGTGTAAGTAATTATAAAGTAGGCGATTTAGTAGGTGTAGGATGTTTGGTAGATTCTTGCCACACATGCCCATCTTGTGAGCAAGATTTAGAACAATTTTGTGAAAAAGGAGCAACTTGGACATATAATAGTCCAGATAAAAATATAGAAGGCAAACAAACTTACGGTGGTTATTCAACATCTATGGTTGTCGATAAAGAATTTGTTTTACGTATTCCAGAAAATTTAGACGAGGCAGGAACTGCACCATTATTATGTGCAGGAATTACAACTTGGTCGCCACTAAGTCACTGGAATGTGAAAAAAGGAGACAAAGTTGGTATTATTGGTTTAGGTGGGCTAGGGCACATGGGCGTTAAATTTGCACATGCATTAGGCGCACATGTGGTTATGATTACTACATCTCCAGAAAAAGGTAAAGATGCAAAAGCGCTTGGTGCACATGAAGTTTTGGTATCTAAAGATGCAGACGACATGAAGAAACACCAAGGCAGTTTCGATTTTATTTTGAACACCATTCCTGTAGGTCACGAAATGGATCCTTATTTAGGTTTGCTTAAAATAGATGCTACCATGGTTTTAGTAGGAGCGATAGATGCTTTAAAGCCATTTCATGGTGGAAATCTTATTATGGGCCGTAAACGTATTGCAGGTTCATTAATTGGTGGTATTAAAGAAACTCAAGAGATGTTAGATTTTTGTGGAAAGCACAATATTACTAGCGATATCGAACTTATAGACATGCAAGATATAAACAGTGCTTACGAGCGTGTTACTAGTAACGATGTTAAATACCGTTTTGTAATAGATATGAAATCGCTTAAAAATTAATTAAGCCATTCATAATTTTATAATTTTTAAAACAGCATCTAAAATCAATTTTAGATGCTGTTTTTGTTTGTAGAAAGAGATTAATTATAACCAATTGATACTAAATAGCATACTATTTGTTACGGTTGGTGTATCTAGATTATTCGAAACCAAAAAATTAAATACGATTTTTTAAAAATTAAGAACTTTGTGATACATTTAAGACTATCTTTATACCATTATTAAAATATAAAATATAATATCATGAGTAAAGGAACAGTAAAATTCTTCAATGACGCTAAAGGTTTTGGATTCATAACTGAAGAAGGTTCAAACAAAGAACATTTTGTTCACATTTCTGGATTAGTAGACGAAATTCGTGAAAACGATGAAGTTGAATTCGATTTAGAAGAAGGTAAAAAAGGATTAAATGCAGTAAACGTAAAAGTTTTATAACATATACCCTCTTTATTTTAAAAGCCTATCCATTATTTGGATAGGCTTTTTTTTATGCCATAATACTTCAATTATAAATCTATAAAACCAGCAAAACTCTACTATCTTTGCACAAAATATAATTTATGTCACAATCATTTTCTAGTTTAGGTATTAATGCTGTATTACAAAGTAGTTTAGCAACGTTAAATATAACGATACCAACAGATATTCAAGAAAAAGCAATACCAGTAATTTTAACCAAAACCGACGATGTTGTTGCCATTGCAAAAACGGGAACGGGAAAAACAGCGGCTTTTGGTTTACCATTACTTCAATTAATAGATAGCAGTAAAACCAATATACAAGCTGTAATTTTAGCTCCAACACGAGAGTTGGGTCAACAGATTTTTAAAAACTTAGAAGATTTTAATGCAGAAGATTTACAGGTTTCTATTGCAGGTGTATTTGGAGGCATCCCGATAAAACCACAAATAGAAAAATTAAAGGAGACCACACATATTGTTGTGGCAACGCCTGGACGTTTAGCCGATTTAATAGAAAGAAACGCGATAAACGTAAAAGAAATTACATATTTTGTTTTAGATGAAGCCGATGAAATGGTTAGCGCACACAAAGAAGGTGTAGATGCTATTATAAAAGCCTTACCAAAAACACGCCGTACGTTATTGTTTACCGCAACCATGCCAGGAACCATTAAGCAATTAGTACAAAATTGTTTATCTAAACATGTGGTAACTATCGAGGCCGATATGGAAACTACTGGTCATCAAGGTATCGATCATCAATATGTGGTGGTAGAACCTATAGAAAAACTAAATGTACTTATGCATTTTTTAAATTCTAACGATGGGCAACGCGGTATTATATTCTGTAAAACTAAAGCAGCTGTAAACAAACTCGCTAAAAACTTAGCCATAAACAAATTCTCATCTGGTGCTATACACGGTAGCTTATCTCAAGGAATTCGGGATCGTATTATGGGGCAATTTAGAGAAGGACACATCAATATTTTAGTAGCCACAGATTTGGCAGCACGTGGTATCGATGTTAAAGATTTAGCCTTTGTGGTAAACTATCATTTACCAGATACTTACGATGCTTATGTACACCGTAGCGGGCGTACGGCTAGGGCAGGAGCTACTGGTTTATCTTTAAGTGTTATTCAACAAGATGAAGTTCAGGATATTCCAGATTTCGAAGCAGAACTAGGAATTAAATTTAAAGCATACCAAAAAGCAGATGCTAAAAGTATCGAAGAAAATAACGGATTAATTTGGGCTAGGAAAATATTTAAAACCAAACCAAACCGCGATATTCCAGAAGAATTTAAAGCCAAGGTGAAAACTATTTTTCATCATTTAACAAAAGAAGAATTGGTAGATAAAATTTTATCCAATTACATTGCAGAAAACAATACTATAGTTGAAAAACCAGCGACTCTAAAGAAGAAAAAGAAACATTAGGCAATGGATAAATTTAGAAGAACACAACAACATATTTTAGATAAACTGAATATTAAAGCGCTAAATTCCATGCAGGAAGAAGCCTTGTTGTCTATTACAAACGTTGAAAACACTGTGCTTTTATCGCCTACGGGAACCGGTAAAACACTGGCCTTTTTATTACCAACTATTACCGCATTAGATAAAGATTGCGAAAACGTACAGTTACTTATTTTAGTGCCTTCGCGAGAGTTGGCCATACAAATAGAACAAGTAATCCGCACTATGGGCTCTGGTTTTAAAGCCAATGCCGTTTATGGCGGTCGTAACTTCTCTAAAGATAGAATAGACTTAGCGCATACACCAGCCATTTTAGTGGGCACACCGGGCCGTATTGCCGATCATTTACGTCGCGAAACCTTTATAGTCGAAGATATTAAAACATTGGTTTTAGATGAATTTGATAAATCTCTAGAAGTGGGGTTCGAGAAGGAAATGAGCGAGATTATTACCAGTCTGCCTTATATTAAAAAACGAATTTTAACTTCGGCAACCCAAGATATTGAAATCCCAAAGTTTGTTGGTTTAGAAAACGAACTCGTTATAGATTATTTAGATACCAAAGTGTCTAAATTAGAAATTAAAAAAGTAGTATCTCCAGATAAAAATAAGCTGCAAACGTTAGTCGATTTATTACACGATATTGGTAACAATCCCGGTATTATTTTCTGTAATTTTAAAGATACCATTCAGTTTGTAAGCGATTTTTTAACCGATAATAAAATGGCTCACGGCTGTTTCCATGGAGGCATGGAACAAATGGATAGAGAACGTGCTTTAATAAAATTTAGGAACGGAACACATCAAATTATTATAGCCACAGATTTGGCGGCTCGTGGTTTAGATATTCCAGAACTTAACTATATTATTCATTATCAATTACCCTTAAAAGCCGAAGAGTTCACACATAGAAATGGTAGAACAGCTCGAATGAATGCTGCAGGAACGGCTTATGTTTTACAATGGGAAAAAGAAACCTCGCCCGAGTTTATAGAAACTACCGAGACTGTAGTGCCTATTGGTAAAACGATAAAAATAGGAACGCCATGGAGTACGTTATTTATTTCTGGCGGACGAAAAGATAAAATCTCTAAAGGTGACATTGCTGGACTACTTTTTAAACAATGCCATTTAGATAAAACTGAAATTGGCGTTATAGAACTTAAACAAGATTGTGCCTTTGTGGCCATACCTACAGATAAAATTAAAAGTATTATTGCCCAAACAAATAACTTAAGACTGAAGAAAAGAAAAGTGCGGACTTATATTATTTAGTTTCAATTATTTGAAAGATTATTAAAGAAGATCAAGCTGAGAAGCTTGGTCTTTTTTTTGTTTTATTTTAAAATTTTATACTTTTTTTAGCTGAATACGGAAAACCGTAAAGTATTGAGTTTATACTTCTGTAAGTTTATAGCAGAATTAGTTGGCTTAATAACGATGGCTTTAAATTAAAAAGAATTATTAACTATTATCATCTAGAAAAGAATAACATAGAAGTAATAAAAATTTTGAAGTAAAAGTTATACATTAGTAGACATAATAAGTATATAGTTAACATATAACTATATATAATTGTTGGCAATAATATGGAAAGACTCAAGCGAAATTGGAAATGGCTAGTTGGGATTGGAATTTTCCTTCTCATCTATAAAATTCTTGTTCCTTACCAATATAATTTCTATTTAGAAAGAGATTTGATTGACTTTGAGCAGACTGATACGCTAATCGTTATCGGAATTGTATTTCTAATTTCTGTTTTCGTTTTTTACAAGTTTTTATCAATCGAAAATGACATAACGCTTAGAATAATGAAGACTTTCGCTTTTTCTGTATTTATGGGAGTTGTATATTTTATCTGGATTCAAAGCATCATAATTGCTTCTGGATTATTTATAAACCGAATGAGTAGTACTGATACCGTGACCGAACGTTTTGAAATCACTTACGTTATGAAAAATGGAGAAGTCGGAATTAGGTCATTAGAAGACCAATATTTTGAAAGAACTGAAAAAAAGTTTGCGGAATCTGACCTGAATAAAATAAAAGAAGGAGACACAATAAAGATAGATTTTCAGAAAGGTGTTTTTGGAAAAAAGTATTTGAACTCTGGAAAAATAAACATTATGGAATAAAATACTATTGCCAACACAGTATAAAAATAATTGCTATTTTAGGCTTAATCAAAGGTCGTTGCCCTTTTGTTACGTCTGATTTTCCTTCGGAAAATCCTAACACACAAAACCGCAACTATTCTTATAAATAAACGTTGTACTGCATTTGAGAATGAAACACACAATTATAATATTAACTCTGATTTTAACTCTGACTTCATGCAATCGGACTGAAAAAAAAGCAACGCTTCTTTTGGCTGACCGAGAAGCTCCTTTAGGTTGGAATTATTTAAGAATATATCCAAACAAAACGTTTGAATTTGAATCTCGCGGATTGGAACGCAAAGGAGATATATATGCTGGAACTGTGGAATTAAAAAATGACACGTTATATTTTAAATATTCGGACTCAATTCCTAAAATGGGAAATAAAGCAATTTTGACTGACAAGTTTGTTTCCTACTTTGACGGTGAATATCCCGAAAGATTAGAAATAAAAAAGAATGAATTGAAAACGGAATAAAAAAACGCAGTACAACACCGTGTAAAAAACATTGCTTATTTTAGTTAAGCCGTTTGGTCGTTGCTTTGTTTGCTAGCATCTGATTTTCCTTCGGAAAATCCTCGCACTCAAACACGCAACGTTCCTTACACATAAACGTTGTACATAATTTAAACAAACCTAGCTGTACTCAAGAACTTAACGCAACAAATCTAAATTAATAGATTTGTTATTATGGTACGTAAAAAAAATGGTCGCCTTACCCTTAAAGAAAGAATTCAAATTGAGACTCTTTTAAACGAAAATAAGTCCAAAGCTTATATCTCAAAAACGTTAAAAAGAGCGCGTTCTACAATCACTAGAGAAATTAATAAATGGGTGAATCTGATAGAGATAAATACGCTGCTGAACTTGCTCATTGGTACGCTAAAGATGATTATTTAAACAAGAGAAATACAGATAAAATATCTATTCATAATAGGCTTCGATTCTATGTCTATAAAGGCCTTTTATCCGAATGGACTCCTGAGCAAATTTCTGGAAGATTAAAAGAAGAATATCCTAACGATACTATTATGTCTATTTCTCACGAATCCATTTACAGGTATATTTACACACGCCCTCAGGCTTCCTTAAACAAAAAACTCATCAAACTACTGGTTCATAAAAAAACAAGACGTAGGCCTTCTAAAAAAAGACGAGGTACAGGAAGTAAAATAATCAATCAAGTCAGTATTGACAATAGGCCTAAGCATATTGAGCTAAGACAAGAAATTGGACATTGGGAAGGTGATTTAATGATTGGGAAAGATCATAAATCTGCTATTGGAACTATTGTTGAACGTAAATCTAGATATACTTTAATTATTAAATTAAAAGCTAGAAACTCAAAAGAAGTAGCTAAAATGTTCTCAAAATATTTAAATAAACTTAACCCGATATTCAAGAAAACAATGACTTATGACAACGGAATTGAAATGGCTAAACATCAACAAATAACTAAAAAAACAGGCATGAAAATCTACTTTGCACACCCATACTCTTCTTGGGAAAGAGGTACTAATGAAAACACAAATGGACTCATTAGAAGATACCTTCCAAAAGGAACAGACTTTAACCTAATTGATAAAAAAAGGTTAGCAGAAATTCAAGAAAAACTAAACAATAGACCACGTAAAATTATTGGTTTTAAAACCCCTAAAGAAATTATGCTAAATGAACTGAAATTTGTAGCTTAGACTCACTAAAAAAAAGCAACGTTTGTTGCGTTAGAACCTTGAATGCAGCCTATGAAATTCACTTTTAAATATATCTTTGCTTTTACTTTTATTTTCTTTTCATGTTCAAAACATGAACTGACAATTGATAAGACAGAAATAGAAATCAATCAAAATAAAGTAAGAATTGGAGATACAATAACTGTAAAAGGTAAAAATTTAGACATAATTTCACATTTTTCATTCAGCGGTACAAAAGCAGAGCCTTTTTTTATAAGTCCGGAAGAAATGAAAGTTATTGTGCCTATACTTTACAATGAGGATTTCAATTTAATAACTTATGGAGATTATCAGATAATAGATTCAACTCCTATGAAACTTATTGGGACTTTCCCATTAAATTATAATTTCCCCTATGAGACTATTTGGGGGATAAAAATGATTAATGAGAAAATCGTTTATATAATCGTAGGTTCGCAATTGTACAAAACAACTGATGGTGGATATAATTGGCACGCACTAAAAGATTTTGGTTCTTTTGTAGGGAAAAACATTTTTTTTATTGATGAAAATGAAGGTTGGATTGGAATTAAGGATAATTTCCATTTTATTCTTTATCACACAAATGATGGAGGTACTAGTTTTAATCAAATATTCGACAGGGGTTATTCTGAATCAGAAATACTTGGCATGCATTTTAGCACTCCAACGAATGGCTATTTAGTGAGTAAATCAGGAGAAATATACCACACAAATGATAATAGTAATTTTGATTTAATTTATAATTTTTCAACTGGTCCAGCTGGGGATGATTTTTATTTTAACAGTTTTAGTGTATATAATAACAATTTAATTGCCTCTGGTGTAAACTCTAGCGGAGAATCTGTTCTTTTACAAGGAATAAATAATATATTCAGCTATACCATTCTTGAAACCGATACTGCTAGTAATGCTGGAATTTCGAATGTACAGCTAATTGAAGAATCACAAGCGTATATGTCATATCAAGGAAATGTTTATTTTAAAAACAATATAACAAGTGGTAATTGGGAAGAAAAAAGTGGTAATCAGTTTATAGGTGATTTTCATTTTATTAATAAAAGTAAAGGAATTGGAATAACAGAAACTATAAGTATATGGCAAAATAACGATGTTGTTTTTGAAACTTATGACGGAGGAACTACTTGGATAAACAAATTAAGTTTTAGAGATTTCGAGTATAGTACAAATATCGATTTTTACAATAATACTGGGTTTATTACAGGACATAGAGGGAAGATTTGGAAACACATATTCGAATAAAACTATGTACAACAATGGCTATAATTAATACGGGTTTTAGTCTTTAAGGTATAAACCCGACTTATCAGTAAAGTCCGCCAAATCTTTTGATTTGGCTTTAGTACAAAAAAGATAAAAAAAATAAAAAAATTTGGCTAAGTGCTTAATTGAAAGTTCAATACTTTTAATTCCCGTACTAACCATAGCCTAGACGTTGTAAAATATTTAAGAAATGCGAAAAATACTGATATTAATTTTGATGCTATTAGTTTCAATAAACATTTTTTCTCAGGAAGATTATATAAAACTACCACAAGCAAAAACTCAAAAACCATCTTTCATTTTCAATCAAAATATTATTGGAAATGAATATTTAATAAAAAGTTTGGGAACTTCAGAGGATGAGATAAAATCTAAAATCAATGAAATGTCAATATTAAAAGAGGTTCCGAATAAAGAACTGATTGACTATTATAATCTCACCGAACAAGGAATATTATTTGTGGATTTAAAAAAAATTCCAGAAAGCAAAAATCAATCAGAATTGAATCAATTTTTCGGATTGAAAAAAAAAGGAAAAATCTATATTGATGGCTATTTATTAGAAAGCGAAAAATATAACATAGCATTAATTTGTATTACGGAGATAGAAATTGTTGAGCCAGATAGTGCAAATGGACTTAAAAGCAGAGTTCTCAACATATGGACTTTACCAAAAAATGAAAGATATCAGGAATAATTGCTTTGGATTAAAAACGTTTTACAACACAGTATATAAAAAATTGCTATTTTTAGCTTAACCAATGTTAGTTGCTTTGTTTGCTAGCTTCTGATTTTCTTTCGGGAAATCCTCGCATACAAACCGGCAATATTTTTATACATAAACGTTAGGCACAAGCAAGAAAACCGTTTGAACATGAAAGAAAATGAAATATTAAGAGAGCAGATATCAGAAATAGTAAAAAATCAACTGGAAAATAATGATCCTCCGGAAACAAAAATCATATATAACCAATTGACAAATACTGGATATAATGACTTTCAAACGCGACAAATGATAGGACAGTGTGTAGCTGTAGAATTGTTTGAGATTATTAAAATGAGTAAACCATTTGATAATGACAGATATATAAAAAATTTAAAAAATCTCCCAAAAGAGCCATTTGAATAAAATTATGAAAATAGAATTAACAAAAGAGGAATATAAAACGCTACTTATTATAGGCTATTGTGGAGATTGGATACTAAACAGCCATAAAACAATAGATGATAATATTTCAAAAAAGTCTGAAAATTTCGAACAAAAAATATTTTCCTTCGCCAAGGATGCTGGTTTAGAAAAATGGGTAGAATTCGATACTGAAATGGGAAAATACTTTCCTACTGCCGACATGGAAGATGAATTACACAAATTTATTGATCTATATAATTTGAGACAAAAAAAACTATAAAAAGCCAGTGCTTAACATAGTATATGAAAAATTGCTATTTTTAGCTAAACCAAAGTTAGTTGCTTTGTTTGCTAGCTTCTGATTTTCCTTCGGAAAATCCTCATTGCTAAACATTAGCAATAATTAAATAATACTATAATAAAGTAAAAATTTATGCAAATGAAAAACAATTTAAAAACAACCATAATGCCTGTGTTTTGCATTGTTATAGTATTGTTATTTGTTCAATGTAAAAATACCGCAGACATAAGTAAACAAACTAGCCATACGCCAATTATGCCTCCTTTACCTCGATTGCAGATGGATATAGCGACGGGTAGCCCAGATTTGCAATGGTGGCGCGATGCTAAAACAAACCGAGAAGAACGTTTAGAGGATTGGCGCGATGCGCGATTTGGTTGTTTTATTCATTGGGGGGCATCTGCGATACTTGGAAGTAGTTGGAAAGGAAAAGCATATAGTGGTTATGGAGAGCACATACAACGTATGGCAAAAATCTCTTGTGAGGAATACCGACGAGATGTTGTTGGAATATTTAATCCTACAAAGTTTAATGCAGATGAGTGGGTAAAAACTATTAAGGCAGCAGGTATGCGATATGTAATAATTACAGCTAAACATCATGATGGTTTTACTATGTTCGATTCGGATGCTAGCGATTATAATATTGTAGACGCTACGCCTTTTGGTCGTGACCCGATGGCAGAACTTAAGGCTGCTTGTGATAAAAATGGATTAAAATTTGGGTTTTATTATTCACATGCGTTCGACTGGGGAGAACCTAATGGGCCTGGTAATGATTGGGATTATGAAAATCCAGGAGGAGACAAACATTTATTTGCATCAAAAAACACGAAGTGGTTTGATGAACACCCGGAGATTGCTCCTCGAATTCGTAAATACGTTGACGAGAAATCAATCCCTCAAGTTAAAGAACTAATCTCTAAGTACGATCCTGATTTCTTGTGGTTTGATACTCCACATAAGCTTCCACCCGAAGAGAACTTACGTATTTTAAAAGCTGCTCGTTCCGCCAAACCTAGCATCGTGATTAATAGTCGTGTTGTATCTGGTTATGATGGTGGTCCAGAACATTTTGGTGATTATGCGAGCACTGGCGATCGTGCTGTTGATTTTCCAGCAAAAGAAGGGGATTGGGAAGCCATCCCAACCACCAACGAATCGTATGGTTATAATGAGTCAGATCGTAGTCATAAAACACCTGAATTTCTTGTTCGGGTTTTGGTTAAAGCAGTTGCAAGAGGCGGAAATATGCTGCTTAATATCGGTCCTAAAGGTGACGGTATAATTGATGCTACTGATATTAATATACTTGAAGGCATAGGCCGGTGGATGGACGTTAATGAAGCAAGTATCCATGGTGCCGTTCGAACAACACTACCAGTACAAGCATGGGGTGAGTCTACAAGAAAGAAAAATACATTTTATTTACAGGTCTTCGATTGGCCAACTGACGGAATTCTAAAATTAGGCGGATTTTTAGGGAAGGTGAATAAAGCGTATCTATTGTCTGATAAAACGCAAACGGCAATAGCTTATAAACGTACAGATAATAAGACTATAGAATTTGAAGTTCCAGCCAAAACTCCTGATGCAGCGAGTAGTGTACTGGTTGTTGAGGTAGATGATGCAGAGAATGTTGATTTACATCGCATGATTTCAACAACCCAAAATAATATGCTTCGCGCTTTCGATGGAATAGCTGTTGGCGGTGAATTTAAATATGGAAATGGTAAAATAACCAATAACGGTGTTTCTGGCTGGAAGGATAAGAACCAATCTATGACATGGCCAGTATATCTTACCGAAGCGGGTAAATTTAGGGTTGTTGCAGAATATAAAACTTTCAAGCAATCAAATAAGTTTACTGTTGAGGTTGGTAATACGGCTCTATCAGGCACAACATTATCGGACAAAAGAAGATTAAGAGATAAAGATTACATTAAGCAAGATCTTGGAAGTGTAAATCTTTCATCAGGAAATATGATATTTAAAATACACGCTGACAGTATCCCTGAAGGAGATCTTATGGAATTACGTGCTTTGCATTTTATACCAATTACAGACAAATAATTAAAACAAATTATATTAAGTATTTGTTATCGAGTATTATATGTTATAAATTCTTTCTGTTACGTTTTTTTTAATCATCATAGAATAGAAGTATAATTATTTTAACCTTTTTAATTATTACTACAGGTTTTATAGTTTTAATATAAATATAAATATAAATATAAATACAAATCAAAGCTTGGAACCTCCTTGTAAATTAGCCTTTAAATGATGAAGGAAAGATTTAAAACATTTAAGAAATGTATTTTTTGAAAATGGAGTTAAAGCTTTTTTGTTTTTGGTACCGTAAAATAAAAAGAAGATCCATGATTTAAAGTGCTTTCTACGCAAATAGTTCCGCCGTTGTTTTGCACCATTTCTTTACAAACCCTTAATCCTAAGCCAGTTCCTTTTTCGTTTTGGGTTCCGTAAGTGGTAGAAGTTTCTTCGTCGTTAAAAATATTATTTAGAACGTCTTCGCTCATGCCAACGCCATTATCTCTAACCACTATTTCCCAAAAATTAGATTTTTCCGAAGCATCGATAGTTATCGCTCCATGTTCGCGAGTAAACTTCACAGCATTGCTAATTAGATTACGAATTACAATATCAATTTGATCTTTATCGCTCCATGTAATTACCTTTTGATTGATGTTGTTTGCAATTGTAATCGATTTTGCCTCCGTTTGTTTAGATAGTAATTTAATGCTTTCGTCTACCAAAGTTTTAATGGTTGTATAATTAGGTTTGGTAACTAATCCATTCATTTGGGTTTGTCCCCAGGTTAATAAATTATTTAAAGTAAAAGCAATACTATCGATGTTTTCTCCTATTTGAGGCATAAACTCCATGAACTCGGTTGTAGTTAGTTCACTTTTATTAAACAAGTCGAATAATGATTTAAATGAATTAATAGGGCCTTTTAAATCGTGTGCAATAATAGAGAATAGTTTGTTTTTAGTGTTGTTTGCATCGTTTAAATGAGCTTCGTTTTTCTTTAAAGCCAACGTATTTTCTATCAGTTTTTGATTTAAAATATTTTGAGTTCTGTTATTCTTTTTAAGGATAATGATAATTATTAAAAAGGCAAAAATAACTAACGCAGAAATATATGTATAGCTAAGTTGTTTAGCATCCTTCTTCTCATTCGCTAAAATATATTGGTCCTTTTCATGTTCAGCGACCAGAGTGGACTTTAATATTCTTAATTCTTTTATATTATCGTTTTTATTTATTGTATCAGAAATGGCTTTAAATTCTTCTAAATAGGTGAGTGCGGCAACCGGATCATTATTTGTTTTTTTGATTTTATATAGAATTTCAAAAATTTTATCGCGGTTTGTTAAAACATTGAGCTCTTTTGATATTTCTAGTGCTTTTAAAGCATAGGCTTCGGAAACTTCATAATCTTTAAGTTCAAAATAAACTTTTGATAGAAGGAGGTTTAATTGTTTTTTTTCTCTAATGGAATCGATGTTTTCATGAATTACTTCGCTCTTTTTTAACCATATAAGTGCCTCGTTAAATTGATTTTTTTCGAGATAAATATTGGCTTTTATTTGATAAATGTAAGCAAGCCAATCATCTGTTTTAAGTTTTTCGAAAATAGAAATAGCTTCATTTATATTTAAATTGGCACTTGTTAAATCTCCCATTGAGGTATAAGCAATTGCTAGATTGGAAAGAATTATTCCTGTTCTTTCTTCTTCTCCAGTTTTTTTATTTAGTTCCTTAGCCTTCTTTAAAAATAATATGGACTGTTCATGGTCTTTTTGGTTACCATAAAGGGCAGAAACGTTTAGATATAAATTACTTAGCCAGGAATCGTTTTTACTTTTTTCAGCAATTTCAATAGCGCTTAAATATTCTCTTAAAGATTTAGCATTTTCCTCTTTATACTCATACTCTCTGGCCAATTCAATTTTGGATTGTATAATAATTAATGTGTCATTAATTTCTTCGCCTTTTGAAAGTGCTTTTGAAAAATAGGAGATAGCCTGATCTTGGTCTCCTTTATCAGAATAGTATATACCTAGAAAAAAATGACCTTTAGCGTCACCTTTAGTATATTTAATGGCTTTACTTAGGGTAATAATCTCCTTGGAAGTAAAAAGCAAACTATCTAAATTATAGTGAATATATTCCCAGTTTAAGTCGTGTAATAAATTAATATAAGTAGTATCTTTTTTAAAATTAGGCGTTTCCTTAAGTTTTTTGATTTTATGCTGTATATCTTTCTTTATGTCTTCTTGCGAAAATGCCGAAAAACTATTAGAAAATGAAAGAAAAAGTATCCATATAAATACATAGAAAAGTTGGGGATACTGTATTTTTAAGTTAAGGTGCATAAGCAATACTATAGGCTGAGTTATAGTACAATTTACAAAATCCTTGTTAAAATATAAGTAGCAAAAAGAGATAAATACACGATTTTACTTATAATAAATTAATCTTCGGATAAACTACTCGGTTAAACCTTTTTTACAGGCCAAAAAGGTGTTAAGAAAGAATTATAACATTGTGTCCGTGAACAAAAAATGACACTAAATTAGATCTTTATTTGTAAACCTCAAATTGTTAGAATACGTTAATAATTATTATTCTAAAATGAAACTCTAATTTATAATAAAAGTTTTTTTGTTTTTGGAACCGTAAAATAAAAAGAGGATCCATGATTTAAAGTGCTTTCTACCCAAATAGTTCCGCCATTGTTTTGCACCATTTCTTTACATACTCTAAGCCCTAAGCCTGTTCCTTTTTCGTTGCTGGTTCCATAAGAGGTAAACGTTTCTTCATCTTTAAAAATGTTTATTTGATCTTCTTGACTTATCCCAACACCATTATCTCTAACTGCTATTTCCCAAAAATCAGATTTTTCCGAAGCATCAATAGTTATCTCTCCGTGTTCGCGAGTAAACTTCATGGCATTACTAATTAAATTGCGAATTACAATATCAATTTGATCTTTATCACTCCATGTAACCACCTTTTGATCTATGTTATTGGTTGCTGTAATCGATTTTACTTCTGCTTGTTTGGCTAGTAATTTAAGGCTTTCATCAACCAAGTTTTTAATGGTTGTATAATTAGGTTTGGTGACTAAGCCATGCATTTGGGTTTGTCCCCAGGTTAATAGGTTGTTCAAGGTAAAAGCAATACTATCAATGTTTTCGCCTATTTGAGGCATAAACTGCATGAATTCTTCTGTTGTTAATTCACTTTTATTAAATAGGTCGAAAAGACTCTTAAACGAATTAATTGGACCTTTTAAATCGTGTGCAATAATGGAGAATAACTTGTTTTTAGTACTATTAGCGTTGTTTAAATGGGCTTCATTTTTCTTAAGTGCTAGTGTGTTTTCTATTAGTTTTTTGTTTAAACGATTTTGAGTTTTATTATTCTTTTTAAGAATGATGATGATAATGGCACAAGCTAGAATAACTAGTACGGATATATAAATATAGCTACGTTGTATAAGTTGCTTTTGTTCATTCTCTCTTATATATTGCTCTTTTTCTTGTTCGGACTCAAGATTAGACTTTAGTATTCTTAATTCTCTTATATTATTTTTTTTATTTATTGTGTCCGAAATTGATTTTAATTCTTCTAAATAAGTTAAGGATTCTTTATAACACTTGTCTGTTTTTTTGATTTTATAGAGAATTTCTAAAATTTCATCGCGGTTTTCTAAATTATTAAGTTCTTTGGATATTTCTAATGACTTTACTCCATATGTTTCGGCTAACTCATAATCTTTAAGTCCAAAATGTATTTTAGCCAAAAGAAGGTATAAAGTTATTTTATATCTCTTTTGGTCGATATTTTTATGAATTTCATTACTTTTTTTCGCCCATATTAGAGCTATATTTAATTGATTTTTTTTGAGATGTACAGTTGCTTTTATTTCATAAGCATAAGTTAGCCAATCATCTAGTTTAAGCTTTTCAAATGCAATAATAGCTTCGTTTATATCAGAATCGGCACTTGCTAAATCTCCAACTTCAATATAAGTAAAAGCTAAATTAGAAAGTGTTATAGCTAGCAATTTTTTATCACCATTTCTTTTATTGACTTCCATAGCCTTCTTTAAAAACAATATGGTCTGTTCATATTCTTTTTGAAGACTGTATAAAACAGAAATATTAATGTAGTATG
Organism: Algibacter sp. L1A34; assembly: GCF_009796805.1. Taxonomy (NCBI): domain Bacteria; kingdom Pseudomonadati; phylum Bacteroidota; class Flavobacteriia; order Flavobacteriales; family Flavobacteriaceae; genus Algibacter; species Algibacter sp. L1A34. The sequence goes on along the minus strand of NZ_CP047029.1, from coordinate 3,815,475 downwards.
TTGACAACCAAGAATCTTTTTTGTTTTCCTTAGCTATTTCAATACCTTTTAAATACTCTTTTAATGATTTAGCATACTCTTCCTTATACATATACTCTGTAGCCAATTGGTTTTTGGATTGCAGAATGATTTTTATATCATTATCCTGTTTTGCTTTGGAATAGGCTATTGAAAAACAAGAGATGGCTTGGTCTTGTTCACCAATATCCGAATAGTAACCACCTTTAATGATATACCCATTTGCTTCACCTTTTGTATATTTTATAGCTTTACTTAGTTTAATGGTTTTGTTAGCAATAATGAGTAAACTATCTAAATTGTAGTTGTGATATTCTTCGCCTAGTTTATTTAATAAATTGATATAAGTGGTATCTTTTTCAAAATTGGAAGTTTTTTCAAGTATTTTAATGTCACGTTGTATATCCTTTATTATACCATTATGTGCAAAGGCCGAGAAGCTATTGGAAAACCAAATAAAAATTACCCATATAAATGTATGAGAAAGTTTGGGATGTTTGTTTTTTAAAATATGTTGCATAAGCAATACGATATAGCTTGTTGTATTATAATTTACGAAATCCCCATCGCAATATAAGCCACAAAAATATATCTCAATAAATTTTTACATGGTTTTAGCTACTTTTCAATATGTTTTATCGATTAAAAGCATTTTTAATCGATAAAAAGATGTTTGTAAGAAAATTAAAGGATCGTTTTTTTCTGATAAATAGTAGATGTAAAGTATCTAAATAGGGTAGCTGTAATAAAAAGTTATTCAAAGGGATAGCCTATTTTTGGATATAAAAGCTAAAATTATTATGAAGTATTAATAAATTTATCTAGAACTTAATCTGATATTGTAGAGTTTCTCTTATAAAATTCACTTAATATGTTTTAGTTTTAAGAATCGTAAAATAGAAAGAAGAACCTTGATTTAATAAGCTTTCTACCCAGATAGTTCCACCATTATTTTCTACCATTTCTTTACATACTCTAAGGCCTAAGCCTGTTCCTTTTTCGTTACTGGTTCCATAAGATGTAACTGTTTCTTCCTCTTTAAAAATGTTTATTTGATCTTCTTGGTTCATCCCAACACCATTATCTTTAACTACTATTTCCCAAAAATCCGACTTTTCCGAAGCATCGATAGTTATCGTTCCTTGTTGGCGTGTAAACTTAACGGCATTACTTATTAAATTTCGAATAACAATATCGATTTGATCTTTATCACTCCATGTAACCACCTTAATATCAATATTATTAATTGTTGTTATCGATTTTGCTTCTGCTTGTTTAGATAGCAACTTGATACTTTCGTCTACCAAAGTTTTAATAGTTGTATAATTAGGTTTGGTGACTAAACCATTCATTTGGGTTTGCCCCCAAGTTAATAAGTTGTTTAGCGTAAAAGCAATGCTGTTAATATTTTGGCCTATTTGGGGCATAAACTCCATGAACTCTGCTGTAGTTAGTTGACTTTTATTAAACAAATCAAAAAGACTCTTAAACGAATTAATAGGGCCTTTTAAGTCGTGAGCAATAATGGAGAATAGTTTGTTTTTAGTATTGTTAGCACCGTTTAAATGGGCTTCGTTTTTCTTTAAAGCTAGAGTGTTTTCTATCAGTTTTTTGTTTAAAACATTTTGAGTTTTATTGTTCTTTTTAAGAATGATGATAATGATTAAAAAAGCCAAAATAATTAATACTGAAATATAAATATAACCGCGCTGTATTACTTGTTTTTGTTCACTCTCTAATATATATTGTTCCTTTTCTTGTTCAGACTCAAGATTAGATTTTAGTATCCTTAGTTCTTTTATATTATTCTTTTTATTAATGGTGTCCGAAATGTCTTTTAACTCTTCTAAATAAGTAAGGGATTCTTCATAGCTGTTATTTGCCTTTTTAATTTTATAGAGAATTTTTAATATCTCATCACGTCCATCTAAAATATTTAATGCTTTGGATATTTCCAGCGCTTTTAATGCATAACCTTCCGCTATATCTGAACGTTTAAGGCCTAAATATGTATTGGCTAAGTGTAGGTATAAAGGGATTTTGTAGCGGCGTTTATCTATGTTAGTATGAATTTCCTCGCTTTTATTTAACCATTTTAAAGCTTGATTGAATTTCTCCTTTTTTATATAAACAGTTCCTTTTAATTCGTAAGCATAGGAGAGCCAGGAATCTAGTTTTGCCTTTTCGAAAACAGGGATAGCACTATCTATAGCATTGGTGGCGCTTTTTAAATCTCCTGTTTTGATATGGCAAGCCGCTAAATTATTTAGGATTTTTGCAACTTCGACATCATCTCCATCTTTCTTGTAGACTTCTAGGGCCTTAGTTAAATATAAAATGGTTTGAATATGCTCTTTTTGGACCCGATATATTACAGATATGTTTACATAACATCTAGATAGGCATTGGTCTTTATTGTATCTTTTAGCTATTTCTATGGCATCTAAATATTGTTTTAGCGCTTTTGCGTAATTGTCTTTGTATTTATACTCTACCGCTAATTTAATTTTAGATTCTAGCAATAAATCTATTTGTGATATGGCTTCTGCTTTGGAAAGTGCTTTTGAAAAACATGAAATGGCGCGATCTTGCTTTCCTATATTAGAATAGTATAGGCCTTCAATTAAATACCCTTGTATTTCTCCTTTAGAGTAATTTATAGTTTTACTTAGTTTTATAGATTCGTTAGAAACAATAAGTAAACTATCTAGATTGTATTCGGCATATTGCAAGCCTAAATCATACAATAAATTAATATAGATAGGGTTTTGTTTAAAATTTGAAGTAGCTTGATATGTTTTAATTTTACGTTGCAAATCTTTCTTTACATCTTCTTGTCCAAAAGCAGAAAATATATTGAAAAAGCAAATAAAAACCATCCATATAAAAGTATAGGAAAGTTTGGGGTGTTGTATTTTTAAAATACACTGCATGAGAAATGCTAAATAGTTTGTTATATTATAAATTAAGACATACCTACTGCAATATAGGATTCAAAATTATTTACACACAATTTCTTACCGGTTATTGGGTGTTTTTTCAACAATCACATCGATGAAGTGTATTTTTTATCGATTAAGTGTATTTTTTGCAAAAAAAAACAATGCTTTTATTTTATGTGAATTGATGAAGAAAATGAGAATATAAGGTAAAAAGTAGCCTATTTCTAAATAAACAAAAGGCTGTCTAAAATGAAGGACCTTTTTATTTCAAATTAAAGTTTTTTAGTTTTAGGAATAGTAAAATAAAAAGAAGAGCCTTGGTTTAATACACTTTCTACCCAAATGGTTCCTCCATTAATTTTTACCATTTCTTTACAAACTCTAATTCCCAAACCAGTTCCTTTTTCATTATTAGTTCCATAAGATGTAACCGTTTCTTCTTCTTTAAAAAGATTAATTTGATAGTCTTCTCGCATGCCAACACCATTATCTTTAACTACTATTTCCCAAAAACCAGATTTTTCTGAAGCATCAATGGTTATCGTTCCATGTTTGCGGGTAAACTTAACGGCATTGCTAATTAAATTACGAATAACAATATCGATTTGATTTTTATCACACCAAGTAATCACCTTAAGATCTATATTATTTGTTGTTGTTATAGATTTTGCTTCCGCTTGTTTAGATAGCAGCTTAATACTTTCGTCTACTAAAGTTTTAATGGTTGTATAATTCGGTTTGGTGACTAAACCATTCATTTGGGTTTGTCCCCAGCTTAATAAGTTATTTAGTGTAAAAGCAATGGAATCTATATTTTCACTTATTTGAGGCATAAATTCCATGAACTCAGTTGTAGTTAGTTCACTTTTATTAAACAAATCGAAAAGACTCTTAAACGAATTAATAGGGCCTTTTAAATCGTGTGCAATAATAGAGAAAAGCTTGTTTTTAGTGTTATTAGCATCATTTAAGCGAGCTTCATTTCTCTTTAATGCTTCGGTATTTTCTATTAGTTTTTTATTTAGAATATTTTGAGTTTTATTGTTCTTTTTAAGAATGATGATGATAATAGAAAAAGCCAAAATAATTAACGCAGAAATATAAGTATAGCTTAGTTGTTTTGCGTCCTTTTTCTCATTCTTTAAGATATATTGTTCTTTTTCTTGTACCGATTCTAGGTTAGATTTTAGTATTCTTAGTTCTTGTATATTATTGTTTTTATTTATGGTATCTCTAATCGCTTTTAATTCCTCTAAATAAGCAAGGGCTTTTTCAGGTTGCTTATTATCTTTTTCGATTTTATAAAGAACTTCTAATGTTATATCGCGTTCTTCTACGGCACTTAGTTTTTTTGATATTTCCAGAGCTGCTATACCATAGGCTTCGGCTACATCATAATTTTTAAGGCCCAAATAAGCTTTGGCTAAAAATGTGTATAAAGGTATTTTGAATCTTGTTTGATCAATACCGTTATGAATTACTTCACTTTTTTTTAACCATATTAGGGCATCGTTAAATTTCTCTTGTTTTAGATAAATTGCTGCTTTTAATTCGTAAATATAGGTTAACCATAAATCTAATTTAGCATCTTCAAAAATGGATATAGCTTCATTAATATTATCAGTAGCACTTTTAAAATCTCCTATTTCAATATAGGAAGAAGCCAAATTAGCTAGGGTTTTTGCTGTTAATATATCATCATCACCTTTTTTGTTGATTTCCATGGCCTTCGTTAAAAATAAGATTGCTTGGCTTTCTTCTTTTTGGACATTATATATTACAGAAATGTTTATGTAACAAATGGATAACCATTTGTTCTTGTTATTTTTTTTAGCAATTTCAATACCATCTAGATATTCTTTTAATGCATGGGCATAATCTTCTTTGTATTTATACTCTGTTGCCAATTTAACTTTAGATTGTAGTAATAGGTCTAAATTATTAATGGCTTTTGCTTGTGAAAGTGCCTTTAAAAAAAATGCAATTGCTTGGTCTTTTTCACCTATATCAGAATAGTAATTACCTTGAATTAAATAGCCTTGTATTTCTCCTTTAGGGTATTTAATAGCTTTACTGAATTTAATGGATTCGTTTGAAACTATGAGTAAACTATCTACATTATATTGGAGATATTGTTTACCCATCTCAAACAATAAATTTATATAAGTGGTATCTTTTTTGAAATTGGGAGTTTCCCGAAGTATTTTAATTTTAGATTGTAAATCTTTCTTTATGTCCTCTTGCGCGAATGCCGTAAAGTTATAGGAGAGTAAAATAAAAATAATCGATAAAAAGGCATAGGGAACTTTAGGGGATTGTGTTTTAAAAATATGCGGCATGAACAATAATAAATAGCTAATTTTAGCACAATTTACAAAAGCCAATCTCAATATAACTTGAGAAATGATTTATATGAATGGTTTTGCATATATTTAATTTTTGTTATCTAATCTATTCATTAAAACCGATTTTAATCAAAAAAAAAGATAATTTAAAAACTCCATTTTTTTATTCCTATAAAAACAGAAATATAAAGTGCAAAAACAGGCTAATTATAAACGAAAAAAGGTTGCCCAAAATAGGCAACCTTTTAAATAATATAAAATGCTTAAATTATTTTAAACTCTCTAATAATTTTTCAGCAACTAACTCAGATGATGCTGGGTTTTGACCCGTAATTAAATTACCATCTTGCACAGCATAAGGAGCCCAGTTATCCCCATTAGAATAAAATGCACCACTTTCAATAAGCATATTTTCTAATAATAATGGCACAACAGCAGTTAACCCAACAGCAGCTTCTTCTTTATTAGAGAATCCTGTTATTTTTTTACCTTTAACTAGGGCCGTTCCATCGGCATTTTTAACATCTTTCAATACGGCAGGTGCGTGACATACAAATGCAATTGGTTTTTCTTGACGATCGAATTTTTCTATTAACGCTACAGATACTTTATCGTTGGTTAAATCCCATAATGGACCATGACCACCTGGATAAAATACAGCATCAAAATCGTCTGGATTCATATCTGCTAATACCTTTGTATTTGCAATTTTAGATTTAGCATCGGCATCTTTATTATAACGATCTGTAGATGCTGTTGCTGCATCTGGAGAATCACTACTTGGATCTATAGGAGCAGCGCCACCTTTTGGTGTTGCAATTATAATTTCTGCACCTTTATCTAATAAAGTATAATATGGGCTAGCAAATTCCTCTACCCAAAATCCTGTTTTTTTTCCTGTATCTCCTAATTTATCGTGAGATGTTAATACAAATAATATTTTCATGTCTTTATCTTTTTTTAATTCTGTTTTTACTTCTGAAACGCTTTCAGAAACTGTTTCTTTTTTTGTTTCATTACAACTAGATGCTGTAATGATAGTTAGCGCTAATGCTAAGGTTTTAATTGATTTCATATAAAAAATTAGTAAGCCATTTTAACAATTTTCTCAACCTTATCTGGCGATAAATTTTGGTGTTCTCCTAAACCTAACCACCCACGATCTGTAAAACGTTTAGAGATTTTTTCGGCAGTGCCTTCGTAATCTTTTGTGTAATCAGATAATTTCGTGTCTATACCCAATTTGTGGAAAAAGCCGACTGTTTTCTCGATAGCAGCATACGCTTTATCGTCTACACTACCTTCTGTAATATTCCAAACGCGTTCACCATACTGTGCTAATTTTTCTTTTTTAGCTTCAAAATTATACTTGTAATGGCTTGGTGTAATTACAGCTAAAGTTCGTGCATGATCGATACCGAATAAAGCGGTTAACTCGTGTCCCATAGCGTGCACAGCCCAATCTCCAGGAACGCCTTTTTGGATTAATCCGTTTAAGGCCATCGTACAACTCCACATAAAGTTAGCTGCTGCTTGGTAATCTGTAGGATCTTTTATCACTTTTGGAGCCACCTCAATTATGGTTTGTAAAATGCTTTCTGCAAAACGATCTTGTAATAATGCACCAACGGGGTACGTCATGTATTGTTCTAAAACATGTGTAAAAGAATCCATTAATCCATTTGCCAATTGGCGTTCTGGAATAGAAGCAACCACTTGAGGATCTAAAATAGAGAACTCAGGGAATAAGCCTGGACCACCCATGCCTAATTTTTCCTTGGTTTCTGCTCTTGTAATTACGGCACCAGAATTCATTTCCGATCCTGTTGCTGGTAAGGTTAAAACAGTTCCAAAAGGCATACCTTTTTCTGTTCTAATTTTTTCGGTTAAAATATCCCAAGGCGTATCACCTTTAAATAAAGCAGCAGCAGATAAAAATTTGGTACCATCTATTACAGAGCCACCGCCTACAGCTAATAAATAAGTGATTTTTTTCTCTTTAATCACTTTTAATGCTTCCAATAAAGTGGCATATTCTGGGTTGGCAGGAATACCTCCAAACTCAGTAACATCTACTTTTGTCAAAGCTTTTTTAACTTGGTCGTAAATACCATTTTTCTTAATACTTCCACCGCCATAAAGTAATAATACTTTGGCGTCTTTAGGAATTTCATTTTCTAATTTTTCAATAGAACCTTTTCCAAATATAATTTTAGTTGGGTTTTTAAATTCAAAATTGTTCATCTTCTTTCTCTTTTAATTTATTATATTTTCACTATCATTTTTCCTTTGTTTTTACCTTCAAATAAATCGATAAAAGCATTTGGAATATTATCAAAACCTTCACCAATAGTTTCTGTATATGTTAATTTTTCTTCAGATAACCAACCTGATAAATGTTTCATGGCTTCTGGAAATTTTTCAGCATAATTAGAAACAATAAATCCTTGCATTAAGGCACTGTTTTTAACCAAAAATGGTTGTACGCTTACACTTCTTGGTGTTTCTGTGTTGTTGTAAACAGAGATGGCACCACAAATAATTGTTCTAGCAAAGCGGTTAATGTTGAATAGCACTGCATCGGATATTGGACCGCCAACATTGTCAAAATAAATATCTACACCATTTGGCGCTGCTTTTTTAATATCAGCTTGAATGTCTTTGCTTGTGTTGTAATTGATACCAGCATCGAAACCAAACTTAGTTTTTAGCATTTCTATTTTTTCATCTGTACCAGCAATTCCAATCACTTTAAGGCCAAGAATTTTTCCTATTTGCCCAACAACAGAACCAACCGCTCCAGCAGCTCCAGAAACTACAAGTGTTTCTCCTGCTTTAGGTTTTCCAATTTCGTTTAAACCTAAATACGCCGTTAAACCTGTCATTCCTAAAACACCTAAATATGTGCTTAATGGAGCTTTAGAGCCATCTACTTTAAGCAAATTTTCACCGTTGGAAATCTGTTTTGTTTTCCAGCTTAACATGCCCGAAACAAAATCGCCTTCCGCAAAATTCTTATTTTTAGATGCAATTACTTTGGCAACAACACCAGACTGAATGGGTTTATTTAATTCAAAAGGAGGAACGTAAGATTTAGCATCGCTCATACGACCTCTTAAATAAGGATCTACAGAAACGTAAGTGGTTTCTAAAAGCAATTCGCCGTCCTTAATATTTAAATTAGAATCCTCTGTTACAAATTCAAAATCTGAAATTGAAGGTTTCCCTTGCGGTCTATTTTTTAATAAAATGGTCTTTTCCATAATTTTATTTTTAGTCTATTACTGTTACTAATTCTTCCATAGGTTTTCTAACCTTTACAAGATTTACTAACCAATCTGCATCGTCCTTTCTATAACCAAGAGGCAATAAAACCGCACTACGTAGTCCTTTTTCGCGTAAGCCTAAAATTTTATCTACAGCAGCAGGATCAAAACCTTCTAATGGCGTAGCATCTACACCTTCGAAAGCTGCAGCAGTTAGCGCCTCTGCAAAAGCTATATAAGCTTGTTTTGCCGCGTGATTAAAGTTCTCTTCCGCATCTTTTTGAGGGTAAGAATTTAATAACATTTGGCGATAATCTTCCCAACCTTTGTTTTCGAAACCACGAATTTTGTTTGTTAAATCGAACATGTGGTTAATTCTATCTGCTGTGTATGTATCCCAAGCAGCAAAAACGAGTAGGTGAGAGCAGTCTGTAATTACAGATTGATTCCAAGCTATAGGTTTAATTTGTTCCTTTATATCTTGATTTTTAATAACAAAAATTTCAAATGGTTGCAATCCACTCGATGTTGGAGCTAAACGAGCAGCTTCTAGAATACGTTGTATTTTGTCTTCTGAAACTTTTTTTCCATTCATTGCTTTTGCAGCATATCTCCATTTTAATTTGTCTAATAATTCCATGTGATTAAATTTTTCTTTTAGTTATTTATTGAAATTTGTTTTATATCGTTTGAAGTAATAATGACTTCGGCATGACTTGTACTGTTCGCTAAATTTATCATTGCTTGCGCTATACTTTCAGCATTTATAACTTTGTATTGTTTTAATTTCCCTATAAATAAGGGTTCAATGACTTGGAAAATAGCCAGCCCCATTTTTTCTAATAGTCTGCGCTCTTTTCTTTCGCCACCAATTAAAGATGGTCTCAAAATAAAAGTGTTTTTTATGTTTTGTTGCAACACATCGTGTTCCATTTCTCCTTTTGTTTTGTTGTAAAATACTTTACTGTTTTTATTAGCACCCATTGCTGAAATTACTAAAAAAGAGGGTATGTTATTTTGTTTTGAAAGAGTTGCGGCCGCTACAGGAATACCATAATCTATTTGTTTATAAAGCGTTTTATCTGGTGTTTTTTTTGCTGTTGTGCCAATGCAACAATACACCTCGTTTGCTGTAAAATCTCCTTTAAATTCATCCAATTTTAAAAGATTACCAGTAAATTGTGTTACAATACTTGGTAAACCTTCAATTTTAGAACGAGAAAACAGTTTAATGCTATCATATCTATCATCTTCAATCAATTTTTGAAGAATTATACTTCCGGTTAAACCGGTTGCACCTAATATAATTGCTGTTTTTTTCATGCTATTTACAAAATTTTATACTGTTCCAAGCCGATTGATAAGCCTCTTCTAAATGTGTTTTATTTAATTGAAATGCACCACGTTTTTGAGTCATCATTAAAAATGATAACGGATTTATAGCATAGGCATATAAAAGATAATCTGATAGTGGTTTTATAACGCCTTCCTTTCTACCGCGTTCCCAAAGGTCGAGTAGAGGCTGTAAGTGTTTAATACCTTCCTGTCTGCTTGTTTCATCAATCATGGGTGTATTATCACATTGTGCTAAAAACATTGCGTGTTCGCACTCTTTTAGTTTAAAATCGGCTATGCGCTTCCATATTAATTCGAAACCAGCTTCAACAGGCATACTTTCATCATAAGTTTCAAATGCATATTTGGTATATTCTGCTTTAACGTCTACATAGGTTTGGTTTACTAAATCCTGCTTGTTTTCAAAATATAGATAAATAGTAGCAGGCGATACCTTTGCCATTTTAGCTATTTTACTCATAGGTGTAGCATGGAAACCATCGTTGTTTACAAGCTCTATTGTAGCTTTTATAAGTGCATTACGCTTATCTATGCTTTTTTGAAGTTTAGCCATTAGTTCTTAATTTTTGAAAATTTATATGCCAGTGCTATTAAGATAAACTGTATTGGTAATCGTATTAATGCTGCTTTGTGACTTCCAATTGCTGGCGTATTAGAAAACACATCCCATATATGTATGGGCAGAAAGCATACCATTAAAACTAATATTCCGGTGGCAGCTGTATATTTATATTTTGGTATAAGTAACAGCATACCAAGAATAACTTCTACAAATCCTGATGCATAAATAATAAAGGTTTTATATACCATAAAGTCGGGAACAAAAGGATTAAAAAAATCTGCTTTTATAAAATGTTGAGCTCCTGCATATATCATAAATATGGCTAGTAGTATTCGTAAAATATTCCAAAAATGTTTCATTTATTCGTTTTGAGAGTACAAATATATATAAAAAATGAACGTTCATTCTTTTTTTTAACAAATATTTATTATTCAACTAAACAATCAAGGAATAGAGAAGGTGTTATGTTAACAATAGAGCTACGAGAACTCAATAAAAAACAAGGGTTTAAGAGTATAAAATAAAAAACACACCTAATAGAATACCAGCAAGTGGAACCAGTTTTTTTCGTTTGTTTTGCTCCTTAAATATAAGTCCGCCCACAACCACAGCTATTAAAATCTGACTTCTTTTTATAGCAGAAAGTAACATAATTAATGCATCGGGATCTTGAAGCGCTTTAAAGTAGAAATAATCTGCGGCTTGGAGTAAAATTCCAACTGCAGGAATAGACCAACGAAATTTAAAGGCTCTTCGTTTTTCGGCATAAGGAAACCATGTAATAGATAAAATAACAAGTAAAATAAGAATGACATAAAAGCAAAACCAAAAGATTAAGGTTTGCGGATTTAGATGTAAACTCTGGATCAAGAATTTGTCGTACAAGCCACTAGAAGCGCCTAGAAATGTGGCAGCGATTATAGCGAAAATCCATTTATTGCTTCTAAAGTTAATACCTTCTTTCTTTCCTATTTTTGAATATAATAACACTGAAAATATAATAAGAAAAAAACCAACCCATTGCAAAGCGTTTGGGCGTTCTTGATAAATAAGAATCGCGCCAATAAAAGTAAAGAATGGTCCTGCCGATCTAATTGGTGTTACAATAGTAATAGGTAAATGCTTTAAGGCCTGATAAGCTAGTACCCAAGAACATGCCATGATAGCCGATTTTATAAAAATAAAACCATGAATAGTCCATGAGATTTTCGTGATAAGAAAACCAATTTCCTTGGCATATTCTGGATTATATACCGAAATTAAGTAAAAAGGTAAAACAAATATAAATCCAGAGCTTACCGTGCCTAAAAGCACAGGAAAGACTTCATTGCCTTGTACGGCATGTTTTTTACATAAGTTATGTAACCCTAAAAATAACGCGGCTAAAAGCCCTAAATACATCCACATCGCGCGAAAATAAGCTAATGCATCATTTTAGGAAATAAATGCACAAAAAAATGATATAAATTTAATGTTTGCTGTACGAGATCTTAATGCTAAGTTTTTAAATTAATAGACGAATATATGTGGTAGTATAGCCTCTATCTATCTCTTTATATAAAGTTTATCTACTACGAGTATAAATAATTATTCCCTGTTGGATACTTCTAAACCCAAAACTAACTGTGTCTATTATCTGTTGGATTTGTAAAAAACACCCATCAATACCTGGTAGAAATATTATGCCTTTATAATTTATAAAATAATTCTAAAAACGGTATATTTGAGTATGTTTTTTTATGTGAAATAATAAATTATGAATAGAAGAAAATTTTTTAAAAACGGATCTCTTTTTGCACTTGGTGCATCATTATTAAATCCTTTTGATTTAAGTGCAACGAACTTAGACCTTGATATAATCAATAAAAATAAAAAAGCCAAAAACATCATTATTTTAGTAAGTGATGGTATGAGTAACGGAACTCTAAACATGGCCGATTTATACCTTTCCAGAAAAACAGGCAAAGGAAGTAATTGGCTTCAATTATATAAAGATAACAAGGTAAGTAGAGCCTTAATGGATATGGCTTCGGCAAGTTCTATTGTTACAGATTCTGCTGCTGCAAGTTCCTCTTGGGGAAGTGGTTTTAGAATAAATAATGGCGGCTTAAATATTGGAACCAAAGGTGAAACATATCTTCCTATTTGGCAAAAATTTAAAAAGGCTGGTAAAATGGCAGGTTGTGTAACTACTGTACCAATAACGCATGCAACCCCTGCAGGTTTTTGTGTAAATAGTAAAAGTAGAAATGACCAAGAAGGTATTGCTGAAAAATACTTACAGCTAAAATTTGATGTGATGATGGGTGGAGGAAATAATTACTTTTCTGCCGATTATAGAAAAGACAAGGTAGATATGTACCAAAAATTTGAAGAAGAAGGCTATCGAGTGGTTAAATCTAGAGATGAAATGCTAGCAACAAACAATGAGAAACCTATTTTAGGAGTTTTTAATAATGATGGGTTACCTTATACTGTGGATAGAAATAATAGTAAAGAACTCACTCAAAAAATTCCAACTTTAGGTGAAATGACACAAAAAGCAATCGACCGCATGAAAAATAATGATGCAGGTTTTGTGTTACAAGTAGAAGCAGGTAAAGTAGATTGGGCAGCTCATGGTAATGATATTGCTGGTTTAATATACGATCAAACAGCTCATGATGAAGCTGTAAAAGTAGCCATGGATTTTGCTGAAAAGGATGAAAACACACTAGTTATAATTACTACAGATCATGGAAATTCAAACCCAGGCGTTATTTATGGTAAAGATGCCAATAAACAATTTGACAGCATTCAGCAATACAAACACACTAATGATTGGATTTTAAATGGTTTTGGAAAGGAGTCCAGTACATCTCAAGTTAAAGAGCGTATTGAATACGCCAATAATATTGCAGTAACAGATAAAGAGGCTAAATTACTTTTGAGCTACTATACTTCTATTAAATCGGTAGATGGTCTATATAATTACAAACATTTACCTTTTAATGAATTAGCTCAAATTCAAAAACAACACAACTCTGTTGGATGGATTAGTATGAATCATTCTGCTGATTATGTTGAACTTGCCATGTTTGGTCCTGGAAGTGATTTATTAAAACCATTTATAAAAAACACCGACTTGCATTATTTAATGCTAGAAGCTGCTGAAATTGAAAACAGCTACTAATCTATAGCTTACATTTTATTGTTGTTCTATATCCTTATAGAATTGTCTTAAATTAAATTACTCTTTTTCTTGTTTCCGTAATGATATATATCATTTGTTATGAGACATATAGGTTGTAATTTTAGATAATTCAAAAGCAAATATTATGTCTAGCATTAAAAACAGTAGAAGTAAAATAATATATTGGATTTTATTAATATTATCAGTAATTATTGGTGTCATTTTTTATGGCATACTTCAAGGTGAATTTAGTATGCGATTTCTCGTTTTTTTCTCTGGAGTTCCTTTTTTTTTCTTTGTAACCGGAGTTTTTGGATTAATGTGGCCAATTATAAAACCTTCAGGAGATGAAGTTTATATAAGTCATGCACTAATGATAGGAGGTTTTTTCATTATTCTATTTTTTATTCATGTTTGGCTAATCTTACCTCAAATTTGTCCTCATTTTGGAGAATGCCTTCTAGGTCGTTGAATTCAAAATGATATTGCTAAACAGAAGCAAATTTTCTAAGTAAATAAAGACGCTTTAATGGTATTAAAACAAAGCAAAGTGACTTTGTTAGAGTTAATTTTTTAAAAACAGGACTTCATTTCCTTTTCCAATAAAGAAACATATAAAAACACGGCTAAAAGACCTAAATACATCCACATCGCACGAAAATAAGCTAATGGATGTATTTAGGAAATAAATGTTTGAAAAAAGGATATAATTTTAATGTTCGCCGTAACCTACATCATCCATTTTTCCGTTAAAAACTTTGTATTGAATAAACATATAAACAGCAACTAGGGCAGCAGCAATAGCAAACCAGTATACTCCAACGGTTAATCCATATTCATGTGCAGCAACATTGTAAAGTGTTAAATCTGGATTTATACTATTTGTTGAAGGCAATACTTTTGGGAAAATAGAAGATACTGTTGTTGTTAACCCTCCGAATAAAAATAACGATGAAAATATAAACCCATACCCATCTTTTTTGAATGATTTTATTCGGAATAAACCGAACAAACCTGTTAAGGTTATTATTGGGAATATCCATAACCAAGGATGTTCAAAGAAATTATGAAAAGGTTTAGGTTCAATAAGATGCCAAATTGAAATAGAAACTATTACTAAAACTAGAAGGACGATATTAAGATTGAAAATTACTTTTCTCAATTTTTTATTTAAGTCTGAATTGGTTTTGAAAATAATCCAGTTTGCACCATGAATAGCTAAAGAAACGACACCAATAATACCTAGCAAGAGTGTAAACCAATCTATGATACCTAATTCCTCGGCGTGTGGGCTAAGCGTTGGATTCCAAAGTGGTAAAAAGAAAAAATGTGCTTCGTGCGTGGAAACTCCATCTACAACATTTCCTAAGTTTACACCACGAACTACATTACCTAAGGCAACACCAAAGAAAAGTGCCAAAAGTAAACTTGAAATACCAAAGGCTTTATCCCAAATGGCTTCCCACATGCGGTTGTGTACCTGTCCGCGTAATTCTAAACCAATAGCTCTAAAAATTAAAAGCCACAAAATCATCATTAACGGTAAGTAAAACCCACTAAAAGATGATGCATATAAGGTAGGGAATGCAAAAAATAAAACACCTCCAGAAGCAATAAGCCAAACCTCGTTAGCATCCCAAAATGGACCGATAGCGTTAGTGATTGCTTTTTTATCTTTTTCAGTTTTTGCAAAAAACAAATGAATGATGCCTGCACCAAAATCGTAACCATCTAAAATAACATAAATAGCCAACATGGTCATTAAAACGATATACCAAAATAATTCCATAATTAGTGTGTGTTAAGTTGTGGTCCTTTATTAATTATTTTTCCCGCAAGCATTAAAAATAGCAAGCCTAAAAGTAAATACAAACCAATAAAACCGAGTAAAGTAAATAAAGTGTTACCTGCAGATACTGTTGGTGAAGCGCCATCTGCAGTGCGCATTAAGTTGTAAACTAACCAAGGCTGACGGCCTAATTCGGCAGTATACCAACCTGTAGTATTAGCAATGTATGGAAAAGGAAGCATGAATAAAAGCGACCATAAAATCCATTTAGTTGTGTATAATTTTTTTCTAAAAAGCTGAACGGCTGCTAGTAACATTAAACCAATAAATATAGTGCCTAAACCAACCATAATATGATAGGCGTAGTATAAGCCCGGTACATTTGTTGGATGCATACTTTTATCAAATTCGTTTAAACCCTTTATTTGAGCGTTCCAATCTTGATAGGTTAGGAAACTTAAAATGTTGGGTACAGCAATTTTATTATCTAGTTTTTGTTCAAGCATATTAGGTTGCCCTATAAGAACAATTTCCGATCCACCGTCTTCAGTTTCAAAAATACCTTCCATAGCAGCAAAGGTTACTGGTTGGTGTTTTACAACGTTTTTAGCAACTAAATCTCCTGTTGGAAAAGCTACTAATATACTAGAAAATAAACCGAACATTACACCCGTTTTTACAAAGAGCTTTCCGAATTCGCTATGCTTATTATTCAGAATATAAAAAGCGCCAATAGCTGCCACAACAAAGGATGCTGTAATTACGGAAGCTAATTGATTATGGAAATATGACGGTAATAGCCAAGGGTTAGAAAATAAAGCTCCAAAATTATTAAGTACAAACCGTCCATTTTCTAGAATTTCGTAGCCTACAGGATGTTGCATCCATGAATGTGTGGCAATAATTAAATAACCACTAGCCCAAGAACCTAAGAATACTAAAAAACCGGTGACAAAATGGAGTTTATGTCCTAGAAGTTTTTCACCGAAGATAAAAAGCCCTAAAAAAGAGGATTCTAAAAAGAAAGAGAACATACCTTCCATTGCTAAAGTTTGACCTATAATACCTCCTGTGAGTTCTGAAAACTTAGCCCAATTGGTTCCAAATTGAAACTCCATCGGGATTCCGGTAACAACACCCATAGCAAAATTAAGAGCAAAAATTTTCATCCAAAATTTAGCGGCATCATTATATTTTTCAACTTTAGAGTATAGAAATTTTCCTTTAAAATAGACTATCAACAAAGATAATCCCATGGTTAATTGCGGAAATAAATAGTGAAATGTAATGGTAAAAGCGAACTGCATTCTATCATAAAAAAGCATGTCTTCCATAAAAGCAATAATTTGTATTTGTTGCGGACGAAATTATTCGATTTTAATCTTTAAAACAGTAACCTTTGTTACATATAGAATGTTTCAGTAATTAATATAAAACCGATAAATTGTTCGTTAAATTAACTGCAAACAAAGTTAATGAATACCGCTTAGTTCGTTATCATAATAAAGGCTAAATAACAGGACGAAATGAAGATTTATTAAAAGTTCAATAAGTAGAATTAATATTTAAATTATTTTCAATATTAATAAAATTCTCATCGATAAAACAACGCTTTTCGTATAGTCAATTCCTCCAAACTTCTATTACTGTTTTATGTAGATGTATTTAGTTTCATTTTTGTAGTGTAAAACAAAAAACACCTTAAAATGAAATTATATATTATTCTCGCAAGTTTTCTATTTGCACAGATTTCGTTAGGACAAGAAACACTTGATTTACAGAAACCTAAAGTGTGGTCTTTGCAAGATTGTATTAGTTATGCCATAGAAAACAATATTACCTTAAAAGATGCAACATTAGATAAGGATCTTGCCGAAGTAAATTACAGTAAAACTAAATCGTCTCGATTACCAAACTTATTTGGTAGTGCATCGCAAAGTTTTTCTAACGGAAACACGATAGACCCTATTACAAGTAGTTATGTTACAGACCAAATACATAGTACAAATGTGGGTATTAACAGTTCGTTTACTTTATTTCAAGGTAATCAAATAAGTAATCAAATCAAGCAAAGTAAAATTCTTTTAGAACAAAGTAGTTTTTTACAAGAAGAAGCCAAGAATAGCATTGTAATTAGCATTTTAGAAAACTATTTACAAACCTTATTTAGTAAGGAAGATATTGCTATTGCAGAGAATAACTTAGTTGCCTCGCAAAAGGAAGTGTTACGAGCAAAAGCACGTTTAGATGCCGGAACCATAGCTTTAAGTGATTATACAGAAGCTCAAAGTCAATCTGCTACAAATCAATATAATGTAATTACAGCAAAAAATACTTACCAACAATATATTATTGATTTAAAACAGTTGTTGGAATTAACGCCAATGGATACTTTAGAAATTGAAACTATTGATGAAAACATGGATTTAATAAACCTTGAATTAGATAAAATATCCATTTATAATAAGGCTTTAAATTATTTACCAGAAGTAGAGGCAAGCAAGCTAAATGTTGCTGCTAACGAAAAGGAATTAGACATTGCAAAGGGTGGTTATTTACCAACATTATCTCTTTCTGGAAGTATGGGGTCTGGTTATACAAGTATAAATGATAGTACTTTTTCTGATCAGTTTGATGTGAATTTTAATCAGAAGTTAGGCTTATCGTTAAGCATTCCTATTTTTAATAGAAATGAAACAAAATCGGCAGTACAATCAGCAACATTAAATATAGAAAAGGCTGAAATTCAAAAACAAATTACAGAAAAATTACTTTATAAAAAAATAGAAACAGCTTACCAAAACGCCATGTCTGCACAAGAGCAAATTATAGCAGCGCAAGCCTCTAAGGATGCTTCTGAACAAAGCTATAAACTAGCCTTGAAAAAGTATCAATTAGGTGATTTAAGTACCACAGATTTAGTGATTAGTCAAAACACATTCACCAACGCACAGCAAAACTATTTACAAGCCAAATACTTAAATATTTTATACCACCAATTATTACAATTTTATCAAGGAAACGATATTAAACTTTAATTAACATTATATCATATCGAGCAAGCCAAAAGTTAATCAACCTAAGAAAAGGTGATAGCGAACAGCATGTTTCAATTAAAAAACAATAAACATAACCATCATGAAAAATAAAAAGAAACTCATAATAGGAGGTATAGTGGTCATTGTACTTGCAGTTGCAGCTTTTAGTTTTATAAAGGGCGAGGATGCCATTATTATTGAAACGAAGACCATTGTAGCAAAAAAAGCAGATGTAACAACAATGGTAACGGCAACTGGAACTATAGAACCTATAACACAAGTAGATGTTGGTACACAAGTATCTGGAGTGGTAGAAAAAATATATGTAGATTATAACAGTGTGGTGAAAGAAGGTGAACTTATTGCAGAACTGGATAAAACCAATTTAAAAGCATCTACCATGCAATCACAAGCTGCTTATGATAATGCAGTGAGCCAAAGAAATTACATGAAAATTATTTATGAAAGACAAAAAACGTTGTATGATAATCAAGTCATTAGTAAATCGGATTTTGATGATGCGGAATACAATTACGAAACAGCAAAAGGTACGGCTATACAACGTTTATCGGATTTACAATCGGCTAAAACCAACTTAGGTTATGCTAATATTTACTCACCAATAGACGGTGTGATTCTATCTAGAGATATAGATGAAGGACAAACGGTTGCCGCGAGTTACAGTACACCAACGCTATTTACAATTGCTCAAGATTTAAAAGAAATGCAAGTAGAAGCAGATGTAGATGAAGCCGATATAGGTCAGGTAAAAGATGGGCAACGCGTAGAATTTACAGTAGATGCTTATATAGGTGAAACATTTAAAGGTGTTGTAACACAAGTACGTCTAGACCCTACAGTGACATCAAATGTAGTGACTTACACCGTTGTTATTAAAGCTGATAATGAAGATTTAAAATTAAAACCTGGTTTAACAGCAACCATCTCTATTTACACATTGGAATTAAATGATGTGTTAACTGCGGAAGCTAAAGCTATAAACTTTAAACCAGAAGCTGAAATATTAGCAACATATAACGTACAACATAATTTACAAGAAAGTGCAAGTAATATTGATAAAAACGATAAGACACTTTGGGTATTGGGTAAAAATGGAGCAATAACACAAAAAAAAGTAACACTTGGAGCAAGCGATGGTGTAAATGTTCAAATTTTAAGCGGAATAACTGAGGGTGATAAATTAGTGTATAGTTTAAAAGGTGTTTCTAAATCGGAAGCCAATGCAGGAGGTACAAATGAAAGTCCTTTTATGCCACAACGTCCAGGAGGTAACAAGAAAAAGTAAACAGCGATGAGTAAAGAAATAATTAAAATAGAAGACTTAAAGCGTGAGTTTACCATGGGAACCGAAACGGTTCATGCCTTAAGAGGTATTTCGTTTACCATTAACGAAGGCGAGTTTGTAACCATTATGGGATCTAGTGGTTCTGGTAAAAGTACGATGTTAAATATCTTAGGATGTTTAGATCAACCTTCATCTGGAACTTATGAAATTGATGGCGTGCGCGTTAAAGATTTAAGCAGAAATGAGCTTGCAACTATACGAAACGAAAAGATAGGCTTCATTTTTCAATCTTATAATTTATTGGCAAGAACGTCTGCTATAGAAAATGTAGAATTACCATTGTTATACAACAGTAAGGTTTCTACCGAAGAACGCAGAGAACGTGCTATAAAAGCTTTAGAAATGGTTGGTTTAGGAGACAGAATGGGGCACACGCCATCACAGCTTTCTGGAGGGCAACAACAGCGTGTTGCTATTGCGAGATCGTTGGTTAATAATCCAGTTATGATTCTTGCAGATGAAGCTACAGGAAACTTAGATACACGTACCTCTTACGAGATTATGTCACTATTTCAAGAGTTAAACAAAAAAGGTATTACCATTACTTTTGTTACGCACGAGCCAGATATAGCAACCTTTAGCGGTAGAACTATTGTATTAAAAGATGGGCAAATCATACAAGATTACCAAAATCATAATATACAATCTGCAGCAGCAGAATTAGCCAAATTACCTAAACAAGACGATTAATTATGAGACTATTCAATTTATTAAAAATCGCTTTTAAAGCCATCGTTCTTAATAAAACAAGAACGCTGCTAACCATGTTAGGTATCATCATAGGGGTAGCTTCTGTTATTGCTATGTTAGCTATTGGAGAAGGTTCGAAGGAAAGTATTCGTACAACTATTTCTGCAATGGGATCTAACATGATTACTATTAGACCGGGTGCAGATGATAGAGGCCCCGCAAGAGGAAGTGGAGGAGATGTACAAACTTTAACGCTTAAAGATTACGAAAAAATTAAAGAACAATCTTCGTTATTAAGTTACATGACACCTGTTGTTAATGGTAGTGGGCAAGTAATTAATGGTTCTAACAACTGGCCAAGTACTATTTATGGTGTAAATCCAGACTATTTAAAAATTAAAGTAGTCGATTTACAAAGCGGAAGTATGTTTACAGATGCAGAAGTTAAATCGGCTTCAAAAGTCGCTTTAATAGGTCAAACCGTTGTGGACAATGTATTTCCAGATGGGCAAGAACCAGTAGGGCAAATGATTCGTTTTAGTAATATCCCTTTCAAAGTTATTGGAGTTTTAGAAGAAAAAGGTGAAAATACTTTTGGACAAGACCAAGATGATGTTGTTATTGCTCCATACACAACAGTTCAAAAACGTATTTTGGCTATCGATTATTTAAATCAAATTATGGCTTCTGCTATAAGCGAAGATGATGCTCCTGAAGCAGTTACTCAAGTTACTGAAATTTTAAGATATCAACACAAACTAATGGATACTGAAGATGATGATTTTACAGTACGTTCTATGGAAGAGTTAATTTCAACTTTTAGTTCAACTAGCGAGATGTTAACCATTTTACTTGTGGCAGTTGCAAGTATTTCATTATTGATTGGAGGTATCGGGATTATGAACATTATGTATGTTTCCGTAAAAGAACGAACTAAAGAAATTGGGTTACGTATGGCTGTTGGAGCCAAAGGAGCAGATATTTTAATGCAGTTTTTAATTGAAGCTATTTTAATAAGTATCACTGGTGGTGTTTTAGGCGTGTTACTAGGTCTTGGAGCAACGGTTTTTATTGAAAAATTTCTTAATTGGCCTACAAGCGTAGCACTATATTCTATAATTATTTCATTTGTAGTTTGTGCCGTTACAGGTATCTTTTTTGGATGGTATCCGGCAAGAAAAGCAGCCGCTCTAGACCCTATTACAGCATTACGTTACGAGTAGACATATGAACCATTAAAATCTTAATAAAATGAAATTTAGTTGCTTTAAAATAAGTGCTTTTTGCCTTAGTATGTTTTTTGTGGGCTGTAAAAATTCAGACACTAAAAAACGAGTTTTAACCAATGATGATATTCACTTTGTGTTATCAGATACAGGTCAAGATAAGTTTTATGACAATGATGGTAATGAAATTATTAAGCCAAATATAACTGATGATTACTATGGTCAAGATGCCCAATATACTGGTATAGTTTCGTCTTATAAAGATAATGATGATGGAACTATTAGCGATGTAAATACAGGTTTAATGTGGCAAAAAACACCAGATTTTAATCGTCATAATTTTTATGATGCTTTCGATTATGTAGAAAATCTTGAAATTGGAGGTTACACAGATTGGAGACTACCAACAATTAAAGAATTGTATTCATTATTGTATTCTAATGGAGAGTTATTTCCTGAAGATTTAAATAAATCAAAACCTTATTTAGATATTGATTATTTCGATTTTGAATACGAACAAAGAATGCCTTTTGCAGGCCAATATTGGTCAAGTACTAAATATACAAAAGGTCCATTGCAAAACATAAAAATGGAAGGGGCTTTTGGGTTTAATTTTGCCGATGGGCATATTAAATCTTATGAAACTGGTTTGTATTATAATGGCGAAGTAGGTGTTAGAGATCCTGGTTGCTTTGTAAGAGCAGTTCGTGGTAAAGAAAATGTATATGGTGTAAATGATTATGTAGATAATGGCAATGGAACTGTTACAGATAAAGCTACAGGTTTAATGTGGCAAAAGGTTGATAACGGAAACGCCTACAATTGGAAGGAGTCACTGATATATGCAAAAGATAGTGAATTAGCAGACTATACAGATTGGAGAATCCCAAATACCAAGGAATTACAAAGTATTGTAGATTATGATAAAAAAACGATTCCTGCTATAGATGAAAACTATTTTGAATGTACTAATGACGATAGTTGGTTTTGGACAAGTACAACACAAGGAGATTTTAAATATACGGCCTGTTATATAGCATTTGGTAAAGCATATAGTAAAGATAATAGTGCAGCAACAGAATATTACGATTGGCATGGAGCTGGAGCACAAAGATCAGACCCAAAATCGGGTAACATTGAAGATTATTTAATGGAATCTATAAACGCAGCTGACTCTATTAGAATTAATAACTATGTAAGACTAGTAAGAAACGTTGAAAAATAAGTATAGAAACAAATTTTAGTAATTATGAAAACATTAAAAAATACCACAGCAAGAGTTGTAACTTTAATTGTGTTACTCATGTTTACAGTACAGGCATGTAAAGATAAAAATTCAAGTGCTCAGCCAATTATTAATGATGTACAGAATTATGTACAGGTTGCCACTGGTCAAGTGACTTTGTATGATGAAGATGGCAACGTAATTCCATCTTTAAAACCAAGTGATTCACTTTTTGGTCAAGATGCTAATTATCTTAAAGGCAAAAAAATGTCTTATCAAAAAAATGAAGAAGGCATCACAACAGATTTAAATACAGGTTTAATGTGGCAAGAAGTGCCTACCACAGAAGGTTTTGATTGGAAAGGTGCTAAAGAATACTGCGAAAACCTAGAGTTAGATGGTTATGATGATTGGAGGATGCCAACAGCAAAAGAGTTATACTCAATTAGCGATTTTAGCGAAGGTTGGCCTTATTTGGATACCAATTATTTCTCACTTGTAAATAATGAACATGTTGATAAAAGTGAACAATATTGGGCAGATAATAAATATGTAGGTCATACAGAAGAAGGTCAATATGCTGCGGCTTTTGGTGTTAATCATGCTACAGGACATATAAAAGCTTATCCAGGCGAAGAGCCAGAAGATAGAGGTGATCGTAAAGGGCCTCCTCCAGGAAACCAAAAACCTCAAGGGCAAGAAAGTGAAAATGGAGAAAAAGGAAATAGACCTCCACCTCCAGGGAATGGTGAGCGACCAACAGGTAACCCAATGTTAAAGCATGTTCGTGCAGTTCGTGGAAATGCTTATGGTGTTAATGATTTTTATGATAATGGAGATAATACTATTACAGATAAAGCATCAGGTTTAATGTGGTCTAAAAACGACAGTGAAAAAGGTTTAGATTGGAAAAATGCACTTTACTATGCGGAAAATTCCACCTTGGCAGAATATTCAGATTGGCGTTTACCTAATGTAAAAGAACTTCAAGGTATTGTTGATTATGATTTTGCACCTGGTGCAAAAGACAAAGAACAAGAAGGACCTGCAATAGATCCAATTTTTAATATTTCAGAAATTACTAATGAAAATAGCGATATAGATTATCCATATTTCTGGACTAGTACTTCTGCACATTTTCAAAAAGGAAAACCCTTCTATTACGCATGGTATGTTGCTTTTGGACGTGCCGTGAATAATGAAGGTTTAGATTTTCATGGAGCAGGAGCGGTTAGGTTCGATACAAAACATGAAAATGGACCTGCTAGTGAAGGTGGTGAGAGATATTATAATTACGTTCGTTTGGTAAGAAACTTGAAGTAATATAAGTTGTTTAATTAAAATTATTGATGTTATGAAAAAGGATATAGACTTCGGATTATTGTTATTAAGAATAGTAATAGCAGGACTAATGCTATTTCATGGCATTGCAAAATTAAATAGTCTCACAGGTATCGAAAATATGCTTGCAGAAGTTGGTTTGCCTTCAGTGATGGCATATGGAGTATATGTAACAGAGTTAATAGCACCAATATTGATTATAATTGGGTTTAGAATCAGATTAGCGTCATTAATGTTTTTCTTAGGTATGGTTGCTGCACTTATTTTAGCACATGCAGATCATATTTTTGCTATTTCAAAAACAGGAGGTCTAGAAATTGAAGTACTTTTGTTATATGCATTTGGAGGTTTGGTATTCTTTTTTACGGGTTCTGGCAGCTATGCAGTGTCTACTTCTAACAAGTGGGATTAATAATAAATAATATAAAATGCATAAAAATAAAAAAATAAGTGTCCTTTTACACCTCCTAGTTTGGCTTGTTCTGTTTTGTATGCCATATCTTTTATCGTATGGACAAGAGCAAGAAATTAATAGGGTTATTGCACATTTTTGGATTCCCTTAGTTTTTTATGCATTCATTTTTTATCTCAATTATTTTGTTTTTATAGATCGCTTTTTATTCGAGAAAAAAACAACTCAATTTATTTTAATTAATGTTGTTATTATTGCTTTCTTCATATTTTTAAAAGAGCAAATTGAAGTTACCTTTTTTGAAGAGCTTATGAAAAAGCGAGATAATACTAAAGGTGAAGGTCCTCCTTTTAAAATGTTTGTTTATATACAAATGCTATCTTACATGGCACCTTTATTATTTTCTATAGCAATAAAAAGCACAAAACGTTGGGTGAAAACTGAAGCAGAACGTAAAGAAGCCATAAATGTAAAATTGAAATCAGAGCTTCAGCATTTACATTACCAATTGCAACCGCATTTCTTTTTTAATTCTCTAAACAATATTTATGCTTTGGTAGATATTTCTCCGGATCGTGCGAAATCATCAATCCATAGTTTGAGTAAATTAATGCGATATATGCTATATGAAACAAGTGTAGAGTCTGTTTTATTATCTAAAGAAATAGACTTTATGAAAAAGTATATAGAATTAATGAAGCTTAGAATCTCAGATAAAACCAAAGTGAATTATAACTTCCCTGAAGAAGAAACAGGTATAACCATTGCTCCGTTATTATTTATATCATTAATTGAAAATGCTTTTAAACATGGCGTTTCTGCTAGTAAAGAGAGTAAAATTAATATAAATATGACAGTTGATAAACAAACTGTTCTATTTACTATTGAAAATGCTAATTTTCCTAAAAAGACAGATGATAAGAGTGGTTCCGGTATCGGGCTTGTTAATATTGAAAAGCGTTTAGAATTATTATACCCAAACAAACACAGCTTTAAAACGTTTATTAAAAACGAACACTTTTTTGCACAATTAGAAATTGAAACCAACTAAAATAATTTTAAAATTAATCTAATGAAAAACGCACTTATAATTATTTTTTTTTTGATATTAAATGGGACGGTTTTTGCTCATGAAGGTGGACATGGGATTCCTTTAAAACAATGGGAATTAACAAGTACTAATAAAATAATTAATGCTGATTTTGTTAAATATGAAAATGATGAGGTTTGGCTTATAGATGGCAATCATACTGTCAAGATTTTTCAAATTTCAGACTTTTCCGAAGCAAATCAAAAGTATATTAAAACCAAAAGTGAATCCATTCTTGCTTTAAATGGTAGTATTGCTGCTGAAGCTGATTCTCAATCAGTATCAAATTTTAATTGGGCACTTATAGGTTTAGGTATTTTTCTTTTGTCCTTTTCTGTATTTAAACTGATAAAACAAAAAAAAGTGTTGTATTTAACTCACGGAGCATTTGGTATAATCGTTCTGCTAATTGTATCATGTAAAAACACGAATACTGCTAAAACGAGTATTGCAGAAGTGCCTCCCAGTAATGTCTCGATGATGCAAAGTTTTTTCGAAAAATTTGAAGGTGTTACAACACGTACAGACGACAACTACCTGTATATTTCATCAAATGGGTTACCAGATCATGATATGATGGTTGGTATTACAAACTGGCAACAACAAGTGCCTATAAACCAAAATTACACAGGTAATAATAGTTGGGCTATACCTACGCATCCAAAAATGGCAGAACACCCATTATCGACAAAAACCAATTTACTAAAAGGTGCGATTGCTGTCGCTGTAAATGGAATTCCCATTTTTAATCCTTTAAATAATAGAGGTGAAGATGCTAATGCTATTGGAGAATTAGACAATTGGGGCGGACATTGTGGACGTGCAGACGATTATCATTACCATTTGCCACCATTACACCTGCAAGATCAAGTAGGTATTGGTAACCCACTAGCTTATGCTGTAGATGGTTTTCCTGTATATGGAGAAACAACAGATGCGTTAGATGTCTATTTAGGAAAAACAAATGCAGACGGTTCTTATGAATACCATACTATTAAAAAATATCCTTATTTTATTGCAGGTATGCGAGGTGAAGTGATATTAGACCCAAAAACAAAAGCGCCAGAAAATCAAGTATATCCGCAACCTAGAACACAAGAATTACGACCTGCATTACGACCATTGCGAGGTGCTGAGATTATTGACTTTAAATCTTTAGAAGAAAATTCATATGCATTAACGTACAGTTTAGATTCAAAAGAATATACTATAAATTATAGTTGGGACAGAGAAGACACTTACAGCTATCAATTTATAAACCCTGATGGCACAGTAACCGTTGAAACCTATAAACCAAGAGACAAATGAAATATTCAAAATTTATAGTTCCCATACTTTTTATTGGATTGATGTCTTGTGAAAATAATAAAAAAGCGACTACAGAAGTGAATCATGATGATTTTAAAACCATACATTCAGATTTTAAACTATCGAGTATTGCGATAGAGGATGGTGTTTTATTAGATGCTTATAAGTGTGAGGAAAAGGTTAATGATGTTGAAAACTCCATACCTCTTTCATGGGGGAATGTGCCTGAAGGCACTAAATCTTTAGCTGTCGTGATGTATCATTATCCCAAAAAAGATAATAAAACAGAAATCAATTCATATCTGTTATTATGGGGTATAAATCCTGAAACAACAGAGATTCCATACAAAATGGCGTCTAAAGGTAATTGGTTTATGGGTGCAAATAAAGATGGTACAGCCATATCATATACGTCACCTTGTTCTCGTGGCAAAGGTAAGCACGAATACATCATAGCGCTTTATGCCTTATCAGAAACACCTGCCATTTTACCTAAAAAACACAGTTTAACCGTAGATTACAATGTATTTATGAATGCATTGGATACCGTGAACATTATAGATAGAACGACTTTAACATTTATAGACTCAAATTAAAAACAAGCATAAAATGATATACTTAAAGAATACGACACTAATGTTTGTTTTAGCCTGCTTTACAATGACGGCTTGTAAAAATGGTGAAAACGCTAAGAAAACAACACCTGAAAATTCAAAAATATATAAAGGTACAGCCTCTGTATCTCAAGGGGCAGCAACAGTGCTTACTCAAAATATATTTGAATGTGATAGAGGTAGAGAAGCACCAATAGGCGTTTCTACCGCAACAGATGGCAGTAAATGGACGGTTCCTGCTGAGGTTAATTTTACTGAAGATAGTTTTCCTTTTGCATCAGATTTGTTTAATCCATGTACAAAAGTGGAATATACCTCGGCAGATGAAGCTTTAGCAGCTTTAGACGGAACAGATATTATTGAGGTTGATGCCGATGGTGAAATAGTTACGGCATATGTATTTGCTGATAATTATTTTGAAATGTATATTAATGGAACTCCAGTAGGTAAGGACAATGTTCCGTTTACACAGTTTAATTCTAATATAGTTCGTTTTAAGGTAAACACGCCTTTCACAATAGCCATGAAATTGGTAGATTGGGAAGAAAATAGTGGTTTAGGGTCTGAGGCTAATAGAGGACAAACGTTTCATCCAGGAGATGGTGGAATGGTAGCTGTTTTTAAAGATGCTAGTGGAGATATTATCGCAACAACAGATACTAATTGGAAAGCCCAAACATTTTACACGGCGCCTTTAATAGATTTGTCTTGTGTTCAAGAAGAAGGTACTTTAAGGTTAAGTGAAACGTGCAGTACAGAAGACTCTAATGACGGAACATTATATTACGCTTTGCATTGGAAAACACCATTAAATTGGCAATCTGCAGATTTTGATGATAACGAATGGCCTAACGCAACCGAGTTTACAAATAATACTATAGGTGTGGATAATAAACCTTCTTACACTAATTTTACTAATATTTTTGATGATAGTGAGGCAGATGCTCAATTTATATGGTCAACAAATATTATTTTAGATAATGAGGTTATTGTTAGATACACTGTTAATTAAACTTTAGTATTCCAATTTATGACTACTTTTAATATATAAACCAAACTTATGAGCAATATAAAAATCACCTGTGTTATTGTAGACGATGAGCCTATGGCGCTTAATTTAGTGGAAAGTTATGTGAAGAAAACACCTTTTTTAGAGCTAAAACAAAAATGTAGTAGTGCTATTGAAGCTATGGAGTTTATAAAAGAGCGCCCCGTAGATTTATTATTTTTAGATATACAAATGCCAGATTTAACTGGTTTGGAGTTTTCAAAAATGCTACCAAAAGAAACACGAGTTATTTTTACTACTGCTTTTGATCAATATGCCCTAGATGGTTTTAAAGTGGAAGCTTTAGATTATCTTTTAAAACCTTTTGATTATGCGGAGTTTCTAGCAGCAGCAAATAAAGCAAACACTTGGTTCTCATTAGTAAAAGGAAAACAACAAAATACGGTTTCTGAAGAAAAGGAGTTTCTTTTTGTAAAATCTGAATATAAACAGTTACGAATTAAGCTAGCAGATGTGTTGTATTTTGAAGGTTTAAAAGATTACATTAAAATTTGGATAAAAGATAATCCAAAGGCTATTTTAACATTAATGAGTTTAAAGTCCTTACAGGAAGAATTACCAGATACGCAATTTATGCGCGTGCATCGCTCTTTTATTGTGGCTCTAAAAAATATAGAAGTTGTAGAGCGTAGCCAAATTATAATTAATAAGCAGCGCATAACAGTTTCCGAGCAATACAAGAGTACTTTTTTAGACTATATTAATTCCAATTCGTTAAACCTATAATACTATTATATTTCAATTTATTACAACTATGCAAAACTTTTGTAATGGATTCTTACATACTAAATTAATCCTATGTTTAAGCTCTTTAATAAAATCATTAAATGAAAATATTTCGTAAATTAAGAAGAAATCTAATTGCCTTAGGTAAGTTTAAATCTTATGTAATATATGCGTTAGGCGAAATAGTACTCATTGTAATTGGTATATCCATTGCTTGGAAAATAAATGATTTAAATGATATTCGAAAAAACAATATTGTGGAGCATAAAATCTACAATAATTTAAATGAAGAGCTAAATACGAACTTACATATATTAAGAGGTTTATTAGATGAATATCCTGATACTATAACCTGTCTAGAAAACACTTTAAAATATGTTGGTAAAGCTCCAAGTGAAATAACAGAAGGTGCAAAAGATACTATAATTAATATATTTGATAAAGAAGTTAACCTCCAAGATAGTTCTATTAATTCGCTTGTTAATACAACTAAATTTGAACTTTTGGATAATGCAGAGTTAAAAGATTTAATTGTGATGTACCCAAATAAAATTGAAGGGTTTAAAAAACAAAATGCCAAAATTAAAACTATAATTGCTAATAGATTAAAACCTGTTTTAGAAAAACATATTTCGTTGGTGGATATGCTCCCTAAAGAAAACGAGAAGTATAATCATATTAAAGAATTTGGGAGCAAATCGGATTATAGTGCTTTACTGCAAAACAAAGAATATCAGAACAGTATTATAGACCGCTTATTGCAAACACAGATACAATTAAACAACGCTAAAATATTGCGCGGTAAGACTAAAATATTAATCACCAAGTTAAAAGAGGAGCTAGATTAAATCTCACTAAACTTAACTATTCATGGAGTTTAAGAAATTCAGCAGGAACATCCAATAGCTCTTGGTAACACCAACTATTAGGGCAATCGTCATTTAATTTACCATGCTCGGCAATTCTTATGCGTATCGAGTCGTTTCTTTGATTGGTTCCGTTGTAAATTTCTCCCACTTCAAAGGTTCGCTCAGTAATGCCTACAACTCCACCAACGACTACCGTGGTAATATATTCAGATATAAACTCATATTGATTATTTGTTACATCGTCATCCGAACCGCAAGATATTACTGTTAGAGAAAAAATAAAGAGGTAAATTATTTTTTTCATAATTCTATTTTATACTAGATGTTAAAATAGGTGTTTGGTTGCGTCTCATTTTTTTAAATCATAAGTTGAATGGCGATGCATTAATTATTAAAACTATATACACATTGCCTTCTGGTAGTAAACGTAAGTTTACTGGTAATTACGTTTATTCTGAAACAGATGGCGATTTTACGGGAACAAATACATTTATAGCTTATGATGATGATGAAAACGATACGCAATGGACTTGTGAAGGAACCGTTAGTGTTTTTAGATAATTGATAAGAACTTTAATAAAATTTTAGTTAAAAGGGTTTCATCTAAAAATCTACTTGTTTAAAAGGTGAAATTACAGTGTTGGTATATTCCTTTTCTCAAAAACAGTGTGTAGTACTACATTTGTTCAAAATAAAATTAAACACATTATGAAAAAAGTAATACTATCTCTAGCCATTGTTGTTAGTTTAACTAGTTGTAACAGCGTAAAAAACATGAATACATCAAGCATTACTAGTGCTGCAACTTTATTAAGTTCTTTAAGTTCAAACTCTACAGTACAACAAGTATCTAGCTTGTTTACTTTACTAGATGCTAATAAAGATGAAGCCATTAGCTCTACAGAAGCAATAGGTTCTGTATCAGAGAACTTTAATACATTAGATACAGATAACAATTCTAGTTTAAACTTAACGGAATTAACTGGATTATTAGCACTTTTAAAATAAATAGAGCGTAATAAAATAATCTATTTTGTCTTTACAATTTAGAATAGTAAACCTTTCATAACTATTGATAGTATTCAATTTTTATGAGAGGTTTTTACTTTTTAACCGTTTACTATAAAAAAATAAAGAGTTTTTAGTTTTATAAAAAAACAGGAAAAACACCTTTTATAAAAACAGTATTATCCTGATGATTAAATATGTTTAATGTGTTAATTTTGAACAAGTTATTAGTGTAGTCAATTCATGAAATATAGAATTATTTAGGTTACAATCGTAACTCTGAAATTATTTAAAAACTGTTTATTTTCCTTCAAGAACGACATTAAAAGCTGATTATTAATTTAATATATTCAGTATGTCAACAATATCTAATTATCAAGTAAGAACCATATTAGATGGTAACAATGAAGATACTATAAATCATTTATTACAATTATTAATAAATGATCAAAGCTTACATGTTGCTATAAACGAAGGCTGGCATCAACCCAGTTTAAAACAAAACCTTACTTATAATTTATCGAATGAAAGGCGTTCAGTAACTTCTGATAAGAAAATACAATTAAGCCGAAAATTTTTCAGAATAAAAGAAGAGTTACAATTCGTTAAAAAGAATTCTGAAAAATTTAATAAACTAACCAAACGGGAAAAAGAAATAATTCAACTTCTTGGTAAAGGCTTCAACAATCCAAACATAGCAGAACAACTTTTTATTAGTAGAAGTACTGTTGAGCAACATCGGAAAAATATCAACTTTAAATTAAGCATTAAATCGTTTACACATATTATGCGTTACGTTTATGCTTTCAACCTCATATAATCTTCATTTTATAAAAAGATATTTCCTTTTGTTTTTTTAATAAATTTTGAGGTAAATCAATAATAAGCTTGTTAAAATAGATACTTAGAATATTTTGTTTTTGGATATATAATAATGTCTAAAACCTAGAACATATAATACTATATGTATTTGAAAATAAGCGATTTATATTAAAATACCTAACCTTGGGTATTGTGTAAAAAGTATTGCAGAACTAACTTTGAAAAAGCATAATTGGAGGAAAGTGAAAATCCATTAAAGAGTAACTTAATTTATAAATTTTGAATAGATGAATAAACATCAAGAATGCTTATGTATTTGTCCGCCATCACCAGAATTGGAGGATAAAATAAGAAGCACAAAAAAGAAAATCCTTAAGGAAACTGGATTCGAAGATATTGATGATATCGATATTTTAGACATGAGTACGTTTACCTTAATAACGACCCGCTCTAAACGTACAAGAGCACACGACCACTCTGAGTCTTTAAACCAAGCACCAGTAACAGGTACTAAACGTGCTATTGTATTACTTGTCGATTTTTCAGATAAAAAAGCTGTGGAAAATCAAGCACATTTTAATAATATGCTTTTTTCTCAAAACACCTATGCTACTGGAAGTATGCGTGATTTTTATAAAGAAGCTTCATACGGAAATTTAAATGTTATAGGTGAAGTAAAAGGCCAAAACGGAGCAACATCTGGATGGTTTAGAGCACCAAGAACAAAAGCCTATTACACTAATAATGACTTTGGTTTTGGATCGTATCCCAAAAACGCACAAAAATGTGTTGAGGATGTTATTGATTTAGCAAATCCACACGTTAATTTTAGTAATTATGACAACAGCGGAGATGGGTTTGTTGAAGCTTTAATTGTGATTTGTGCTGGTACAGGTGGAGAATCGTCTGGTAACAAGTCAGATTTTTGGTCACATAAATGGGGTATTACTCCAAAAAATGTAGATGGCGTAAAAATTAACCGATATTTCATGGCGCCAGAAGATGGTAGAGTAGGTGTAATGGCTCACGAGCTTGGACATTTACTATGTGGTTTACCAGATTTATACGATACCGATTACTCATCTAGAGGTACAGGTCGTTGGGATTTAATGGCTGGAGGAAGTTGGAATAACGGCGGTCATACCCCTGCACATCCAACGGCTTGGTGTAAAGTTAAATGTGGTTGGGTAGCACCTACAGTAGTTTTTAATGATACAAAAAATATTACGCTTAAACCATATCATAACAATAAGGATATTATTAAACTACCTATTGGCAGTGCTAATAGTCAGGAATACTTTTTGTTATCTAATCGTCAAAAAAATGGTTTTGATGCACATCTTCCTGGTGAAGGTATGATTATAGAGCACATCGATGATACCAAAGGAAACAATACCGATGAGAACAATTATCTAGTAGATATTGAACAAGCTGATGGTAGCCGACATTTAAACACAAATGCCAATAGTGGTGATGCGTCTGATGTGTTTCCTTTAGCAACAAACAAAGCGTTTACAAACACATCGAGCCCAAATAGTAAAACTTATGCTAATACAGATTCTAAAGTAAAAGTTATAGATATTACACGATCTGGAAACAACATTACAGCTAATGTTACTGCAGGATCTGGAGGTACAACATGGGTAACTAAAAAGATAACGCGAACTTATGCATCACCACATAGTAAAAATGCATGGGCTTATATAGAATCTATTGGGTGGCGAAAAGTAAATATTCTTACAGCCGATGGTGTAACCAACGTTTTTCTTCTGTTAAATATAGCAAGAGCAAAAAACACAACGGTAACAGCTAGTATTGATAGCTCTCATATCCATATTGCATACTTAAACTAAATTCGGGAATTCGAATATAATTAACAGCGAACTACACAATAAAAAGAATTATTAATCTATAAAATTTTAAATTATGAATTTTTCAAATAAAAAAGTATTGAGAACTTATGCATCACCACATAGTAAAAATGCATGGGCAAATATTGAAACTTTAGGATGGCGTAAAATAGGTCAATTATCTACCGATGGTGTTACTAATATTTTTATAATTTTAAACGTAGCCAGAGGAAATAATAAAACGGTTACTGGTAGTACAGATGCATCAAACCTCATAAGTACATTATACCTGTAAATCGAAGTATTAATATTTAAAAACATAGAAATTATGATGACAATAAATTTTAATATGGGTGAAGGTAAAGTGAATTTAGGTTCTGCTACTAGCGGGAGTTTAGAAGGCCAAATACCAATACCAAATATTATAGAAACAAGTACATTGGATGGTTTTGAAGGGCAAGTTCCAACACCTAGCTTAATGGATCATGAAAGTCCTTCAGGAAGTCTAGGAGATATGGTAGCGCCAAGTCCCGAATACTTTGAAAGTGCAGACTCTGTCGCAGATGTATTTGCTCCAAGCCCTAATGATATGGAAGCTTCGCTTAGTATTGATACTGGCGGAGAAGGACTTCCAGAACCGATGAGTTTAGATGAGGTTGATGCTATTAAATCGACTAAGAAAACAACACGATCAACAAAATCATCTACAAAAAAGTAATATCTTTATAAGCCTAGATTAGTTTTAATAAAATTAATCTAGGCTTTAATTATTTAAATATAAAACTATGGAATTTACACCAAATAACACGATTATTAAAGCTGCTGTTGTTGATGTTTTAAATGAAAATGATGAAGTAAAGATCGTAATTTTAGAATTACCTAAAGCTGGTAGTTATCCAGGTTTTTTATCTGTTGGAAAGCTTCTAATCGCAAAAATTATAGACGCAAATAATACAATAGGTTTTAAAGTTGAAGATGTGATTTCTGCAGAAATAGAAGTATTAGGTGGCCCATTGAAACAAGTATTTTTACTTCATAATGTTTCTAAGCAATTTTAATTATGCAGAAATAAAAAATAATCAAGTAATTTTACTTACAAATAGGTTTAAATCTATAACTATCTTTAAACCATAAAGACACAAAACATACCATGGCAAAAGAATTAGATAAAAATTCAGAATTTATACCTTTTGAAAGTATTGGACTTTGTTTTAGTGGTGGTGGTTATCGTGCTACTTTTTTTGCTTTAGGCGTATTATCTTATCTCGATCAAGCTTCTTATAACAATAAATCGCTATTAAAAGCCGTAAAGGCATTGAGTACAGTAAGTGGAGGTACCTTAACAGGTGTTGGCTATGCTAAAGCGGTTCAAATGCCAGATTATAATTTTAAAACCTTTTTTAAAAATTTCTACAATACGTTTACACCAGAAAACGATGTGCTTCTAGAAAGTGCTATTGCCAAATTAGAAAATGATACTGTTTGGAAAGCCAATCCATATAAAAATAGATCTCTAATTAACGCTTTTGCTTTAACATATTCCGAAATGCCCATATTTGAAGGTACCTTCGGAAAGTTTAAAAAAGATAAAATAAAACAACTTGAGCAAGTATGTTTCAATGCTACAGATTTTTCTTTCGGGTTAACTTATCGCTTTCAAAATCGAGGTTATTTTGGAAATAATCCACTTTATAAAAACCATCAAAAAGAAATTAATGCTTTACGCGATGCAGTAGAATTAGGAGATGTAATTGCATCATCATCTTGTTTTCCTGTTGGTTTTGAACCCTTGATTTTTCCAGACGATTATTTTAAAGACCACAACGATGCTTCATATAAAAATTTAAAAGGGTTAGATACGTTTATAGACGGCGTAGGTATCATGGATGGTGGTATTGCAGATAATCAAGGTATTGGTAGTATGATGCTTATTAGCGATAGAATGAAAGGTAATTTAGATTTAATAATTGTTAACGATGTTGGTAGTTATAAAATGAAACCTTGGCAACAAGATGCCACTAAAATTGAAAAGAAATCTACCGCCAAACGAGTAATAAATAAGGTATTGCAATATTTTTCAATTAAACCCATTTATTGGATTATTCTATTGGTTGGTTTGCTAATTTTACTTTTGAACAATATGAAGGTTTTTGGGCCAACAGATTATGTGGGTTGGTATATTTTAGGAAGTACTCTTTTTGGTATGGGGTTACTTTTAACGGTATTTGGCCTTGTAGCATCATCCGTTAAAATAGCGGTGCTTTCTAGATTGAAACATGTATTTAATAAGAATATACCCGAAGCTTTACTTGATGATATTTTAACTTTTGAAAAATTGGATATTAGCTTAATACAAGTAATGCTTTCTAACCGTATAACATCGGCTATGACCATGATAAACGATGTGTTTCTAAAGCAAATGCGTCGTGTAAATTACGATTTGTTTTATTCTAAAAGTCAGTTAAAAAACAAACGCATTACAGCAACTGTTTATAAATTGAATGGTAAGAAATCACCATATAACAACAGTCCTGGTTATAATAAAGCAATAAAATTGCCTAGCAAAAATTTAGAAAGTGTTTGCTTAACAGCTTCCGAAACTCCAACAACTTTATGGTGGGATAAAAAAGATATTGTAAAAAATAGAATGCAAACTTTAATTGCCTGCGGACAGTTTACAGTTTGTTATGAACTTATGGAATATATTTTAGAATTAAAAGCCGATCCTGATAGTAATGTAACCGATTTTACAGAAATAGATAAGCTTTATGGTGCTTTACAACAAGATTGGATTAAGTTTAATAAAGAACCTTTATGGCTTGTAAATGTTTTAAATAGATAGGTGTGAGGTTCTATTTATAACTAAAAAGCTCACTTCGTAGAATATATTAAAGTATTAAGCACAAATGCGATTGTTTAGGTTCCTTGTTCGTGGACTTAAAAAAGGAAAGTAGCTCTTTTAGTTGCGAAAAACACCAACAATATATTTAGATGAAATTTTCTTTAATATCTTTTGATTGTATAACTTCTGTTTCAGTAATAAACTTCATAAAAAGATATATTGATATTACATGACAAATAACAGTTAAAACACTGAATGTTTTATCAAAATATAAAAATTTATTAATGGAACTTAATGTAATTTGGAAAATCATAAAAATTCCTGATGTTAATAGTATTGTGCCAGCGCTATAGTTATCATTTAAGTAAATTATAGCGAACGTGACAGCATAAATTATTAAGCAAGTAGCACACATTACTACAAAAAACACTTGATTATTTGGAACGATGTTTATTAATAATTTGAGAGTAGTATATATAATGTAGCTCGTTGATAATGCACTAATTAATACGGATATTGACCATATAGGTTTTAGTTTTCCTATATTAATATATCTTTTAAGAATAAGTGTACAACATATTAAATAAATGGATACTAATATTGAAATCCATACAAAATATGTTTTAAAGTCGTAAAAAGATAAAATATCAGAAAGTAACATGACAAGCAAGGCAAATACAAAAAGAGGTTGCGCTTTGTTTTTAGTAAGGTTAATATACTTTAGTAATATAGTCGCGATAACGAAAGGCATTGCATATCGTAGTATCCTTATGTCTAGATATATACTAATTATTACCGAAATCAAAAATGAAGCATAAAATAAAATATCAATAATTTTTATTTTTTTTAATGTGCTAATAATAATGGACTGGCTTGTATACATTTAAGAATTATACGCTTATTTTAGGGAAACCAAATATAATTAATTACTTCGAAAAAGAGCAATAAAATACACTTAGATTAAGTTTATACTAATAATTTAAAATAATATTGGAGTTCTATAAATTATTTAAAACCCGCAACAAATTAGATTTACTAATAAACAATTGGTATTCAATATCTATCGCCTTTAATTGGCTTTCAATAAGTTTAACTTCTCTATAATTAACCAAAAACAGAGAACCTTCACCTAGACTAAATTTACGTTCTTCACTATGTACAATTTGCTTATAATCTTTAACAATATCTTGAAGAAGATCATACTGCGTGTAATACGAATCTATTTCTTGTATGGTAGCATTTACTTTATTTTTCAAATTAACTTTAGTTGCCGAAAGATCAAAACCGATGTCCTGAAGTTTCATTTTAGCTAATCTTAAATCAGCGCGTTCTTTTCTTAAAAATAAGGGAAAGCTAATATTTAATCCGCTTTTGTAATTAGCAGTATTAAAATCGTTAGCATTTTGATAATCGCTAGACAGAAAATTATACTGCAAATCTATTTTTGGTAATAAGTTATTTGTTTTTAAACGCTTATCAACAGTTAAGATTTCCTTTTTTATTTGAAGACTTTGAAGTTTAGGGTGGTTTATTATTAATTCTTCCGTGCTATTTAATACAGAACTGTTTAAAATAACATCTATTTTATCAATAGTAGTAATATCTGGAAAAACACCTTCTTCTAACTCTAAAGGAATGTTGTTTTCTATCCATAAATAGTTTGATAGTTCTAAAGCCGATTTAATATACCCAATCTTCGCTTTTTCAAAATCGAGTTTTCTATTTTTAAAATTAATACTTGCTTCTAAAGTATCAATAGCAGGTTTATCTCCAGCAAAAAAGCTGCTTTTTACATTCTGCAATCGGGTATTTGCATTTTTAAGATAATCGCTGTAAACCAATTTGGCTTGGTGATTCTTTAACCAATTAAAATAGGTAGAAATAGCATTGTATAAAATATCGTTTATTACAAGTTTTTGTTCTGCCTGCGCGTATTTTAAATACAATTTAGATTGTTTTAAAGTCGCCATGCGCTCATTGGTTAATAAACCTTTCGCCAAAGAAACTGAAACCCCAACACCATACAAACCATCTTCTGGAGTGTTATATTCAGGATTTAAATAGGTCCCGTCATTATTTTCATAATTGGCTTTAAGCTCTACACCATACCAAGTAGGGATTTTAAATGTGGTGTTTAGTTTATCGTAATACGTGGTAGATTTAAACTTTTTACGGTTATAATCTACTTCCAATTTTGGATCAAAAGCACCTCTAGATTTTAATAATTTCGCTTCACTTTCAGTTGTGATAAGTTGAGCTTGTTTCACTATAGGGTGGTACTTTTTTACATACCCTAAATATTCTTCTAATGATAAAACAGGATCACTTTCTTGCGAAAAACCTACGGAAGACATTAAAAACAGTACAATAATTACAAGTTTCTGCATTCGAGTTACTTTTTATCTTTAGAATATTCAGTTTTATAGAAATCGGGAGGGAAGCTATTTATTTGTCTCCAAAGTTCAAACCAAATTGGCACATCATTAAGTAGCGCAATACTTTTTGCTCCAGAACCCACACGAATCGCTTCTGGCCAAGCCACATCATCTGGGTCTGGTTTTAGTAACACACGGTATTTACCATTGCTGCTAATATAGTTTTCAATGGCCACAATATTGGCGCCATAAGTACCGTAAGATACATTTGGCCAACCGCTAAACACAATAGCAGGCCAACCATCGAACTGTACACGTACATTTTCACCTTTATGTATTAAAGGTAAATCTATTGGGCGTACATACATTTCAACCGCTAAATCGTAATCTGCTGGCATAATACTTACCAATTGCTCACCATCTTTAAACGTTTCACCAATACCAGCTTTAATCGCTTTATTAATGTAGCCATCTTGTGGTGCTGTAACAAATAGTAAACTGGTACGTTTTGTGTAATTGGCTAAACTCGTTTCTAGCTTAGAAACCTCGGCTTCAGTATCGTAACCGCTCGATTGCGCCGTATATAAACCACTTTTAGCCTTCCCTAGTTTATCGCCATAAGTTGCGCTTATTGTAGATATAGCAATTTGTGCATTTATTACTTCATTTTTGGTACTTAAATATTTGTTTTGTTGCGACATTAACTTAGCTTCTGCTTCTTGCAATTTGTTAAGTTTTTCTTCAACATCTTTAACTGCTTTTAAGCCTTCTTCCTGTAAAGAAATAGTACGTTTGTATTGAGTGTTTGCAATATCAGCATTTATCTTAATAGCTTCCAAATCCATGCTGTCTGTGGTTACTTTTAAATGTGCTTGTAGTAATTTATTTTTGGCAGACTCTAGCTTTAGTCTGCGTTCTTGTTGTAAAGCCGAAATTTGATTTTCTAAAGCTATTACCTTGTTTTTATAAGCTTCTACAGACGATGATTTTACGCTAAGTTGATTGCCTGTTCGTTCTGCTAAACGTGAATCGAAATAATCACTTTTTACCTCAGAAATACGGATAATGGTATCACCTTTTTTTACAAAATCCCCTTCTTGTACAAACCATTCCTCAATACGTCCTGGTATTTGAGACTGTATGGATTGTGGTCTCTGGTCGGGTTTTAGAGTTGTTACCAAACCTGTACTCGATATATTTTGAGTCCATGGTAAAAAGACGATAATTACAATGATTATAGAAAATACTTTAAGGAATTTTTTAAATCGCTTATGGTATTCTTTATTAAAAATATCTTTCCCCGACTTAAAGGCTTTTAAGTCTATATATTCTGAAACTTTATTGTTGGTTATATTTAACATAGCTTACAGTTTATTTATAATAAGTCCTTTTTTAAGGACAATTTTCTTATTACATTTTGGCTCCCATATGTCATTATTACTTACAACAACTAAACTCCATGATTGTTCGGGGTCTGTTAAGAAGTTAATCATTTTAGAGGCTTCTTCTTTATCAAAATGATCGAAAGGGTTTTCAAGAATTAATAGTTTAGGCTGCTTAACGATTGCTCTGGCTAGTATTATTTTTTTTGAAGTGGTGTAAGCTATTTGCTTTCCTTCAGGTTTTAAAATAGTACTTAAACCTTTAATTTGCTGATGTAAAAACGTGGTTAAATTCAAGCTTTCAATAACTTCATAAATGCTATCGTCGCTAATGTTTTTATTTCCGAAAGTAATATTTTCTCTTATTGTACCTTCAAAAGGTGTTTCTTCTGAAAGTGATACACCTAAATTGGAACGATATTCATTTTTAAAGAGACTCTGAATAGAGAGATTGTTTATATAAATATATCCAGAAGTTGGAGAAATAAGACCAGAAATAAGTTGTAATAAACTAGATTTTCCAGAGCCACTTTCACCTTTTATTAAAATTTTATCTTTTGGATTTATAGTAAAGGAAATGTCGCTCAAAATAGGTTTATAACGTTTTTCTACTTGATATGAAACATTTTGAAACTCAATAGTTAAATCGGCGTTTTTCTTAATAGCTTCTCCTTGTTGAGATTCTATCGGCATGTCTACAACTTGTCCTAATTTTTCAATAGAAGTCAAAACATCATAAAAAGATTCTAAACCACTAATTAATTTTTCAACTGAAGTAATAATTAAAAGTATAATGATTTCTGCGGCAACAAATTGCCCAATATTCATCCTTTGATCCAAAACTAAAAAACCACCTATTACTAATAACCCTAATGTTACTAATACTTTAAAACCTATAAGTTGAATAAACTGCATCACTAAAATTTTAAAGTGATTCTCTCTAGATTCTAAATACTCTGAAACTAGATCGTCACTTTTTTCCATTGCCAAACTTGTTTTTCCTGAAAGTTTAAAACTAATAATGGTACGAGCAATTTCTTGTAGCCAATGCGCAACTTTGTATTTGTTTTTCGATTCTTTTAAACTTGTGTCTAACCCGCGTTTGGCTGTATATTTAAACACTACATATATAAGTAATAATAACAGCATCCCGAAAATGATAAAGAAAGGATGGTAGAACGACAGTAAAATTAAGGCAAATATAATTTGTAATAATGCCGAAGGCATATCGATTAATATTTTAGATAACCCTTTTTGAATGACTATAGTATCAAAAAAACGGTTTGCTAATTCTGGAAGATAATATTCTCGTAGCTTACTCATTTTTATCTTCGGGAAACGATAACTTAAATCTAAGGAAGCTCTAGTAAAAATACGTTGTTGTATGGTTTCTATAATGCGCATTTGCATTAAAGTTAGTATGCCAGAAAAAGCAACACCTACCGTTACTAGAAATACTAAAACAATCCAAGAGGTTGAAATTTGTGCGCCTTGTAATAAATTAATAATAGCTTGAATACCTAACGGAAGCGATAAGCTTACAAGGCCTTCGAAAATAGCATAATAAGCAATTTGATAAATATCTTTACGTTCTAATTCTACTAAACCTAAAAAGCGTTTCCAGGGTGATAAAGTGTTGTTATCCATTTATTTGAATTGTTTTTAATACCAAGTTTGTAAAAAAATCTGTGGGTGTGTTTTTT
Source organism: Algibacter sp. L1A34 (assembly GCF_009796805.1). Lineage (NCBI taxonomy): Bacteria > Pseudomonadati > Bacteroidota > Flavobacteriia > Flavobacteriales > Flavobacteriaceae > Algibacter > Algibacter sp. L1A34. Next base: position 3,773,069 of record NZ_CP047029.1, on the reverse strand, counting down.
GTATCACAATTAGTGATTGTTTTAAAGTGGGATTTTAGAAAATGTTGATAAAGGGAGCCTTCTAAAATAGAACTCGCTAAGCTTAAACTGTATGTATACGTATTATTATAGACTAAAATAATTTCGGAAATGCGATAAACTACACGTCTATAAGGCATAAAGAAACCTTCTTTATTTTCTGTATCTACTTTTTTTGTGAGGTACGATTTGGAGTTTTCATTAATAATAATTTTATTTAAAAGTACTTCGTCAATATGGCTATAGTTGTTATCCTGTTTTGTTGTTCTAGTAACTATTTCTATCGCTTTTTTTAATTTTTCTTCATTACTATTTATACTATGAGTTTCTAGAACAAGCTGATATTCTATCCAACTCCAATACCAAGAGGTTAGATAAATGAGTAGTTTATGTTTACTTTCAAAATAACGATATATAGAACTCTCGTTAGAATCTATTTGGAGTCCTAATTTTTTAAAATTAAAACCTTCAAAACCTATGTCTTGAATAAGTATAATACTATTTTTAATAATTTTTTTACCTAAAGGAGATGTTTCGGGGTCTTTAAGATAAATACCGGGAGGCATTTCTATTTTGATGTTTGGTAGTAAAACATTCATGAGTAATAATTTATTATAAATATAATAGTAATACTATCACTTTTGCAAGTTTAATAGTTGTAAGTATTGATATTATCATCAATATTATTAATTTACAATAATTACCATAAGAAAGTTCTGTTTTAATAAAAAAAGTAAGGAAAAATCCTGTAATGATAAAATATAATTAATTCTTACCTTTATATCTCAATTTAATTCAAATTATGACAACGGTAGATTTCACAACTCGCTTAACAGTGGCCTTATTAGCAGGATTGGTTATTGGCTTCGAAAGGCAATTGCGTCAAAAAACGGCTGGTTTAAAAACCAATATGTTAGTAGCCTCAGGCGCCGCCATATTTGTTTTATTATCTTATATGATTAAAAATGAAGACTCAACTGTAGATGTTACCCGAATAATAGCCCAAGTTATTACAGGCGTTGGTTTCCTAGGTGCAGGTGTTATTTTTAGAGAAGGCGTAAACGTCCACGGCTTAGGTTCTGCCGCAACTATTTGGTGCAGTGCAGCCATTGGTTGTCTTGCTGCCACAGGTTTATACGTAGAAACAGCCATTTGCACAATACTTATATTACTTATCAATTTATTTATAGAACCCTTAGATAAATGGCTAAAAAGTAGAAGATAGCCATAACTGCTTTTTTAATGCACAAAAATCGTTATAAATGAAAACCAAGGCTGTAAACAAATTCGATAAAAAAATAGGGTTGGTACTTTCCGGCGGCGGAGCTAGAGCCTATGCACATATTGGGGTATTGCAAGCCTTAAACGAGCATGGTATTTACCCTACACATCTTTCTGGTTCTAGCGCTGGTGCTTTAGTTGGCGCCCTGTATTGTAATGGGTATTCTCCTTTAGAAATATTAGAACTCGCCAAAAGTCATGAGTTTTTACAAATTTTTAAAATAGGATTCGTCAATAAAGAACTTACAGAAATGACGCGATTAAAGTCCTTTTTAATCCAATATCTTAAAGACGATTTTAACACCCTAAAAATTCCGCTTTCCATTTGTGCGTCCAATTTAAACTTGGGTAATTACGAAATACGATCGTCCGGGAAATTAATCGAATTTATTGCCGCCTCCTGTGCTGTTCCACTATTATTTAAACCCATAAAAATTAAAGGTCATTTATATGTCGATGGCGGTTTACTTAACAATTTACCCATAGAACCTTTACTAGAAACTTCAAATAAAATAATAGGAGTAAGCGTTAACGAACATGAATTTAAAGATAATATAAAAGGCGCTATGCAACTTACGCAGCGTTGTTTACAATTAGCCGTTTGGAATACACTACAAGAACGTATTGAAAAATGCGATGCTTCTATACTTATAGATAAGCATTTTAATTACGGAATGTTTTCCATTAGTAAATCTCAAGAATTGTTCGATATTGGATACAAACAAACTATAGACAAAATGGATAGTATTTTAAAAGCCATAGGCTAAGTTTAAATTTAGTTTCCAAACATTTTAAAGCGAAAATATGAAAGCACGGAATTTTAAAGTAAAAAGTTAATACTAAAGAGATTAGAATCTACATTTAAAGATTTTAACGAGTTTGCTCTTAATCTAAATCAAGATAAAAATGATTCTGTATATATTAAAATACATTAACAGGTCCTTGAAATATTTGGAATTGGATTCTATAATAGTATCAACGTAAATGGAAAGATTGAAAAAACGAATGTTGAAAATGAATCCAAGATTAAAATTTCTTTCAAACAACATCTTATAGTGATATTTTTATATATAAACGTTTGCAACAAGCTGAACTCAATCAAATGGAAATAAAAACTGATTTTACTATTGAACCTTGCAAAAAGGAAAATATAAAGAAAATTGTAGATGGAATTAATGAATATAATTTAAGTAAAGTTTCTGCAATTGCGGATATTTGGACACGTTTGGAGTTTGTGGCTAAAGATAAAAATGGAATTGAAATTGGCGGAATATTAGCAGGACTTGGATATTGGAATGGTCTCGAAATTAATATTCTGTGGGTAAAAGAAGGTTATAGAAAAAAAGGAATAGGAACAAGGCTTTTAAAACACGCTGAAAAAATAGCAAAGGAAAAAGGGGCTGAAATCTCAATGCTCGATACGTTTGATTTTCAAGCAGAGCAATTTTACTTAAAAAATGGCTACAAACCGATTGGTGAAATGAAAGGTTTCCCGAAAGGACAAAGACGAATATATTTCTCGAAAGAACTAGACGAATAAAAACAGAGTTATCAACAATGTATAAAAATAAAGTTAAATTAGGAGCTTAACTATAGATCGTTGCTATTTTATAACATAAACGTTACCTACAAATAAAACAGAATGTATATAAATGTAAAATTGATTTTATCTACTAAAATATTATTAATAACTATCTATTTATTTCTTGCTCAAAAGTTTATTTTAAACGGTTTTATTAATTCTTACCGATTTTCTGAACAAAAATATATTTATGAATATGGAATTCTTATTTCTAAAGGATTCGTTTATTTGGCTTTCGTATTGTCATTTTTGTGTCCCTTAATAATTTGGTTAAAAATGAGAAATAACTTTAGAAAAAATCTAGAGTTGGTAATCATAGGTTTTATACCCGCTTTATATTTCATAATACTTTACACATTGTCAAGCTGAGAATAAAGAAATATGAATCTAAATTTTTAAACACCACTGTTACATTCAAAAAACAATTGCTAACACCTTAGAAAAATAATAGCGGTTTATAGCAAAGGCAGAACTTTTATTAAACATAAATACTAGGTAATACTGAAGAAATGAGAAAAATTGGAGACATATTGTTTATAATCGTGATTGGAATTCCATTAGCCATTTTGTCAATTCCTGTTATGTTATTTTTTCTACCAATTGATTATTTTAATAAAAAGCGATTTGAAAAAAAATACTCTGAATTTCTGACTAAAAATAACGGAAAGAACTTCTTCTGCTTTAATAATCGAAAAAACTCAAAAGAATATATTGAAGAAATTATTGCTCCTAATTTACTTGAAAGTATTGAAATAGTTTATTTGAACGGAAAAAAAATTGAATCGGAATATGACTCTGAATTTATTTCTGCAGCGTTATATGGACTAAAAAAATACAATAAGTTCCCCCATTTAATGAAAATCCGGAATGGTAAATTGATTGATAAATCTATAAACAATGCATTTTATAGCGTGCTAAATATGAACAAATCGAAAACTAAATTACTGAATAAAATCAATATGTTTTTCGAACTGAATAAAATAAAAAACGATCCTAAAACAATATAAAAACAATAACTCAATTTTATATTTAAACTAAGGTTGTTACAATGACATTTTACTCCATAAAAACCTTCCAAATGGCACTAGTTTGTATTTTATTAGTGATTTGATATTCACTAAGCCCTTTTATATTTGGCACCTTAACGTTAAAAGGAGCAGAAGTTAAAGTAATTTCATCGTCCTTATCATTTACAACCTTGGTTTTAAGTTGCGTTAAAAACTTAACAACACGTTCTTTACCTAATACATTGGCAACATCCATCATCATGGTGTTTATTTCAGTTTCATAATTATCGCAATTAATTAAAGCACCAAGCATATTAATTAAACCAAACTCGCTTATAGCAAAACCATTATAAGTAAAAGCTTCAGTAAATAATAAATCTTCTCTATCGGTTTCAATCTCTTTTTTATTTTCAGATACAAAAGCGAAACCTTCCACAGATTTCACATATTGTATTGCGCCAAGTGCCATGGCGTATTCCTTATTTGCCATTATAATATCAAGTTTATAATGTAAAGCAAAATGGCGTATGTTTTCTACTTCTTTTTGTTGTTTTTCTTCTAAAGTTTTAATGCTCGCTTTAATAGAGAATGCATTGTTTACAATATATTCTAACTCATTTTTAGCCTCGTTAAACGTATTGTTTTCTAGATGTGTAATAAGGTTTATTATTGTAGCTTGGTAAGCTTTATTTTTAGAAAAAGCATCGGTATTACCAATAATTAATACCGCTTTTATAAAATCATTTACAGCTTTAGCATGATGAAATATTTGATCATCAATTTTAAAACTCGCTAATTTTTGAATTGGTTTAATAACTTTAGGAGATGGGGCAGAGGCTGTTTTTTTAGATACTGCATTTTTCTTTAAATTTTTATAAAAATCAGAACTCAAAATAGTGGCTCGGCAAGAACTAGGAGATTCTATAAATGGCGAAAATTGCATGGTTTTTCCGTTAAAAACATACTTCAAATTATAACCTTCACCTTTTTGTATTGTTTTAACCATAGCTTCCAATTTTGGTAAAAACACTGTAGCATCAATAAAAGCTTCGTATTCTTTTAATGTATCGGTTACATGATCTCCAAAACTCTGCTGGTTCATCAGGTTGTGTAAAAGATGAAGTACAGCCATATCGTAATCTTTCAACTCAAAATAAGCTTCCGATACATCGAGCTCCATTCTTAAAAAGTCTTTATTTATAGTGGTTCCGCTGGTTCCAACAGGGGGATGTGTAAACATGGCTTTATCATAAAAAGCAATAGCCTCTTTGTATTTTTCTGCTGTAAAATAAATATCTGCTAAGGCATGTGTAGCCACATGATGCATATTAGCCATCTCTTTTGTAAAATGAAAAGGTGAATAATATTTTTTAATGGTTGCTTCGCTAACTTTGAGCTCGTCGGCTATATATTTTAAAGTGGTTTCGTAGTTTTTAATATTATAGCGATCTAACTTTTTAGGAAGCTGTTTCGCTAATTCCAGAAATGTTGTGTTATCCGCATATTCTTCGGTAGTTGCTAAAAAATCAATATTTTCTCGCATCATATCTATAGCATGATTATGATACATATTGGGTTCTTCCGATTGGCTCCATGATATGTAACTACATAAAAAACAAAACAGTAATGTGCTTTTAATACCTTTTAGGTTTAGACTTAGTGCAAGAAATGAACTCATATGTATTATGTTTTTTTTTTCAAAACTATAAATAATCTTTATAAAAGCATGCTATTTCGTTTTTAATAGCGAGAACATACGAGAAGTTGAAGGCTTAAAATATTAACAAATCATTTCAGTAAATCTAGACTAAGGTATCGTTATCTTTGCACGAATTATTTTTTATATCAAACCTATTGCGATATATCACTTTTATATATGCCAGAAGAAGATAAACAAGGCCAAATGGCTAACCACAAAATTGTTTCTCCAGAAGAAATAGAGCAATGCATTGCTGTTTTAGAGCAATTAAATGCAGATACCAACCAAATGTTTGAGCTTCCAGAAGCACAACGTAACGCATTATTTAAAGCCTCGGGCTTGTTATCTCGTCCAAATCGTGATGAGTTTCAACGTCGTAGAAAAGATGCTAAAAAAGCGGCAAAACGTAAAATGATTGCCAAAGATAAACACGCACGTAAAACTACAGGTATTCGTTCGGCAAGAGAATCAGCTTTATTTGTAGCTCCTAAATTGTTAGCTGCCGCATCAATTTCTGAAGATACTCCGGAATTAGAGTCGCCTAGAAACTGCTACGTTTGTAAAACGGTATTCACCAAATTACATCATTTTTACGATACCATGTGCACGGAATGCGGTGATTTAAACTACGCAAAACGTTTCCAAACTACAGATTTAAAAGACCAAGTGGCTGTAATTACGGGTTCACGTTTAAAAATTGGTTATCATATCACCTTAATGCTTTTGCGTTCTGGCGCTACAGTTGTGGCTACTACGCGTTTTCCTGCAGATTCTGCTATCAGGTTTGCAAAAGAGGACGATTATAAACAATGGAGCGACCGTTTACATATACATGGCCTCGATTTACGCCACATACCAAGTGTAGAAATTTTCTGTAACTATATAGAGCAGAAATACGATCGCTTAGATATTTTAATAAACAATGCTGCGCAAACTGTGAGGCGTCCGTCTGGGTTTTATTTCCATTTAATGGAAAACGAAAAACTACCTATAAACCAACTGCCTAAACTAGCGCAAACGTTATTAAAGGATCATGAAAGTTGTTTGGAAGAATTATCTAGCTTAAGTGTTAGTGCTTCTAAAACGGATAAAAATAACGTATTACCTGTAACATGGCATGGACCAGAACCGGGAATTGGCTTACGAAATTCGGCCGAGCTTTCTCAAATACCATATAGTTTTGATAACTCGTTACAAACCTCAGAGGTGTTTCCGGAAGGTGAATTGGATGCCGACTTACAACAAGTAGATTTACGTAAAACCAACAGCTGGCGTTTAAAATTAGGCGAAATTGAAACCACAGAAATGGTAGAAGTTCAATTAGTAAATGCTGTAGCCCCTTTTGTTTTATGTAACCGTTTGTCTAATTTAATGATGAAAGAGAATACGGGTAAAAAGCATATAATTAATGTGTCTGCCATGGAAGGGAAGTTCCATAGATTTAAAAAGCAAGACAGACATCCACATACAAACATGGCAAAAGCGGCCTTAAATATGTTAACACATACAAGTGCTGCTACGTTTGCAAAATCTGGAATTTACATGAATGCTGTAGATACGGGATGGGTTACAGATGAAGATCCAGCGGAATTATCGAAGAAAAAAGTGGAGGTTCACGATTTTCAGCCGCCATTAGATATTGTTGATGGTGCAGCAAGAGTTATGGATCCATTAATTGATGGTATAAATACTGGGAAACATTGGTCTGGGAAATTTTTAAAGGATTATTTCCCAATAGATTGGTAGATCTTATTTGATAAAAAGTTAAACGTTGTATTGAATAAAAATAAAGGGTGTTAGTTTAATAAGATTGCAGCGTTGTTATCTTTTTAAATTGAATACCCTTTTTACCTTTAACTTGAATTTTTTCCTCTTTTTGTATGCCATTGGCCGTTTTTAGTGATACTGAAATGGTGTTATCACCTTTATTTAAAGGAATTCTAGCATAATAAATACTTTGGGGTAAACTTTGCCAGTTTCGTGTATCGGCATGCTCTGATAAGGCATTGAAAACACCCAAGAGTGCGCCTAAATCTGCGTTTTTATCTTTTAAATAATACTCCGATATTTTTTTTGTACCGAGCCTAATGGCTACTTTTCCTATTTCGCGAAGCGTTCTATCTTTTAGGGTTTCAAAAGCAATAACATCATAATTTTCTACTAATTGAAAATTGATACTTGGGTTGGCATCTTTTAAAATGGTTGCGCTCGAGAAATAAGGTTTTCTTTCTACATATTTTGGAAAAGCAACATTAAAGATATCAAGATCTGAAAACGAGCTTTTTTGTCCGTAGCTTGTGCTTATCGGGATGGGTAACGTTAAGTTTAGTTCCTCATTATGGATAGAAACAATGCCATCTCTATTGCCTGGTAATATGGTAAAGTTGTAATAGCTTTGCTCCTTAAAGGGCACCAAGCCATTTTCCCAAAAAAGGATTAATTCGCTTTCTATATTTGTGTTGTTAGCAATATAGGTTGTTTCAAAAACATTTTCATATCTATGGAGTTCATTTGTAAAACCAAGTGAAGCAGCGGTTCTTAAAACATCTTTTTTTAGTTGTTCGGGTAGAGGTGTTCCAAAAAAAGAACCTTTATTATCTAGATATAAATCTACCGCATTTCTATAAGAAATAAAGGCGTTATTAATATCGCCAGAAGCTTCGTATAACAGACCTTGTAGGTTTAAAGCAAAAGCATCCGAGGTGTATCTATTTTTTTTACCAGCGGGATACTTATCGTTAATTTCTTGTAATTGAAGATTAATTCTTTTTGCTTCAACCAAAGCATCATCTGGTTTGTCTAGAAAAATATAATTGAGCGCTTTGTAGTAATGGATAGCAATTTTTTCAAAATCTTCTCCCATATAGGTTTCTTTTTCAGGATTTACCACCACACCTAAAACATTACTACTTAGAGCTTTTTTATTCTCTTCAATAAAAGCATCGGCCTTATTCAGAAAAGAATTACTTAACTCATAATTATTATTTAAATAAGCTATTTTTCCTTTTTCGAGATAATAAAGAAGTGAATTTCTTTTCTTTTTCAAGAATGGATTTGTGTCTATATCACGAAGCGCTTGTTCTGTGTTTCCTTGCTGTAAATCGTTTTGAAATTCTTGACTTTTAGTATTGTAAGACGCGCAACTATTCAGGCATAAAAAAATGACACATAAAGCAGTACAATACGTAATTTTTAAATATGTAGTTTTCATATACCAATGAGCACCTAGCCTTTAATTAAAAACTTCTCTAAAAAATAGAGAAGCTTTTAGAATGTTTTTAGTTTTTAATAAGCTTTTTAATTTTCTTATCGCCAATCCAAACTTTTTCGTTGGTTTGGATATTAGTAAGCTCTAAATCTATTTGGTAATAAGTTACCTTTTCTCTTTTATGAGCATCCACAATAGAATTAATATTACCTTGAAGCATAAAATCGGCACCCGTTTCTAAACCAAACTTTTTTATTGTAGACATAGATGCATTTGTTTGCTGGTCTGCACGCTCTGCTCTTAATTCCTCTCTCATTTCTCCACCAGAAACTACACGAGCCACTTCTCTTTTTATAAGTGCTTTTTCAATGTCTTTGGTAAAAGTTTCCGCTTCAATGTGTTCATGGCTTTTGTTTCTAACTAACCCCACTATTAAAACTGGTTTTTTGCCACCGTTTGCTTGCATAAAATCGGTAATCCAATTGCCGGTTAAAATTTCATCTGTTAATTCTTCAGCAGATAATCTGGAGTCGGTATCATTCCATCGGCCGCTAATATCTATTTGTGTGTCTGGAGCTACTCGTGTTATTTTTCTAGCACAAGATCCTAAAGCTAGTGATCCTACAATAAATAACCCTATAATAATATGTTGCTTTTTCATCGTTTTGTGTAATATATTTGTTGTATTCAATAAATCTTAGTCGAAAATTAAGTAGCTAAACAACCCTAATTCTAATAGCGTATTACTATTTAACCATCTGTTATTTTGGTAATTGTAATCCGTATTATAGTTTCTATAGTTGTCATAATTATAGTATGCTGTGTTTTTAGCACGTTCAAGACGTTCTTGATGTCTCCATAAAGGGCGTTGCGATCTAAAATACGCTCTTAACTCTTTATTTTCTCTTTTTCGTTCCATAGGATCTATGGCGATATAAGTTTCTTGCAGCGTAGTACCTTGTAATAAGGTTGCATTATTAAAAGTGTTTGCTGTTACGTATTTGTCTAGACTAATTTGATAGTTTGGATTTTGATTAGCAACTAATTCTACCGAATTTTGTGCTATGCCTACAGATCCTATAAAACCAATAAGAACGGTGGCTAAAAGTTTATTTTTCATGTTGTATCGTATTTAAATTAACAATAAAACCAATTATAATGCAAGTTACGTAAAGCGATAATTATAGCGGTAAAAGTTACTATTTTTAACACCATTTTATGTTTCCTTTTGAAGGGAATATAATACAGTAAAAGAAAACTATTTTTAAATGATTAGCAGTAGAAGAGGTATTATAACTTTATTGGCACTATCTTTGTAATCTTATTATCAAATTATTAAAATATAATATTATTATGAGTAAAGGAACAGTAAAATTTTTCAACGACGCTAAAGGATTTGGATTTATCACTGAAGAAGGTGTAGACAAAGATCATTTCGTACACATTTCAGGATTAGTAGACGAGATTCGTGAAGGCGATGTTGTTGAATTTGATTTACAAGAAGGAAACAAAGGACTAAATGCAGTTAACGTAAAAGTTATCTAAATATATACTTCAAGTTTTTAAAAGAGCCCATCAATTTATTTTGATGGGCTTTTTTTGTTTAAAAGGTATACTAGTCGTTTTGTTTTTAAAATAAAACATAGGGTTTCGGTTATAATAATTTAAATGATTTGTACTTTTCGGGAAAATTAGAAGAACGATGTGCAAAGAAAAATTTATGCAGGAAGCTGTTAACGCAGCTTTAAAAGGAATGAACAACAATGAAGGCGGCCCATTTGGTTGCGTAGTTGTTAAAGACGGAAAAATAGTTGGTCGCGGTAATAACAAAGTAACATCTACCAACGACCCAACAGCACATGCCGAGGTTACAGCTATTAGAGATGCATGTAATAATTTAGGGTCGTTTCAGTTGGATGGTTGCGAAATATATACCTCTTGCGAGCCTTGCCCTATGTGTTTAGGCGCTATTTATTGGGCTAGACCAGATAAGGTTTACTACGGGAGTAACCAAGTAGATGCGGCTAATATTGGTTTTGATGATGAGTTTATCTACAAAGAAATCCCTTTACCATACGAAAAAAGAAGCATCCCGTTCGAGCAACTAGCTCGCGATATCGCTTTAGAACCATTCAATGAATGGACTAAAAAAATGGATAAAACGGAGTATTAATTTGTTCTGTTAAGTTTATAAAAAACAATATTATCGTTTAGTTATAAGCAAGCTTCAATATACGGAGTGTTTTTCAACTTAAACTTAATTTAAGTATTTCTAATGATAAATGTAGAAGATCAATTAAAAAACCCAGTTTGGCATTCATTAAAAGAAACGCATAAAAAGTTTGCTGTCAATTCTAATGGTGTACAATTTTATCACCACGAGGTTTGCCCTTTTGGAGCTTTTTTCGATGAAACAAAAACGGCAGAAGCTTCAAGTGAATATGTAAAAAAATCAGATTCATTCTTTTTCGTTTCAGAAAATCAAACGCCAATAATAGACGAAAGTAAAGTACTATTAGATAGAAAAATTGATGGCTGTCAAATGGTTTTAAATAAGCTATCTGAAGTTGAAATAACAGAAGACATTGTGCTGTTAGACGAGACTTTTATTGATGAAATTTATGATTTAGTTTGGTTGGTTATGCCTGGTTACTATAAGAAGAGAACATTTGAAATGGGCAATTACTATGGGGTAATTAAGGACGGTAAATTAGTTTCAATAGCCGGACAGCGTATGCAAACGGATCTTTTTATAGAAATTAGTGCTGTGGTTACTCATCCTGATTATACTAGAAAAGGACTGGCAAAACAGTTAATTTCTCACAATACAAAAGAAATTTTAAAAGCCAATAAAACACCTATTTTACATACAAACAAAGGAAATTTAGCCATTTCTCTTTATGAAAAATTAGGATTTCAGTTAACTCGAGATATGAATTGGTGGTTGTATCATAAAAAATAGAGAAACCAGCTGTTTTACTACTCACAAAGGCTTTCTAAAGCATAAAACAAGCGATTCTTAGCATTATCCTGAGAGCCAAAAATAGAACGAAACAGTTCGCCATTTTCCGAAATAAGCAACCATTGTGGTGTGCCTTCAGATTTAAATTGATCATAAACCTGATGATGCTTATCTATATAAATTGGAAACGGGTTTTCACCACTAGTAAAAATACTTTTAATTGAAGCTTTTGTACCTTCTCTATTTACAAAATCTGCATGAATGCCTGCTACCTGAATCGATGGGTATTTTAGTTGAAACTCGTAAGCCAAAGGAATGGCTCGACCCGTGCAGCCCAAACAGTCGTTGTTATAAATAATAAGTAATAAAACTTTATTTTTATATGCCATCATTAAGTCTATAGCCGCACCGTCTAAATCTAAAACAGGGATGCTTTTTATTACATTATTCATCTTTAAATTACCCATTAATGTTTTACAAATTTAGGAATTTATTAGTATAAGTTTTTTATTTAATGAAGTACTTTTGTTATACAGAATTTGCCTGATAGAGCACCTACCACAATTGATTATTTGCACTCATGAAAACTCAAAAAATAAAGTATTCCATATTAGACCTTGCTTTAGTTTCAGAAGGTCATACACTTAAACAAACTTATAATGATGCGCTCGAATTAGCGCAAAATGCCGAAGCTTTTGGTTATACACGCTATTGGTTGGCAGAACATCATAATGCACCAAATATAGGGAGTAGTGCCACATCGGTTTTAATTGGTTATGTTGCGCAAGGTACAAACACGTTAAATGTGGGTTCTGGAGGTGTTATGTTACCAAACCATTCGCCATTAATTATTGCCGAGCAATTTGGTACGTTAGCTTCTTTATACCCAAACCGAATTGATTTGGGGTTAGGAAGAGCACCGGGAACAGATAGAGAAACAGCGCAAGCCATACGATCCGATTTTATGGAAGCCGCACATTCTTTTCCTAATGAATTGGAAAAAATACAAACTTATTTTTCTAAAGAGAATGCGAGTTCTAAAGTACGAGCCACAGTAGCAGAAGGGGTAGAGGTGCCTATTTACATTTTAGGTTCTAGTACAGATAGTGCGCATTTAGCGGCTAAAAAAGGATTGCCTTATGCTTTTGCAAGTCATTTTGCGACAACCCATTTATGGGATGCAATCTCTATTTATCGAAAAGAATTTCAACCATCAAAAGATTTAGAAAAACCTTATGTGATGGCTGGAGTTAATATTATAATTGCAGATACCGATGAAGAAGCACAGCGCTTATTCACTTCATTAATCCGCATGATTGTCGGCATTTTTACAGGGAAACGTGATTTTGTACAACCACCAACAGACATGACACCAGACCTAGAAGAGATTATTCAAAATCCGCAGGTTCACCAAATGCTAAAGTATTCTTTTGTAGGAAGCAAAGCGACGGTAAAAGCTCAAGTTAAAACCTTTATGGAGCAAACCAAAGCAGACGAACTTATTGCTGTTACTAACATTTATGATGTGAAAGATAGAATACGATCTTATGAGTTGTTTGCTGAAATCATGAAGGAGTTGAATTAATATTGATTTATTATAAACTTATTTGGAATAAATAAGATTTTTAGAGGGTTTGTTTTTGTGTGTTCAGGGGTTTTGCAAAGGGAAATTAGACATAAAAAAATTACAACCACTTTTGGTTTAGCATAAAATATGCAATTAATTTTATAAGCTGTTATGAAGGGCGTTTTTACTTCGTTTGTCAATTTCTATCGCTCTTTTGTAAAATTCTCTAAATTCGTTTTGATTATATTTTACTCGCATAGCAGATAAAACATCACATAAACCTAAACTGCACCAGTCCCAAAGCATGGTGTCGAAGTTGTATTTATACATTTGTTTTCCAACTTCGCTTCTAATTTTTTTAGTATCAATTTTGTCTATTCCAACTTCGTTTAGACACTTTTCTATTCTTTTTTCATTATCAGCCGTAAATTCAGTATCGAGATATGGCTCTAAAATCCAATCCCAATTCCAGCTATGATTTATGAGTTTTATTTTATTAATTTCTGAAAATTTTAACAATTCTGTTTTTTGTTCAGATGAAATGAAAATAATATCGTTATCAACATATATTCTACAAAGGCCGAAATCCGCGGATATAAAATTGATTTCGCTAGCATTAATTATTTTTTCAGGATAAGCAACTGAAGGTTCAAAAGGATATTCGGTTATTGATATCTCATTTTCGCGAATATCGGATTTTCCTATTCCGCAGAGCAAGTTTTTCATTTCATATTCAGTCGCGCTAAAAAAAGCTCCGTTTGAAGTCTTATTTTTTTTGAGTCCGAATATCTTTTTAATGAAATTCACAGTTTTCTTATGTGCAACATAAAGTTAATACCTATTGGCTTTTATTAGAGTTATACTTCTATATTTTTTATATCGATACTTTGTTTTTACTGCACATTCAAGCAGAGATTAAAACTTTTCTAAATTATCAATAATAGCCTTAACTTCTTCCAATTTAATTGGTTTTACAATGTAATCGGAGATTTGATTTATTTTACTAGCTCTCTCAATATCGATTGGATCTATTGAAGAACTTACCATAAAGATATATACCTTTTTTTTAATTTCAGGTTCTAACCTTGTGTATGCGTCTATAAATTGCCAACCATCCATAATTGGCATATTATTATCGACAAAAATAATATCTGGGATATTTTCCTTAGTTGCTGTATTATCAGTAAGGTACTCAATAGCCTTTTCACCATCATAAAAATCAATTACTCTTTCTGCTAATTTATTATGCTTAATAATTCGGGTTAACATAAAGTGATAAATTTTATCATCATCTATAATTCCTATAAGAGGTAGCTTATCTATCATTATATATTTTTCTTTAAAATTATTTTGAAGGTTGTTCCTTTATCTACGTCACTTTCTGCCGTTATAGAACCTCCAATGGCTTCTATTTGAGTTTTAATCATAAACAGCCCAACGCCTTTAGAATCTGGGTGTCTATGAAATGTATTGCTGAGTCCGAAAAGTTTATGTCCATGTTTTTTTAAATCTATTCCTAACCCATTATCCGTAGCCAAAAGTACAACTTCATTCTTATTAATTTCTGAGCTGAAATGAATATTAGGAATACGATTGGGAGACCGATATCTAATAGAATTAGACATTAAGTTTAGCATAATGCTTTCCATATAAAGTTTAGGATATTCAATTTTAGTGACTTTGGAAAAATTGGAAGTCACTACTGCTTTTGAATCTAAAATTTGACCTTCTAAAATTTCTAATGTTTTATCAAAAACGTTATCAAAGGTAATAGGATCATGTACAATATTTGTGTTTCCTTGTATTTTTACGGACTCTATTAACTCATTTAAGGTTTCGTTAAGATGACCAATAACTATTTCAATTTTAGAAAAAAGCATGGTTCTATCTTCTTCCTCTGTACTTTCTTTATAGAAATCCTGTAAGGAAACTAGGTTACTAACTGGTGCTCTTAAATTATGAGCAGCTATATGTGTAAAACTTGAAAGTTGGCTATTCTTGTTTTCTAGGTGATGGTTGAATTTTTCTAATTGTAATTTTTGCTGTGAAATTAAATCGGAACTACGCCGTAATTCTTCATTTGTCTGTATCAGCTCATCAGATAGATTGTTCGCTTTTCTTTTAGCAATAAGGAGTTCTTGCTCATATTTTTTTCTATGAGAAATATTGAATATGGCCGATTGCGTGTATAAGTGATGGCCGGCTTTATCTTTTACTTCAACTGAATTGATAAGAACAGGAAATTTAGTTCCATCTTTTTTTTTGAAATCGAAATTTATTTCTTCTAGAGTTCCGCTTAGTTTTAAAGTTTGAGAGTAGACAGTTTCATAATATATTTTACTACCCACAGAAAGAAAATCCATAAACTGTTTTTTCTCTATAACTTCTTCACGCTTATAATTAGTGAGTTCCAAAAACCTTTGGTTTGCATCAATAATGGTACCATCTGGCAAAGTGCAAAAATAACCGCTAGGAGAGGTGTTATAAAGTTCTTTATAGTCTATATTAAATTTCATTGAGGGAGAGTTTATTAATTCTATAAGCAGTTATGTTAAAAACTTTTTCATGGCTTTAATAGTCTGGTCGGGAGCGCTAAGATGCGGACAATGACCTATGGCGTCTAAAATTACAAATTGACTATTAGATAGGTTATTATGCACATATTTTCCCACTTCAATTGAAGCAATAACGTCCGATTGACTTTGAAGTATTAACGTTTCGATAGTGACCTTATTAAGATCACTTCGGTTATCGCCTAAGAAAGTAACTTTTGCAAAGTGATTTGCTATTTCTGGATTGTTTTGGCAAAAACTTTGTTCTAACTCTTCGGCTAATTCTGGTCTATCAGGATTTCCCATAATAACGGGAGCCATTGCACTAGACCAACCTAAGTAATTAGAATCTAAGGTTTCCATGAGCTCATCAATATCACTTTGAGTAAAACCACCAAAATAATCCCCATCATTAATATACCTTGGAGATGGGCCAATCATAATTATTTTTTTAAAAATATCAGGGTTTTTTATAACGGCAAGCGTACCTATCATGGCACTCACAGAATGTCCTACAAAAATAAGATCCTTTAAGTCTAGAGCTTTGCATATTTCAATTATATCATTAGCATGGCCTTCGAGTGTACTATATTTGTCATAGTCGTATGCCACTTCATCAGCCTTTCCAGAACCAACAAGGTCTATAAGTATAATTTTATAATCATCTTTAAATTCTGGAGTAATAAACCGCCACATGTTCTGGTCGCAGCCATATCCATGAACCAATAACATAGCTTTGCTACCATCACCATGTATTGAAATGTTATTTCTTGTTATTAATTTTTTCAACATAATGTTCTTCTTCGTTTTAATACAACTTAAGGCTTATAAGTTATATTTAAATACGTAATATTTAGTTGTTGGGTTCAACTAATAGCGCATTTTGAATGTAAAATTAATAGTTTAATAATAATTTAGGTCGTTAAAATTGTTATTTGTAACAAATGTTGATTTTAAGTAAAATTTATCTGACATAAATAAAAGTTTTCCAAGACATTTTTTATATTTAAAAACTAGCAGAACGTCTTAATGTAAATGAAATGCTATTCAATTTGCACATAGGATATCCGTTAAAAGGCGTCCTAATTCGAAATAATCAGATTGATTTTAGCTTCTTTTATCTACTAAATAAATTATATTAAAGATAAACATTACATTGCAAACTTCTATCTAAGAAACATAACCAATCCAAACCCTATGGAGTATATTCTTTCAGTTCTTATTATCATTTTATTAATCTTTCAGAATTCAAAATATAGCAGAGAGAGCAGTGGATTAAAGAAGGAAATTGAATCTTTAAACGAAAAACTGAACAGCCTTCATTATCTCTTGAAAACAGAATTAGTTTCTAGAACTGATAAAAAAGTAACTCCTGATAAAGAAAGCGTTCAGAAAGAAAGTGTTAAGGAAGAAATAATTCCAGAGGTTATAAAAGAAGATGTTTTACCACCTATTGAAGTTCCTCTAACAGAACAATATACTAATGAGGAATCTGTAGAAGAAATATATAAACCAACTTATCCTAGTGTTGTTAAGCTGAATGATAAAGATGTAGGTATTATTAAAAACATATTGGTAACTGCAGAAACTTCGGAAGATTATAAAACATTGATAAAACTTCGAGATAAAATGGTTGAAGTTTTAGGAATTAACAACGTTAAAGAAGAAACAGATATAGAGTTTATAAGGACCTTATTAGAGGATTATAAGTATTACACAGATACGAAAAACATAGAAGGCGTTGAAGCAGAAATGCTGCTTAAAACAGTAGATTCTGCAAAAACTATGGCGGCTGCACGTGAAAAACAGGTGCCGCAAGAACCAACAGTTCCGCTTTGGGAACGCTTTAAACAAAAGAACCCAGATCTAGAAAAATTTATTGGAGAAAACCTGATTAATAAAATTGGTATTCTAATTCTAGTTTTAGGAATTAGTTATTTTGTAAAATATGCCATAGATAAAGACTGGATTAATGAGCCTGCACGTGTAGGTATTGGTATTTTGGCTGGTAGTTTAGTACTATTTATAGCACATAAATTACGTGAAAAATATGCGCCATTTAGCTCCGTGCTTGTTGCAGGTGCTATTGCTATATTTTATTTTACCATAGCCATTGCTTTTCACGAATACAAGCTATTTAGCCAAGAAGTAGCCTTTGGTATTATGGTTGTTATTACAGCTTTTAGTTGTTTAATATCTTTATCCTATAATAGAATGGAGCTTGCCATATTATCGCTTATTGGTGGGTTTGCAGTACCATTTATGGTAAGTACGGGTAGCGGAAACTACCTTGTATTATTTACTTATATCGCCATTTTAGATATAGGAATATTAGCTTTAGCTTATTTTAAAAAATGGCAACTCTTACACATTCTCGCTTTTGTATTTACCATTTTGCTGTTTGGAGGTTGGGTAAGTAAAGATGTATTTAGTGCAGAACCACATTACTTAGGCGCGTTAATATTTGGTTTTGTATTTTATTTGATTTTTATGGTGATGACTACCATAAGCAATTTACGATCTAAAGGTACTTTTACTGGAATACAATTAACCATGCTTACTACCAATAATTTTGTTTTCTATGGTATTGGTATGCTTGTTTTAACGGAATATAAACCAGAACTAAGAGGGCTTTTTACAGCGTTTTTAGCCTTGCTAAACATGGGGTACTCGTTATTGTTATTCAAGAAATTTGGTTTAGACAAAAAAGGCATTTATCTATTAATAGGTTTAAGTTTAACCTTTATTACGCTAGCCATTCCTATTCAGTTTTCTGGAAATAATATTACTATTTTTTGGGCTATAGAGGCAGTTATGCTTATGTGGTTAGCTCAAAAATCTCAAATTAAAAGTTATCGTTTTGCGGCTGTAGCTGTACAAATTTTAATGCTTGGCAGTTTATTAATGGATTGGCTTGTTTATACTGAAGATTCGGAATTAACAATAATTCTAAATCCAATTTTTATTGCTGGTATTTTGGTGGTTGCTTCGCTTGTAGCTGTTCACTTTTTATTACGAAAAGACACAGAGAAATTACTGAAATCTGGTTTACAGTTTAATCCTGTGTTTTATAAAAAAATAGCAGGTATTGCCGCCGTAATAGTTGGCTATTTTGTTGGGTTAGTTGAAGTTATTTATCAATCGGATCAATACTTTGAGTTCCTTGGTATGTTATCTGTTTCGTTGCAATACCATTTACTGTTTTCTGCTGTATTCTGCTTTATATTATATAGAAATAGAACGGTGGTTAAAGATAAAATTATCAATGTATTAGCCGTTTTTAATATCGTGACATTTGCAGTCGGTTTTTCTAGAATTGCTATGATGGAATTTGAAGATAATATACTTTACGGAAATAATAACAGTATTGCTTATTACCTGCACATATTAGCCATAGCTTTCGTTATTTATTTTTGGTATTTAATATACAATAGTAATAAAACGCGTAAGGTGTTTTCAATATTTAACCACAAACTAGCGATATGGATTGCTGTTTTTTTATTAGTGCTTTTAGCGAGTACTGAAGTGATCTTACAAGGTATTTACCTTATGGACTTTTCGTCTACAGAAGAAACTTTTGCTGCTAATTATCGTTTAATTTCCACTGGGCAATATAAAATAATAAAAACCGGCCTTCCTGTTTTATGGGGGATTTTATCTTTTGTATTACTACTTTGGGGTATAAAAAAACAATTGAAATCCTTAAGAATTATTGCTCTAACGCTTTTAGGAATTACTATTGTAAAACTATTTGCATACGACATTAGCAATGTTTCTGAAACAGGAAAAATTATTGCATTTATATTATTAGGAATCCTTATTTTAATTATTTCGTTTATATACCAAAAAATAAAAGTTTTGGTAATTGATGAAGAGAAAACTACTGAGAATGAAGACATCGATTAAACTATTCTTAATGCTTTTTGCTATTATGGCTTTTGGCCAAAAGCACACCGTAGAAGGCGAAATACATGCTGTAAAAGAGGCTGGATTACATCGTATTCCTGTACCTCATAATTTACGATCTTATGCAACAAGAAATTTACGTGACATAAGAATTTGGGATACTAAAGGTAGTCAAGTACCTTATTTTATACAGCCTGCGATGTCTTATAAAAGCACAAAGGTTTCAGATTTTACAGAATTTCCTGTTATTTCAAGTGCTAGAATAACCGATTCAATTGCCACTTATATATTTCAAAACCCTGATAAAACTATTAAACAAGCCGTATTTTTAATTGCAAATTATCAAGGCACTAAAAGTTATCGATTAGAAGGTAGTAACGATCAAAATCAATGGTTTGGAATTGTTAACAACGGGAAACTTGATCAATTAAGCCATCCAAAGGAAACAAGTGTTTACAAGGTTATTAATTTTCCTTTATGTGCTTATAAATATCTTAAGGTTGTTTTTAATGATAAACAATCATTACCTATAAATCTTTTAAAAATAGGAAAAGCAACAGCCGAGACGGTTACTATTATGCCTATCGCTATGGATAAAATCCCTGTAAAAGCAATAGCCTTTTCCGAAGAAAACAAGAAAACAGAAATTCATATCAATTTTGATAGGTTAGAAGTTATTAATGAAATTAGAATTGATATTGTTAGTCCTGAACTTTATAGTCGAAATGCCACCTTGTACGCTATTCGAGAACGCGAAGTTAAGCGCAATATAGAATCTTACAAGCAAGTGCTAACAACTTTTTCTATACGTTCGGATAAAGATCTTGTTTTTGATATTTCGACTATTACAGAAAAGGAGTTGTATTTAGAAATAGAAAATAAAGACAATCCTAAATTACAAATTAATAGCATCCAGTTTATGCAAGAACCTTTGTATTTGGTTGCGGCTTTAAATGCACAAAACACATATAAAGTTACCGCAGGAAACACGGCATTAAATGTTCCTGATTATGATATTTCTGAAGTCACCAATACTTTGAAGAGTAATTTGCCCATAGCAGAAATAAGTTCGGTAACTTATGTTCAAGCTAAAACAAAAGAAAAAGCTGAGATTTCATTTTGGCAACAACCTTGGTTTATGTGGTGTTGCATTGGTCTTGCTGCGCTAATAATTTCGTATTATGCTTTCAACTTAATAAAAGATTTGAATAAGAAATAGAAAGATATACCCTTTATTTTATACATTTTTTCTTTTGAATATCTATTTAACGTAAAAATTTTTAATAAAATGGTTTAGATTACATTACGAAGTCCGCGGTGTGTTAAAACTAAGATAAATGATTTATAAATTTATTTTTTAAAAAGGTTTAGCTTTATTTTTGATTGCTTATTCGAAAAATAACAAGATGAAAAAATTATTAATAGTGATGGTGTTTTTTATTAGTGTTGTAAACTTTAATTATGCCCAAGAAGAAACTTTGAAAAAGATAGAATCTAAACATTTTAAAAACCTTTACGAAATCAATGATGTTTTGTATAGGTCGGAGCAACCAAGTAAAAAAGGCTTCAAAGAAATGGAATTAATGGGAGTGAAGACTATTCTTAATTTAAGGCGGCTTAGAAATAACACAAAAAAAGCTAAGGACTTCAATTTTATATTAGTACACCATCCTATTAAAACAAAAATCTTAAATGAAGATGATATTTTAAGCGCTTTAAGGGTAATTCAAAATTCTGTAAAACCGGTTTTAGTGCATTGCTGGCATGGTTCTGATAGAACGGGAACAATAATAGCAGCTTATAGAATGGTTATTGATAATTGGTCTAAAGAGTTAGCTATTGAAGAGTTCCAGAAGGATAAATTAGGTTATCATTATAAAATGTATCCTAATTTATTAGTATTGTTAAAAAATTTAGATGTTCAAAAAATGAGAAACGAATTGGAACAAGTCAGCCATCTTTAACTAGCTACTTAATTTTTATAAATTAACGAATTCTTGTAGTTTCTATACTGATTAATATTATTAATTTTGAAAAATAAATCTAGCTAATTAGCTAGTTGTTTTATAACCTCCCAATAGTAAATTTTTACTAATAACATGTATAAATATAAGCCTTCTATTTCCATCTCGTTAATACTTATATTAAACGTAATGTGTCTGTTTTGTAATCGAGTAAATGGCCAAGGTTTAACTCGTGAAGCCGTTCGGGATACCATGAAACAACTGCCTGGTTTTAGTATTCATAAAGATAATTATTTTATTATTGGTGTGCCGACTAATATGGATATAAACAGTAATACGGCCAATGTAAAATATCAGGTTAGTTTTAAACAAATGATAAGCCGAAATACTTTGCCTTGGGATACTTACATTTTTTTTAGTTATAGTCAAAAGTCTTTTTGGGATGTTTTTAAAGAATCTTATCCTTTTAAGGAAATTAATTTTAATCCTACAATTGGTTTTGGGCGAGCATTTTTTGATAAGAACGATAGGCTTAAAGGTATTGGTACGCTAGAATTTGAGCATGAATCTAACGGTAGAGATAGTATTTTTTCTAGAAGTTGGAACAGAGTTAGTCTTAAATATAGTACAGCTATTGGTCCTAAAACGATATTGAGTTTAAAAGGCTGGATACCTTATGGATACAAGAGTGGTAACCCTGAGTTGATAGATTATGTAGGTTTAGGAGAATTAACCCTATCTCATGATTTTTACAACGATAAGTTTAGCCTTGAAATGGCTTTAAAGAAAGGATTACAGTGGAATATGAAAGGCATGCTACGTACTCGATTATATTATCATCCTTTTAAAGGTAAATCTAACCAATATTTAATGTTGGAATGGTATTTAGGGCAAGCAGAAAGCCTTATTAATTACGAAGATTTTAACTCTATGGTTCGTTTTGGTTATGTTATTAAAACAGATGAACTCAATATTTTAAAAAGAGGGAATAAAAAAAGATAATGATTTAAAATTAGTAGTTTTTTTTATTCATAAATTAAAATAATACGGTTTTGCTTTAACGAATCTGCCGAAATGGTAGTAGATAACGATGGTACTATCTATATTGCAGATTACGGAAATAATAGTGTTAGAATTCAGAAATAATAAGATAGCATTAGGAAATAAATAAATAAATAGGTAATCTATTCTAAAGGATTACATATAACCTGTGAAGTTCGCTTCGCAGGTTTTTTTATATCTTCAAACCTGAATGAAAGTTGCTTTGTTATCTTTAAGTATTTAGGTGAAAGCATAGAAAAAGATAAAATTATTGTTATAATAAATATAGTTAACACTCTTACAAATAATTTTTTTTAACCTTAATTTTTGTAAGAAGAATGTAAGTAGTATATTTCGGAAAGGAACTACGTTTCATTTTAAATCTCTAAAAGTCAAATGGAAAAACAACACATAGATAATGTAAATAAACTTTCAGAAAATGATTTTAAACAGTTGGAGAAAGATAAAATCATTGAACGACAACTACGCTTTCAGAGTTTATTAATTAGTATTTCTACAACATATATTAATTCTGACCTATCAGATATTGATAAACTTATTAGAGAATCCTTAAAGCAAATTGGGGAATTTGTAGAATCTGATAGAAGTTATATTTTTTCTTACGATTTTGGAAACAACACCACATCTAACACCTATGAATGGTGTACAGAAGGGATAGAACCCGAAATAGATCACTTACAAAACATACCTTTAGATTATGTTACACAATGGCTAGATGCACACAAAAAAGGAGAAGCTTTTTATGTGGAAGATGTTAGTTTGCTGCCAGAGGATGGTGAGTTTGGTTTACGTGCCATTTTAGAGCCTCAAGGCATTAAAAGCTTGATCACCATACCTAAAATAAAAAACAACGAATTAATAGGGTTTATTGGTTTCGATTCGGTTAAAAAAATAAATAAATATAACGATAATGAAAAAGAAATTCTTTTTGTTTTTGCAAACATGCTGGTAAACGTTATTCAAAGGAAAGAGAATGAAGAGCGAATAAAAGTTCAGGAAAAGAAGAAAGAAGAATTATTAAAAGATTTATCTCTTCAAAATCAGGAATTAAATGAATATGCTCATGTTGTATCTCATGATCTAAAAGCACCGCTAATAAATATTCACACCTTGATAGGTTGGTTTATGGACGACCATAAGGAAACTTTGGGTGAAGCGGCCTTGAATCCTTTGAATCAAGTATTGTTTAATGTCGAAAAAATGGATTTTTTGATAAAAGGAATTTTCGATTATTCAACTATAGATAAATCAGAATCGCAAGACTCATTAGTTAATTTTAATTTAATTATCGACGAGATTTTACAAACCATTTTAATTCCAGATAGCATAAACATTAGAGTTCAAAAAAACTTACCAAGTTTATATGGGAATACATGGAGATTTAAGCAAGTTTTTCAAAATTTAATCCAAAATGCGATAAATTATAATGATAAAGAAAAAGGCATAATTGAAGTTGGATTTATTGAAAACGACGAGTTTTTTGAGTTTTTTGTAAAAGATAATGGTGTTGGAATTAAATCGGATTATTTTGAAAGAATATTTAAAGTCTTTACAAAATTAGAAAGCACAGGTTCTTCTTCGGGAATTGGTCTTTCTATTGTTAAAAAAATCATTATGTTTTATAAGGGTTCCGTTTGGTTAGAAAGCGAAGAGGGGGTTGGTACTACGTTTTATTTTACGCTCTTAAAAAAATAAAAAAAGAAGTGGCTTATTAATTTAATTCCACTATTTTAAAAACAAAAACCTATCAAAACATTAGTTTTGATAGGTTTTATTATTTAACCAGTATTGGCTTTTATAAAATTATTGTTTTTTACTAGAACCTTTAAATTTATAAATAATACCAAAATTAATTCCGAATGAAGAATATGGCACTTTTACAGCTAATTCTTTTGATGTATCTGTATTAGTATTAGAAAGATTATCAACGTAAGTTGTAATTTTATCAGTTCCTTCTGGCAAGTTATCTAAGGTGTAAGTTGCTACAAGAGTACCATCTCCCGTAAAAATATCGGAATTAAACTCTGTAATTTCAGAATCTTTACGTTTTAAACTAATTCCGTAATATTCAGCTTCAACAAAAAGGCTAAAGTTTGTATCCAATTCAAACTCATACCCAAGAGCAGCAACAACTCCTAAAGGAAAATGACCATGATAATCCTCTACATAATTAGTTTCAGAATAAGAACCTGACGGTAGACCATTTTCAGCACGTTCCGCGTCTGTAAAAGTAGCTTTTCTATACACAACAGCTTCTGTTTTACCACCTAATTTACCTAAAGCACCTAAACGTGCATAAGTGTTTTTGTTAAATTTATAAACTAAAGATAAGGCGGCTCCATAAGCTCGAGCTCTTGCAACAGCATCAATTTCGGTACCTGGAACATTTACTTTGGATACTGTTTGATCAGAACCGTGCAGATATCCAAGACTTAAATCTAAACCAAAAGTATCGTTGAAGAAATAAGTTCCTCTTAATTGTGCATTTAAACCTTCACCATAACTGCCATACGAGTTTTCTGTTTCACTTAAAGAAACGGTTTCTCCTAATTTCATTCCAGCACTACCTATAGCATAGCCACCACTAGCCGAAATTTGGAATTGCCCATAAGACATTGCGCTTATTAAAAAGGCTGTAAATACTATGATTGAATGTTTCATAATGTATAATTTAGATTAAAAAATTCACAAAAAATGATTGAAGATTATGATTTTGACATTAATCTAAAAAGTACTCATTTATATAAATACTTAGAAGTTGTTTAATAATGCCATAATTTACAATCGCTGGCAAATATACTTTTTTTATAAGATTAGTTAGATGTATTAAATATAAAGATTATCAAGCCAAATAGATAATTCATTCTGTTAATTTTATTAACTATTCTTCTCTGAATTGGTGTAGCTTAGTAATGAGTAATTTAAAATATCTTTATACCGTTACATCTATGCATAATTTTAAAATTGAGATAACCGATTAACAAAGTATTCTATAGCATACTTTCGTTGGGTAATTAAAGTTTATTCTACATTAATAATGGAGTTCTTTTATGTGATCGAGTAGGAGGGAAGCCTAAAGAGCATAGAATATTGCAGAATTTGGCATATAAAAAAAGTGATACTTCTATTAATAGATAGTATCACTTTTTTTATTTAAGAAGATAACCAATCTTCAAACTATGTAAACTATAAACCCAATATTAATTTGAAGCTATAATTTTATCAATTTTCAATCTAAAATCAAGATTGTTTATGTCTTCAGAATCAATGAATGTTTCAGAATCTGAACCTTTAGAATACACATTAAAGAATGAGCTGCTACCGTACCAGTTCTCTAAATCTTCATTGTTAGGGTTATTTTTTACAAAAATATTTCCATTACTGTTATTGAAATACATTTCACTAAACTTTAGCTTATTCAAGTTCTCAGTAGATAACACAATTTCATTATCTAATATTACAGCTGGATTAAATCCAGAAATAACACTTTTACGCATATCTAAAGAAGCATCTTTAGCAATATAGATACCTTCTTTTACTAAGCCTATTTCAATAGCTGAAGCTAAATCGCCACTTAAATTAATTATCGACATATTCTCAGCAGTAACCAATGTAGATTTTTTTGAATAATCTACTTCTTCTTTTTTGTTATAAGATGAAATAGACATAGATCTAGATTCTTCTGAACCTGAAACATAAGGAGAACGAATAGCTAAAGAGTTTGTTATGTTACATTGCGTACCATAATTAAAGTCAAAATCATTACCATTACTTCTATAAGAAACCATTTTATCTAAATTAACAACTCCTCCAATAACGTTAAAAGAATTTCCTTTACAGTAAGTCACCATAACGTTTTCGAATATAGTTTCGCTTCCTACACCAGCTAGAGTAATACCGCTAAAATAACCATTATCCTTAGTTCTTTTTCCTGCGTACTCTATTCTTACATATTTCAAAACACCTGAATTACTTCTAGCATTTTTTCCTCCATAAAGAGCATTTTGATTGGATACTTGTTGAAAACCATATTTTACATTAGATACACCACCCATTTGATTAATAGGAGCATCACCAAGAATAAATAATCCACCCCAATCGCCACTTTTCTTAATGTCTTTACTTGACGTAAAAACAATAGGGTCTGTTTCTAGACCTTCAGCTATTAAAGTTGATCCTTTACTAATAATTAGAGAACCATTAGATTTAGAGTCTCCCATTATAATAGTACCTGGCTCTATAGTAAGTGTTGCGTTTCCTGTTACAAAAACATTTCCTACTAATAAATAAGTTTCTCTTTTAGTTAACCTAGTATCTTCAGTAATGTTACCAGTTAAAATTTGACTAGGCTGACCATAATCATTTGTTTTTGGTTTAAAATCTGTCCAATAACTAAGCCAATTATCAGTACCGATTATTCCTTTTTCTTGCTGCGCATAGATAGAGCCAACGAATAACAGAGTTATAAGTATTAATGCTTTTTGGGTTAAGTTTTTCATAGTTTTTATTTATTCATTACAACATAATCAAGATTAATGCCAAAATCAGAATTAATCTAGAAAACAACTTTATCATAATTTGAGGGCCTAATGATAAAATTTTTAAGCGTAATAATTAGAGAGAAATTTAAAAGTTGTTCTATTAATAAGACACTTTTAAATTCGATAAGTCACATTTTCAATTTTATATTTATTATTAACTGATACAAAAATATTTTAAATTCTTGAGAATTGCTTATAAAAAAAGCTGAACGGTTATTAAAAAAGTTGAATAGATAAACGGTCATTTAAAAAGATTAATAGATAAACGGTCATTTAAAAAAACTTAATAAATACATAGAAATTAAACTTATAGTTTATATATAGACGTTTAATATATTGATAATTAAGTTTTTATGTTATTTTATTATCAAAATAAAACAACACTAACCTATTTATTAAGAGCTATATAACACATTAATAAGTGAAGTATTACTTTAATAAGTAGATAAGGGTATTAGAACAACTATGCTCTATGACATAGCAACCAAATGACGTTAGTATTTATAAGTGAGTAGCTAGCTCTACAGCAGATTTTTTTTTAAAAGTTCGAAATTAAATATATCTAAAAACACTTTCTTAATAATTACATTTTTTTCGCCTTCTCGATCGATATAATATCAAAATTTTGATAAATCATTTTTTCAATATATAACGATACTACGAATTCTAGATTAACCCCAACGAATTCTAAAACCCACTCAGATTAGCATGGCTTCTCTTTTAGATTTGATGTATAAATAACAACAATCTAAAAAATAAAACCATGAAATACTTAGTTACACTCTTCCTTTTTTGTTCCATCTCTTTAGGTTTCGCACAAAATAACGATAGTCCATATTTATCAGTATCAACTAAAGACGCTTTAATTCCTTTAAAATCATCTAAAACAGAAGTCGAAATTTCGGGGACTATAGCTCATGTTAAGCTTACTCAAGTCTATCAAAATAAAGGCGAAATTCCCATAGAGGCTAAATATGTTTTTCCGTTGTCTACTCAAGCCGCAGTTCATAAAATGCAGATGACGGTTGGCAATCGTATTATAAACGCTAAAATTTTTGAGAAACAAGAAGCTCAAAAAGTATATGAAACGGCTGTAAAAGAAGGAAAACGAGCTGCAAAACTAGACCAAAAGCGACCTAATGTTTTCCAAATGAATGTGGGGAATATAATGCCTAACGATGAAATTACTATTGCTATTTATTATACTGAAATGTTAGTGCCTTTAAACGGTACTTATCAATTTGTAGCTCCAGCAGTAGTTGGTCCAAGATTTACAGGAGAAAGCGAACATTCAGAAGCTGCTTTTAATTCGCCATATACTTCAAAAGGAACGGCAAGTACTTTTGATTATGATATTAAAGTGGCACTAAATGCTGGCATGATTATTCAAAATATAAATAGCAGCAGCCACCAAGTAAATATTAATTATCCAGATCCAAAAACAGCCGAAATATTTTTATCAAAAAGTAATAAAAAACCTGGGAACAGAGATTTTATTTTAGACTATAACCTTCGTGGCAACAGTATACAATCTGGTTTATTGTTATATGAACATGGCGATGAGAACTTCTTTGCGCTACAAATGGAACCAACAAACAAAGTTAATTTTAAAGATATTCCATCTAGAGAATACCTTTTTATTGTTGATGTTTCGGGGTCTATGAACGGTTATCCTTTAGAAGTTTCAAAAGAACTCATGAGAAATTTACTTTGCGATCTTAGAGCTACAGATACTTTTAACGTTCAGCTGTTTGCTTCTAGCTCTACTGTTTTCAGTACAAATTCAGTAGAAGTCAATGAAAAAAACATAGAAGCTGCTATTCTTTTTCTTTCTGAAGGACAAGGCGGAGGCGGTACAGAGTTGCTTAGCGCATTAAAATTAGCTTATAAATTACCAAGAAAAGACTTAAGCAGCGCGCGTTCTATGGTTGTAATAACAGATGGTTATGTAAGTGTAGAAAAAGAAGCTTTCGAGCTTATTAAAAACAATTTAGACCAAGCCAATGTGTTCACTTTTGGTATAGGCTCTAGTGTAAATCGATATTTAATAGAAGGTATGGCAAAAGTATCGAATAGCGAATCTTTTATAGCCACCTCAAAAACTGAAGCTTTAGAAACAGCAAAAGCTTTTAAAAATTATATAGAAACCCCTTTATTAACACAAGTGAAACTTAAAGCCAAAGGGTTTGAAATTTACAATATGGCTCCAAGTAGCATTCCAGATGTTTTTGCTGCTAGACCTGTGCTTGTTTATGGAAAATACCATGGTAAACCAGAAGGAAGTATTATAATTACTGGTTACCAGGGTAAGAAAAAATTTAAACAAGAATTCAAGGTCTCTTCTAAGAATGTAAGCGCTAAAAACAAAGCTTTACGCTATTTATGGGCAAGAAAAAAAATTGAAGAACTAGACGATTATAATAAGTTGTTTTCGGATGATGTCAAGCAAGATGTTATAGACTTAGGAATAAAATACAATCTAGTAACCAATTACACTTCTTTTGTAGCTGTAGATGAAACTATTGTTAACGAGGATGGCACATTAAAAACAATAAAACAACCGCTTCCAATGCCTAAAAACGTTAATAATTCGGCTGTTGGAGCAGAAGCAGAAGTCTCTAAAAAAACTACGTTTAAGAAGTCTTTTTCTATAACAATCAATGAAAACCTATTGAAAACCAATAAAAGAAAAATTAAGATGGAATTTAAAGCATTATACACAACTTTAGTAACCAAATACTTAAAACAATATGATAGCCTGCGTATAAAGTTTAACGCTGAAGGTGAAATTACAGAAATTGAAGTTCTAGATCATGGCACCTGGGTTTATGCTTCATCTGTTTTTAAAGAGTTTACGGGTTTATCTGTAAAAACATTAAATGTGAATAGAAGTATAACTTTAACCTTAAAAAGATGATAAAAACCGTTTTAAAAATAGCAGTTGTATCATGTATCGCGTTAAATATTTATATGATTTTAGTAAGATGTGATTACATTGATTTTTATTCAAATGATAAACCTGTACAAATCCGAGATAGTGTGAATAATTTTAAACAACAAAACACAAAAGCAGATTGTAACCTTGATTTAGAATATCAATATGAGGAATTTGTAGAATAATAGTTTAACGATTGATTTTTTTTAATTGAAGTTGTTATTCTGAATAGAGAATAAAACCGTTATCACCCCATAATTTCAAAAACCAGAAGAACCTGTAAGGCTTAAAAACTTTGCAGGTTTTCTTTTTATAGACCTAGTAAAATGATGATAAATAACGATCGAAATAAGTATAAACGATCAATAATTAACGAATTCTAGTTTATAGCTAACGGATACTAGAAGCGACCAAATAAACCCTTAGTTCTCCCTTAATTTTGAGGTATAGAAATATAACAACCTAATATATATACCATGAAAAATCTAATTATTCTTTTAATCACATTAATCAGTTTTCAGTTTACAAACGCGCAAGAATTTACAGTAACCAGTAAATATAAAGTTGCAAATAGAATGGACACCAAGCAACAAGAATATGCTACAGCGCTGTTCGATATTGTAGCAACAGATGATGCTTCTATGAAAGTAGCAACTTTAAGCATTCTAGATCTTGATCTTTTTGAAGATGTTACTATTACATTATTAACCAATCCTAATCTGGATAACATTAATGAAATTATAAAAGTAGACATCAATTATAGCACATGTTGCTACCATGCCGAAACTCATTATTACATGATAACAGATACTAACGATTCTATTTCATTACCATATATAGAAAACGAATTTTGCGAGAATACAACAACAGAAGTTCAATATATATTCCCAGTACAAAAACTTGGTAAAGAAGCCATAATACTTAAAACAGAGGTCAGCTTTACAGAAAAACACACTATTAAAGATCTTAAAATTCTACAGAGTTTTGCGTGGAATGATGATGACTTTAACGACAACGAATCAGTAGCCTATTCAGGCATTGACAATAATTAATATTAATCTTTAAATTTATTCAAAATGAAAAATGTACAAAACAGTATCCTAGGATTATGCCTAGTAGCAATGTCAACCATGTTTGGCCAAACAGAACCACAAGTAAATTTCGCAACAGCAACACCAAGTACCACGGTAAGCAAAGTAACTTATGAATATTTACTTGCAGACCACGTTTACTTACGTGAAAATCCATCTATAAAGGGAAAGGCAGTAGCATTATTACCTATTGGAACCAAAATGGTTATAGAAGAAAAAAGTGAACGTGAAGATACCTTAGATGGTATTAAAAGCAACTGGTATCGCGTAAGTATTGGTAACGACTCTGGCTGGGTTTGGGGCGGTTTAATAGCTCAAAAAACCTTTGGGAGTGAAGCAAGCCACAACGTAAAATTTGCTTATGGCTTTGAAAGCGCTACCGTAAATGAAGCAGGCGAAATTGAACAAAAACATCAATTACGAGCTTTTAAAAACGGTGTTCAAATAGATAAAATTGTTTTCAACGGACATCAATCTAAAGCTTTAGGAATGAAAAATATTGGAAACAAAGGGTTGTTTAATGTTGAAGATATTATCGCTCTTGATATTCCTGCTACCGAAGGAAATGAAAATAAAGGCAAAATGTACATTTTTTGGAATAACGGAAAATTTACAAACGTAGCCAGTTTAATAGATCACTGCGATACATCTTACAGTAAAACAGAATCCTTCGTTTTTCCATCGGATATGGAAGGCGTAAAAAGCAGATTGGTTTTAGAGACTTTTATTACAGATTTTAAAACAATAGCTAAAAATGAAACCGCTAAGGAAGATAAAAAACTAATTATTAGTGAGTATAAATGGAATGGATACAAATTAGTTAAAGTTGAGGATACGCCAGAAAGCACGGAAGATTTAGTAGCTAGTGAGCATTTAAATCCTATTAATTTCTAAAAAAGTATTAATGAAACTATATCCAATATTAATCTTTTTAATTCTAATATTAGGCTGCAAGAAGCCGTTTTCGCAAACACCGGAAACGGCACTTGCTTTGCCTATAGAATTTACAGAACAGACAGAATCTATTGTTTTTATTGCAGGCTTTGATGAAGGTGACAACACGTATTACACCAATGCAAAACACTATTTTGAAGCACAAGATATACAGGTTGTAGATCATTTATTTTCAATAGAAGAAATCATTAGCTTTCTTAATAAAACTGCTGGTAAAACATACGATAAAATTCACATTGTAAGCCATAGTAATCCTTGGTTAGGCATGTCTTTAAAAACAACAAGAAAAGGTGAACGTATTACGGTAGAAACCTTATCTGAATTCAAAAATGATATTCCGATTTTAAAATCGGGTGTTAATAATACCACGCAAATTGTTTTTCATTCTTGTGGTTTAGGAGAGAATAAAGTGCTTTTACAGGCATTAAAACAAGTCTTTACAACAGTAGAATCACCAAAAATAATTGCGTCTTCATATTTTAATGTATTTGGAGGTAAATATGCAGGACACTATTTAGCAAAACCTTATTATGGTTATTATCCAACAGCCGAATCTCCAGGTCCAGCAGCACTTTCAAAAGATTTTAAAGCGAGCTATCCTGATGTAGAAATAGATTGGTTTACAGCATTAAAAACAAGAAAAGAAACAGGTTTAGGAGGTATTTATAGCTATAAATTTAATATTCCTGTAGAATGGGAGTTTACTTTTAATGATAAAGCAGAAATTCCAGAACTTATTGATAGAGACGCTATTATGGATTGGGTTTCCGAGTCTTCAGAAATGGCAACTATTTTATATCACCTAAATATTCCTATAGAAAAATACCGTTGGAAAAGTGAAATCCATGGCAACAAACTTCTTATTAAAGGAAAAACAACAGTGCTTTGTGTATTACAGCCCATTTTACAGAAAGATGATGCAACAGAATATAGAAACACAGCAATAAACGATACTAGTTTATACCAAACAATATAAAATACAATTCACTTTTAAAAATTATAAAAAAAATGGACCCAAAAAAAATATTTACAACCATATTAATATGGTTACCGTCAGTAATAATAACGTTATTTTTTATACCTAACGCTTTAGATAAAATATTGCATTCTAGTGAAATGAATAAAATTGTTTCAAATAATGCCATACTCATTATTACAGGTATATTTCTATTAATAGCAACTGCTTTATTTTTGTATAACAGAACGATTGTAATCGGAACCATACTTTTAGCATCTTACATGACGCTTATTGTCTTTATTCATATGTACAAAGGAAAACCGTATGAAGTTGCAATTCTAATTGTTATGGCTACCATATTTGCAGCATATATTAGAAGTCCGTTTACTTTTCAACAAAAACGAAATTATTAATTTGAATAAAATTGGAAACTAGAGAAGTATTTACCAATTCAGTTAAAAATGAATGAGGGTTTAATACCTAAATGGAAGAGAGTAAATCTAAAAAAAGTTTATATTTAACCGAAATTGCAACTCTTATCCAATATAACTTTTAACCTAATTATTGTAATTTAAAAAACGCTAGAAAACAAAACATCATTTGAGCAAAAAACACACTACATATTTTCTTTTATTCCTACTTTTTGTAAGCTCCATAATTAGCGCGCAAAACAGTCAATTACGATCGTATTCCATAGAAGATGGTTTACCACAATCTCAAGTATACGATATTGTTCAAGATGAAATTGGTTACTTATGGTTAGGCACACAAGGAGGCGGACTCTGTAATTTTGATGGCACCAATTTTTCTGTTTGGAACGAGAATGATGGACTGCTTTCCAATTATATTCATGCGTTATACACGAGTAATGATAGCCTATATATTGGAACAAATCTCGGATTATCCATTAAAGTAAAAAATAAATTTTCAAATTATAAATCTCCGCAAGTCAATCATTTTTATAAATCAGAAAACGGCCTTTATTTAGGCACAGCACAAGGTATTTACAGTTATTCTAATACTGAAAAACTAAAAAAACTAAGCATAAACACAGACATTGATTCCAGTATAGTAAATGCTATTGTTTTCGATGGTACGTTTTATTGGATAGCAACTAACACCGGACTTTGGAAAACAAATAAGCTGGAGGGCACGGGCATCCAAATAGAAAAAATTGAAGAAAACAATTTCAAATCTGTAGCTTATAATAACCATAAAATATTTGCAGCAACTTATAGAGATGGTATTTTAATACTAGATCCAAAAGGTAATGAAGCACCTATTTTATTACGAGAACCACTTGGTATTAATTCCATGGAAATTCATAATAAAAATGAATTATGGGTGGCAACAGATAATGATGGCATCACCATTATAGATACCCAAAATTATGCCGAAAAAAGAAACATAAACAAATCCAAAGGGCTTTCGGTTTCTCATATTAGAAAAACCTTTACCGATAGACAATCTAATATATGGATCGCCACATCTGGTGGTGGTTTTTATAAATATTTCCAAAATAATTTTCAACATTTCGATGCATCGTCGGGCTTAAAAGGCAATCGTATTTATGCTGTACATCATGCAAAAAATAGCCTTTGGATATCGAGTTCCGAAGCTGGTTTAACACAAATAGATACGCTAGGTATTCATCATATTCCTAAAATTAAAGGGTTTTCGAATATAAAAATAAAGACCATAACTAGTGACGATTATGGAAATATTTGGGCCGGATCCGACGGTAATGGTGTACTTTTAAGAACCACCAAAACAGTAGATAGTTTAGTTCCCGATTATAGCGATTCTTTAAACGTTGTTACAAAAGTATTCACCAAAACAGTAATTAAAAACAAGGTTCTAAATACCGAAAACGGATTTCCATTCGATTGGATTCGTAAGCTTGTTAAAGGCCAAAACACCATGTGGGCAGCAACTTATTCTAGTGGTATTATACAGTTTAATTACGATAATGAAAGGGATAGTTTAGTTATCAAAAAAAGATATGGTAAAAAATCTGGCATCACCGATTTATACATAAAAGACATCGCATTAGATAACCAAAACAGATTATGGTACGCCACACAAACAGGTCTTTTAGGTTATATTCAAGATGGCAAACAAACAGCTTTAGGAGCCGTTTTAAACCAGCAAACGGCTATAAGAACGTTGTTGTTTCATCAAGATAAATTGTTTCTAGGAACAGCCGGAAAAGGTATTTGGGTTTCAGAAATTAGCGATAACACTCCAATTTTTAAACCTTTAAAAGGAGCGAAAAAAATGTCTTCAGAAAATATATATCAATTAATATTTGATAATCAAGGTTATTTATGGGCAGGC
Organism: Algibacter sp. L1A34; assembly: GCF_009796805.1. Lineage (NCBI taxonomy): Bacteria > Pseudomonadati > Bacteroidota > Flavobacteriia > Flavobacteriales > Flavobacteriaceae > Algibacter > Algibacter sp. L1A34. The sequence goes on along the minus strand of NZ_CP047029.1, from coordinate 3,737,445 downwards.
ACAGAACGCGGTGTAGATAAAATTCAATTAAACCAAGATAGTGATATTGAAGACATCTATCATTTTGGAAGAAACGATGGTTTTCTAGGTATAGAAACTTGTTTAAATGCCGTAGATAAAGATGAAAAAGGTCACCTTTGGTTTGGTGCGCTGTATGGCTTAACCGAATACATACCAAGTGCTGCTAGCAAAAGTACTTTAAAACCCGAAATCTATTTTAAAGATGTGCAAGTTGCTTATAAAAGTGTCGATACTATAAACCTAAAGGCTTGGACTAATACAAACAAAGTTCTAAACTTAACCCCAACCCAAACCCAATTAAGTTTTGCCTATAGAAGCGTGGATATCGACCACCCCAATCAAATAGAATATCGGTCTAAATTAAACCAAAACGCGTGGAGCCCGTGGACTAAAGAAAATAAACAGAATTTTGCTGGTTTGGCTTATGGAGCACATCAATTTTCTGTGCAATCTCGAAATTACAGATGGGAGGAAAGCGCACCCATAAAATTCAACTTTTTCATCGATACGCCTTTGTACAAAAAAGCAGCATTTCAATGGGCTGTAATAGGCTTTGCTCTATTGCTTTTATTAGTTTTAGGTTGGCTATACATTAGAAGAATAAGATTAAAAAACAAAGCTGATAAAGCACAATTGCAAATAAAAAACGATCTGCTTACTCTAGAGCATAAGGCGTTGCAATTGCAAATGAATCCACATTTTATCTTCAATGTTTTGAATGGTATAAAGGCCATGGCCATTAACAAACCAGATAAAATGAATGCCACAATAAATAGTTTTGCAACCTTACTTAGAGAAACGCTAAATAACTCCAGAAAAGACCAAATTACTTTAGGTCAAGAAATTAAAACCATACGCCATTATATTACTGTAGAGCAGTTAATGGCAGCCAAACCGTTTACGTTTACAATTACTAGTAACTGCGAACTCGATCCAGAAGAAATTCTTGTGCCACCCATGTTAATTCAGCCCTTTGTAGAAAACGCAATTCGCCATGGTATTTTAAAAGGTAACAAAGCAGGAGTGCTTCAAATTGAATTTAATACTACCGAACATTATTTGCATTGTACAGTAATCGATAATGGTATTGGTATTTTTAAATCTCAGGAAACAAAAATAAAAACAGACCACCAATCTATGGCGCTTACTGTTACAAAAGAGCGTTTAACATCCATTTCGGGCGAAAATGCACTGCAGATTACCGAAATTAAAAATGATGACGGTACTATTGGCGGAACAAATATTACCTTTAAAATTCCTTTATTAACAGATTATTAGAGAACCTATGCTTACAGCCATTATTGTAGAAGACATGATTGATGCTTTACAGCTTTTAAAAAGCGATTTAGAAACCAGGCATCCCGAAGTTGAAATTATTGCCACCGCACAAAGTGTTGTAGAAGCAGCAAAGGTTTTACGTAAGAAACAACCCGATATTCTATTTTTAGATATTATGTTAGGCGATGGAACTGGTTTTGATATTCTAGAGATTTTTCCAGATTTAAAATCGAAAATTATCTTTGTAACAGCCAGTGATGAGTTTGCTATTAGAGCCTTTAAATTTGCGGCTATAGATTATGTTTTAAAGCCGTACGCTTACGAGGAATTGGATTTGGCTGTAGATCGTGCTAAAAAGCAAATACAACCTAATAAGGAACGATTAACCATTTTAAAAGAAACACTTTCTGCTCCAGAACAAAAGCCAGATAAAATATCGTTACACACACTAGATAAAATTATTATTGTGAGTTTAGATGATATTATTCGTTGTGAATCTGATAGTAATAACACCATTTTTCATCTTCAAGACAAGCGTAAGGTGTTTGTAACTAAAACATTGAAGTATTTTGCAGATATGCTTAAAAGCTACAGTTTTATCAGAATTCACCAAAGTCACTTGGTTAATTTAGATTATGTTAGTGAATACATAAAATCTGATGGCGGTTATTTAATGCTGAAAAATGGCGAAAATGTTCCAGTTTCTGTTCGAAAGAAAACAGAGATTATTGAGATTTTAGATACGATGCATAGGTGAGTGAAGTGTTTTATTGTAGAAAAGTAAGACGTTTAATTCTAAAATTACTACCCTTTTAAGGTTTTAAATCTTTTAATAAAATAAATAATAAGACCCTATTATATTTTTTTTTGAATGTAATAATTTCCATTAAATAATAGTAGCAAAGTGAAATATGCATGGAATAGCTTCTTAATTAGATATTATATTTATATTTGTTTAAAACAATGTTATAAATGACTTTCGCAGGTAAAGGTAATAGAAGACCACAATTAGATATTAAAATAGAATTAATTGAAGTTGATAAAAAGAACCCTCGTTTAGTTCCCTATTTAGAAAAACCTGATGAGGCTTCTCAATTTGATTTAATATCAGTTTTATACGAAAATTTTGACACTGAGGCAGTTGCTATGTCTTTGGTGGAAAATGGATATTTTGATGAAGAGCCAATTATTGTTGTACCTAATAAAATACCTTCTGATTTTTCTTTTTCAAATTATACTAATCCTGATGATTTAGCTACTGCTATAAAAGGTTTAGTTGATAACGATGAAATTCGATTCACAGTAGTTGAAGGAAATAGAAGAACATCTGCAATAAAATTAATAACAGATTTCAGTTTAAGAAATAAATTAGGAATTGATAAGTTTTATCCAAAAACAGAAAATGGATCAATAATACAAGATATTTCGAATATACCTTGTATTATATATGAAAAAAGAGAAGATGTATCTTCTTATCTTGGAGTTAGACATATTGCTGGTTTACTAAAATGGGAAGCTTTTGCACAAGCAGCATATACAGCAAGTGTAATTGAGCAAGAACTTGAAAAAGGACTTTCTATTTCTGATTCAATTAAACAAGTCCAAAAAGTAGTAGGCGATAGATCTGATAAATTAAGAAAACAATACATTACTTATAAATTATTTTTAGAAGCTCGAGATAGTTTGGATTTTAATGTAAGACCAATCATCAATAAATTTTCACTATTAACAGTTGCTTATAATTCAGCCTCAATAAGAGAGTATTTAGGAGTAGAAGCTTACTCTAAAGTTGATTTAGATTCTGAATTAATTACTTCAGATAAATACGATAATTTTAAAAATGTTTTGACTTGGATTTATGGTAATATAAACACCAATGAACAACCAGTTTTAACAGATTCAAGAAAAATAACAAGTACATTAAGTCATATTGTAAAAAAGCAAGAAGCTGTTGATTTTTTAATTCAACATAAAGATATTGACGGAGCTTTTGATAGAACTAATGGAGAACGAGTTTATCTTTCTAAAAAATTAAACGATGCAAGTAAAGCAATGCAAACATCTTTACAATTTGCTTATAAGTATAAAAATGACGAAGAACTAATTAAACAAGTTTCTGAATTAGAAGAGTTAATTACAGTTTTAAAATCTAATCTGCTATAATAATGTCACAATATATTGGTTTTAAAACTGGTCGAGAAATTGAGTGGTTAGAATTAAATTTACTTAAAGATAAAAGACCATTAAGTAAATCATTAATTTGTAGTTTAAGTGGAGAAGACGAAACTATTGTTGATGAATGGATAAGTGTCTTAGAGTCAAGAGCTAATTTATATAAAAAACCTATTTATACTATTTCTAATAACAGGATAATTCCTAATTTTTCTTGGGATGAAATACCCGAATATTTTTTATGCTTATTCTATGCTTTCAATGGAGCTAATGATAATTCAGGTGGAACCAATTTATTTGAAAGAATATCAGGAGAAGCTTTAAAAAATTTTATAAATGGAGAAATATTTACTTTAGGTTTTCCTGTGGCAATGGGCTTTAATGATAATTTAAATGAAGTATCCAAACTTTGTAACGAAATGAGAGGAGAAAGAGCCGATTCAAACTATAAAGATGATGGTGTAGATGTTGTTGGCTATAAATCTTTTAATGACAATAGAGGTTCTAATTTATATGTTTTACTACAATGTGCAGCAGGTAAGCATTGGACAGCAAAAAAACCTATAATAATGAATAGATGGGATAGATATCTCTCATGGTATAGAGAAAATATTATTCAATCGATATCAACTGTTGATTATGTTGAAAAAAAGAAATGGGAAAAAAATGCTTCAACATTTGGAATGCTCCTTGATAGACTTAGAATCTATAATTTTTTATATGAAAAAGATGTAAATGAAGATTTAAGAAAAGATGTAAAAACTTGGTGTGAGACTAAATTAGCAACTGGAATATGAGATTTATAGATTTATTTGCTGGTTTAGGAGGATTTCATATAGCACTTGAAAGACTTGGACATGAGTGTGTTTTCGCTAGTGAAAAAAAAGAATATTTGGCTAAGTTATATGAAGAAAACTTTAATATTGGCGTAAACCGTGATATAACAAAAGTTGATATACCTAATATACCTGAATTTGATATTCTTTGTGCAGGATTCCCTTGCCAACCATTTTCCAAAGCTGGAGACCAAATGGGACTTGACGATGAAAAAAATGGAAATTTATTTGATAAATTAGTAGAAATCATTGATTATCACAAACCTGAATATTTTATTTTAGAAAATGTTAGGAATCTAAAAAGTCATGATGATTTTAATACATGGAAATACATTAAAGATAAGCTAGAGAACAAACTTGGATACATAATTGACGATAAAATTTTATCCCCACATAATTACGGAATCCCACAACATAGAGAAAGAATATTTATTATAGGTTCTAGAACTAATTTACAACATTTTAATTGGCCAGAACCATCAGAATCAACTGATTCAATATTAAATTTTTTAGATGTAAATCCATCTGATGCAACCAAACTTGAAGATGAAAAAATTTCAGTTATTAAATTGTGGCAGGAATTTATTGATAAAATTCCCTTAGAAGATAGTTTACCTGGTTTTCCTATTTGGAGTATGGAATTTGGAGCAACTTATCCTTTTGAATATGAAATACCATTTAGAACTTCTTCTATTGCTTTAGGTAAAAGTAAAGGGAAATTTGGTGTACCTCTCAAAGGTATGACTAGAGAAGAAAAATTTAATAATTTACCTAATTATGCAAAGAAAAATCAATTACATAAAAAAACAGGAAAACCTATTCCGTTTCCTAATTGGAAAAAACATTATATAAGAAGTAATAGAGCTTTTTATGAAAAGTATAAAGCAGAATTGCATCCAATTGTGAAAAAAATTAATGAATTAGGTGTATCTAGTTGGCAAAAATTTGAATGGAATGTCCAAGGGGGAGAGAGAGATTTATCTAAATATATAATACAATTTAGAGGTTCAGGTGTTAGAGTTAAAAAAACAGATTTCTTTCCTTCATTAGTTACTGTAAGTACACAAATACCAATTATTAGTTGGGAATATAGATATATAACTCCAACAGAAGGTGCTCGTATACAATCTTTAAACGGAATTAAATTACCTGAGAATCTAGGAAGTTGCTTTGGAGCTCTTGGTAATGCCGTTAATGCACATGTTGTTGAATTGATTGCTAGAGAGTTGATTGTTGCAGAAGATATTCATATCGATATAGTACCAAATAATAATATTAATAAAGAAGAAATAATTTCAATATAAATTGTGCTACCAAAATTTAAGTTTTTTTTGATAAAAAATGGTTGAGATTAATTTTGTACTAAAATGAATTGCCAGAAATAATTCTTAATTTTTTTTGATTTAAATATTAACTTGAGTAACTAACATAACTGTCGACATACAGGTAATTAGATAACAGCCTTCTCTATTTAACAACACCCTCCTGAACATTCTTACCCAATATTTTTATGACCTTCTTTTGTTGGATGAATACCTTCAGATTGATTTGAATACTCAATATCACTAACATTTTCCAATAAAAAAAAGAATTAAAAACAACCCATTCCCCAACCAAGTAATGTTCCATCACTTTCTGCGACCAAAGGCTGCATCAATCGTATAGTTTGTACTTTTGTAAATACAAATTATTTCAGCAATTATAGAAAGTCTACATGCAACAACAACATCATAAACTCAATATATTTAAGAGCGTAAATTTCAATAAAGGAATTTACGTTTCTTTGTTTCAATTAATACTTTTAGTTTCTGTTTTTACTCAGGTTACAGCAGGCGCACAGGTAAAAGACACGCGTTTACCCATCATTATTGATGCCGATACCGCCAATGAAGTCGACGATCTTTATGCTATAGTTAGAGCTATTAAAGAACCGAATTTTAATATTTTGGGGATTACTTCGGCACAATTTCATACATCGCCATTAGCAACCGAAAACACCGTACAAGAAAGCCAAGATATTAACGAAAAGATACTGAACTTAATGGGGAATTACAGCATTCCGTTACCACTGGGAAGCAATGTACCGATAACCAATAGTACAGAACCAGCGAGTTCTCCGGCATCAAACTTCATTGTTAAAATGGCGCATAAATTACCCGCTGGCGAAAAGTTGAACGTGGTTATTTTAGGATCGAGCACCAATGTGGCGAGTGCTATTTTAGAAGATCCATCGATTATAGACAAACTAAAAGTGCATTATCTTGGTTTTTGGCATACCGTGGAAACCAACGCGTATAATAAAAAGGAATTCAATACAGGCAACGACCCCAAAGCGGTGGATATTCTTCTAAATACTAAAGATCTCGATTTAAGTATCATGACGGCAACAACCAGCCAACACTTGGTGTTTACTAAAGCAGAAGTGGATGCGCAATTAAAAAACAAAGGCGGTATTGCCGATTATTTAATAAACCGATGGGACACGTACGAGCGTTGGTGGACCAAAGACGATCCGGAAAAGAAAAGCTGGATTATGTGGGATGTTGCTATTATTGAAGCACTCGCACATCCGGAATTATCGAAGATTGAAACCTTTTTAACGCCTCCAGAAAACACACCACGTTTAATAAACATCCATACCAAAATAGAGGTAGACCTTATGAAAACAGATTTCTGGCAAAGCTTAAATAAAAAATAACCTATGTATTTAGATGTTAATAGTTCCATTTTAGATTTTGAAATGTGTTTAAATACCATGGGGTTTTTAGTCCTAAAACAAGAACGTATTCTTTCTATAGAAAAACCGGGTGAGGGCAACATGAATGTGGTGCTTAGAATCCGTACCAATACGCGGTCGTTTATTGTAAAACAATCGCGTCCGTTTGTTCAGAAATATCAAGATATTACAGCACCTATTGAGCGTATCGATGTAGAATTTCAGTTTTACAAAGCGGTTACTAATAAGGTTATTGCGCCACATATTCCTAAAATACTGGCTTATAACGCAGATAATTATTTGCTTATTCTGGAAGATTTAGGCGACTGCAAAGATATGTCGTATCTCTATGAGGATAGAACGATGGACAGCTCGCAACTGCATGAACTTATAGACATTGCTGCGGAAATTCATAAATCTAAACCTACAGCATATCCTGAAAATATGGACTTGCGTTTGCTTAACCATCAGCACATATTTGTTTTGCCTTTTTTAAAGGATAGCGATTTTCATTTAGATACCATTCAAAACGGACTTCAGGAATTGGCTTTAATTTACAGACATGATGCCGCTTTAAAAACAGAGATTGCAAAGGTTGGCGAACAATACTTATCTAAAGGCGATACACTTTTGCATGGCGATTATTATCCTGGAAGTTGGATGACGAAGGAAAACCATACCTATGTCATTGATCCGGAATTCAGTTTTATGGGTTTTGCAGAATTTGATATTGGCGTTATGGCCGCACATACTATTATGATCACCATGAACATCGATTGTTTAGAAACCATAAAAAATAGATATCCTAAAACCTTGAACGCCAATTTGCTTGCCCAAGTTGCGGGAATAGAAATTATGCGCAGATTAATTGGTTTGGCGCAATTGCCTTTAAAAAGATCTATTGAAGAAAAAAAGTTGCTTTTAGAAATGGCACGAACGCTTATTTTGAAGTAGCAACACCAAGATTTTATTTTTTCAGTAAAAACATCAAATTTTGTCGTTCGCTGAGAATCGCGTATTTGAAAAAACTTTAGTCCTTGTACAGAATATTCAATTTATAAAATATTAAGAGATAATAACTTTTTCAGGAACTTATAATCTCTTAACAAAGTTAGTTAGCTTTTAGATTGGTTAGCCGTTTTTAAATTCATAAATTGGGGTAAAACCCTTAAAAATATGCTAGCACTATTTAATATATTGATTTTACAATTACCCATGGGAACGCCAAACCCCGACGACAACCAACCATTAGATTTATCGGATCCGTTTGAGTTGATTGTGTTTATTATTTTACCCGTTTTAGCAGTTTTCTTTTGTATACTTTGGAGAAAGAAACGTAAGGATAAAAAATAGTTTTAAATGATTAAAAAAAGTGGTTTATTATTTAAGAATTGGCTGTAAAACATCCCAAACATTCTTAGCCAATATTTTATGACCTTCTTTTGTAGGATGAATACCATCAGATTGATTTAAAGACTCAATACCGCCAACATCTTCTAATAAAAAAGGAACTAAATACAAGTTGTTTTCTTCAGCTAATGCAGGAAACATATTTTTAAATTCTGAGGTATAGTCTTGCCCCATATTAGGTGGTATTTGCATACCTGCTAAAACAATTTTAGTATCTGGGTATTTCTTTTTAACAGCATCAATAATAGCTTGTAAATTAGCTTTAGATTGATCTAAAGGCACACCGCGTAAACCATCATTAGCGCCTAATTCTAAAATAAAAATACTAGGCTCTTCATTTAAAACCCAATCAATTCTATTTTTTCCACCCGAAGTTGTTTCACCACTAATACCAGAATTCACAATAGTATAATCTAGCTGTAAAGAATCTATTTTACTTTGTATTAGGGCAGGAAAGGCATCGTTAACATCTTCTAAGCCATAGCCTGCGGTTAAACTATCTCCAAAAAAGATGATTTTCTTAGAATTACTATTTTCAGTGCTTTTGGTTTCGTTTTGAGTAGTAGTTTCATCTAAAGTGGTTGTGTCTTTAGAAGCATCAGATTTGCATGAGAACACGAATACAAGCACATAAAGACAACAAAATTTTAAGAAAACCTTTTGAATTCTATTGTTGCTATTTATTATCAATTGTCTATTTTTCAACATCAGTACGTTTTAGTGAAAATCTTAAATAAGAATAATGTCAAATATATTAAAGATTAATGATTTAGAGAAGACTTATACAAGTGGTTCTAAAAAATTAACAGTGATTAGTAATATCTCTTTTGAAGTAGAAAAAGGCAGCGTGTTTTCTATTGTTGGGCCTTCCGGAAGCGGAAAAACAACATTACTAGGTTTGTGTGCTGGTTTAGATTATCCAACTTCAGGAACTATAGAATTATGCGGAACGGCTTTGGAAGATTTAAATGAAGATGAACGTGCGGCATTACGAAACCAGGAAGTAGGTTTTATTTTTCAAAATTTTCAATTATTACCCACATTAACCGCTTTAGAAAATGTGATTGTGCCTTTAGAATTACAAGGTGAAAAGAATACGGCTAAATTTGGTATAGCCTTATTAGAAAAAGTAGGTTTGGGAGATCGTTTACATCATTATCCATCGCAATTATCTGGAGGAGAGCAACAACGTGTGGCTTTAGCACGTGCATTTTCTAACAAACCTTCTATTTTATTTGCCGACGAACCTACCGGGAATTTAGATGAAGAAACAGGCGAAAAGGTAATTCAATTACTTTTTGAATTGAACAAAGAAGCTGGTACCACTTTAGTCATTATTACACACGATTTAGATTTGGCAAACCGTACACAACAAATTTTAAGATTAAAAGGCGGAAAGATTATTTCTAACGAAAAAACAAGCACTATTTAATGAGCAATATCAATACAAAAGCAAATTTTCAATGGCTTTTAAAGATGGCTTGGCGCGACGGGAAAGCAAGCCTGTCTAGGTTAATGCTATTTATGGCATCGATTATATTGGGTATTGCTGCGGTGGTTTCTATTCAATTATTTAGTGATAATTTAAAACAAAACATAAAACAACAATCGAAAGCCTTAATGGGTGCCGATTTTATTATTGATAGCAAACAAGAACCTTCCGAAAAGGTAAAGCACATTATAGATTCTTTAGGCGCAGATGCTTCCGAAGTAAACTTTGTATCTATGGCTGCTTTTCCTAAAAATAACGGCACCAAATTAGTAAAAGTACGGGCAATAGAAGGCGAATTTCCTTTTTACGGAACCATTGCATCCACACCCGAAAATGCTGGTACAGATTATCAAAAATTAGGTGGTGCCTTGGTAGATGCTACCTTGTTATTACAATATAATATAACAGCTGGAGATTCTATAAAATTAGGCGAATTAACAATCCCGATTATAGGCGCTTTAAAATCCATTCCTGGAAGCACAGCCATTTCATCTTCTGTTGCTCCAACCGTTTTAATTCCTTTTCGATTTTTAGAACAAACCCAATTATTGCAAGCTGGCAGTAGAAAAGAATATCAATACTTTTTTAAGGATGCTGACGTTAATTTTGATGTTTTAAGTAAAAGTATAAACCCAATTCTTGAAGCTGAAAACGCTGATTTAGATACACATATTAGTACCAGTAAACGCTTAGGTCGTAAGTATGATAATGTAAGCCGATTTTTAAATTTAGTCGCTTTTATTGCGCTTTTGCTCGGTTGTATTGGTATTGCGAGTTCCGTACATATTTACATTAAAGAGAAACTTAAAAATGTGGCCGTTTTAAAATGTTTGGGTGCTTCTAGAAAACAGACTTTTTTAATTTACTTGATACAAATTATTAGCATTGGTTTTATTGGCGGGCTTATTGGTTCGGCTATTGGGACCGGATTACAATTTGCTTTCCCTTATATTTTACAAGGTTTTTTACCTTTTAGTGTTGAAATTTCAATTTCTGTTTTGCCTATTATTATGGGTGTAGCTTTAGGAGTGTTAATGTCGGTTTTATTTGCGTTATTACCTTTGTTAGGTACTTGGTATGTATCGCCCTTAGAGGTTTTAAGAGGATCGGAAGATAATTTACAGAAACCTAAAGCGGCTCGTATTGTGGTGTTGGTTGCTATTCTACTTTTTATATTTTTATTCTCGTTTTGGATTCTTAAAGACGCGCTTAATGGTTTGTTCTTTACGCTTGGTATTTTAATCACATTTGCTATTATGGCTGGTGTAGCCCATGTATTTATTAAGCTGATTAAAAAGTTTTTTCCGAGTTCTTGGGGCTATACGCAACGCCAAAGTTTACTTAATTTATTTAGACCAAATAACCAAACCATGGTACTTGTATTAGCTATTGGTTTAGGGACTTTTTTAATAAGTACGTTATATTTTACTAAAGATATTTTACTAGCCAAAACCTCAATTGAAAATAAAAAAAGTGATGCCAATATCATTTTAATGGATGTACAAAACAAACAAGAAACCGCGCTTTTAGACAGCTTTAAAAGTAAAGGATTAGAGGTGATTGATAATATCCCAATTATAACCATGCGCATGCAAAGTATTCGTGGTAAATCTGTAAATGAAATTCGCAAAGATTCGACTATTAAAATGCGTAAATGGGTTTTAAATAGAGAATTTAGAGTGACGTATAGAGAAGCACTAAATCAAACCGAAGAGTTGATAGAAGGAGCGTGGACAGGTAAAGCAGAGCAAGGTAAACCTATCTATATATCGATTACAGATAATATTGCCAAAGATGCGAATTTAAAAGTAGGCGATGCTGTTGTTTTTAATATTCAAGGTGTTTTAATGCCAACGATTATCGGTAGTATTCGTAAGGTAGACTGGAGCAGTATGAAAATAAATTTTTCGATTTTATTTCCAACTGGTGTGTTAGAAAATGCACCTAAATTTAATGTGATGACGACTTATGTGCCAAACAAAGAGGCTTCGGCAGATCTACAGAGAGATTTGGTGCAACAATTTCCTAATGTTACTATTTTAGATTTACGACAAGTTTTTACACTGGTTGAAGATATTTTGGGCAAAATTACTTGGGTCATTAATTTTATGGCATTTTTTAGTATTTTAACTGGTTTTATAGTGCTTATCGGTTCTGTTAGAAACAGTAAATACCAACGTATTAAAGAAAGTGTGTTGTTGAGAACTTTAGGAGCCAAAAGCAAGCAGATTTTGAAAATTACAGCCTTAGAATATGTTTATCTTGGTGTATTAGGAAGCTTAACAGGTATTTTGTTGTCTTTAATTGGTAGTCAATTATTAGCAACATTTTTGTTTAAAGAACCATTTGTACCATCGGTAATTCCGTTTCTTGTTTTTCTACCAAGCATTACTTTATTAGTGGTTGCTATTGGTTTAAGCAATATGAGATCTGTTTTGAAGAGTCCGCCTTTGGAAGTGTTGAGAAAGGAGGTTTAATTCTTTATAAAAGTAAACTACCGCCGTATTATTGCACTCTTTTTACAAAGCAACAACATGAGAGAAGCGGTAGAATACAAAAATTTATATTTAGTATTCCATTTTACTAAGAATCACTTTTAATTAGTTTTCTTAGTCAGAATAAAAATAATGCTTAATAAGATTTGAAAAATTATGTTTCGCTAAGTAGACTTTTAATGATGGCGAGCGGAGATTAAGTATCGACGGTTACTTAAAGGAAATTGATTATTTGAAGGTAATTTCTTTAATTATAAAATAAAATATGCTGTGAGATCTGATTGAAAAACACCCTTAGTCGATGGTTTAGCCCTGATAGCAGCGGCATCCTTTTTTGTGTTATTTGATAGCGCTAAACTTGCCTAAAGAAGTAAATGTTAAGATAAAGAACAACTTGTGGGTTGATAACAAAAAAGATATAGCGGATAGCAGGAAATAGCTTCTAAAAGATAGTGTTATTGTTGTTTTTCGCTTAAATATTTCCAGTAGCGTTTTGGGATATGTTGAATGTGGAGTTTCATGTTTTTTCTAGACTTTATATTTGTACTCTTAAAATAGTCTTGCCACAGTTGTTGAAACTCTAATTCAATAGGTGCGAAAAATTCTGTTGCTGTTTTAGAAGGATCGAAATTACGATCGAGTTCGAGACTAATAAGTTCAACGGACTCTAAATTGTAATAAATGCCATACTTTCTTCTTAAGTCGTAAATAAGCCATTTTTGATCTGCATAGCGTTTTTCGAAATGTCTTTTTATTAATGGTAAAACATTGAAATCGGGCTCTATATTTGCGAAATAAACACCGTCTTTTGTGAGCTTAAACCTTACGAAAGCTTCCATTCTGTGTTTTTCTCGGCTTACATTTTTAGTGAGTTTTGAAAGTTGTAAAATGTGAGGGTTTCCAAAATCTGAAGCGACGTTGTTTTTAGATCGAAATACGCATAAAATGGCTTGGTATATGGTGTTTTCTACGGTTGGTTTTTCGCTTAAAAAGGCATAGTAAAAACGTTGTAACTCATTGGCAGATATTTTCTTTTTTAAACCCGCCCAAACCCGGTTTGCTTTTTCTGGCTCGGTATTAACCAAGTCCCAACTCCCGAACATAGGCTCTTGAAAATGCTTTTCTTTCACGATAGAGACTGCTTTTAATTTCATCTCATACGCCATAAAAACACAAGTTAAAAACCCATCGAACGTGCCATCGTAAACTAAAGTTGTTTCCATAGTAATACTATCCAAATAGGTTTAATTGATTACTAAGCAGTGTTGTGTACTTGCTTTTAGAGTTTTGCAGTATTAGACCTTTAATTTTTTCTGGAGTGAGATCTCGTTTTTCAAATTGATTTGAAGCACAGACCATAAAATATTGCGCCCGATTAAATGCAACGCCAATAGATTTTAAATGATCCCAGTTAAGCTGCCTATAGCGCCTTGCATTTAGAATTTTAAAAACCGATTTCATGCCTAAACCAGGAATTCTAGCAAGCATACGCTTATCTGCTTTATTAATATCTACAGGAAATTCATGCATATTACGTAGTGCCCAACCCAATTTAGGATCAATATCTAAATCGAGACTTTGGTTTTGTTCGTTTAGAATTTCTTCAATATTAAAGCCGTAAAAACGTAGGAGCCAATCGGTTTGATACAACCTGTTTTCTCGCAACATAGGGACAGGTGTGCCAATTTGTGGTAACCGTGTATCGTAACTAATAGGTACATAACCAGAATAATAAACCCGTTTTAAATTAAAGTTTTTATAGAAATAATTGGATGTATACATGATTTGCATATCATTCTCACCACTTGCTCCAACAATCATTTGAGTGCTTTGCCCAGCAGGCGCATATTTGGGCGTGCTTCTTATTATTTTCTTTTCACTTTTGTATTGAATAATTTCATTTTTAACCTTTTCCATGGGTTTTATAAAATCGGCTCTATTTTTATCAGGCGCTAAAAGTTTAAGGCCTTTTTCGGTTGGAATTTCAATATTAACGCTTAATCTATCGGCGTATAAACCAGCTTCACGCATTAACTCATCGCTCGCTCCAGGAATAGATTTTAAATGAATATAGCCATTAAAATTCTCATCTAATCTTAATTTTTTAGCCACGGCCACTAAGCGTTCCATGGTGTAATCGGCACTTTTAAAAATACCAGAGCTTAAAAATAAGCCTTCAATATAATTACGACGATAAAAATTCATGGTTAAATCGACCACTTCCTGAACCTTAAAAGCAGCACGTTTAACATCGTTACTTTTACGTGTTACACAATAGGCACAGTCAAAAATACAATGGTTGGTTAGCAATATTTTTAATAAGGAAACACAGCGACCATCTTCTGTATAAGAATGACAAATTCCAGAAGCCGAGGCATCGCCTAATCCTTTATTTTTATTAGTTCTGTTACTCCCGCTAGAGGAGCAAGAAACATCATACTTTGCAGCATCTGCAAGGATATTTAGTTTTTCTTGTACACGTTGAAAAGACATGAAATGGGGTTTAATTTGAAGCCCAAAGATACAATCTAATCAAATATAAAATGAATAATTCTGATAAAAAACCTCATATTAGTTATAATTAATATCTCATTATATGATATATAAAAATTATTGATTAAATTCGTAGTCTCAAACCCATGATTTAATTATGAACCGCATTAAGGAAGTATTAGAACTAAAAGGCATTAAGCAAACTTGGCTCGCTACCAAGCTTAATAAAAGCTATAATATGGTGAATTCTTATGTTCAAAACAGAAGGCAGCCTAGTCTAGAAGTGCTTTATGACATAGCAAACCTCTTGCAAGTTGAGGCGAGAGAATTATTGGAAGCTAACCCATTGATAAAAAGAGAATCTAGCAACATGGATACTGTCGAAATTCCGTTAATTGGTTCTGTATCTTGCGGGTTACCTATTTATGCTGAAGAAAATATTGAAGCTAAAATTTCTATCTCAAAAAAATTGGTTAAAAATGTGAGTGATTATTTTCTTTTAAGAGCTTCTGGTGACTCCATGAATCAAAAAGGCATCACTAGCGGAGACTTGCTTTTAATAAAACAAAAGCAAACTGCTAGCCATGGTGATCTTGTGGTTGCTTTAATAGATGAGGATGCTACCGTAAAGGAGTTTATACATAACGGCGATACTATTGTGCTAAAACCACATTCTACAAACCCAAAACATCAACCTATAATTCTAACTACGGATTTTAGAATACAAGGTATTGTTGAAAAAGTAATAAAAATATAATAGGGAAGAGGCTTATTAAAAAAAAGCCTGTGCTACTAATTAGTTAAAAATCATTTTTGAGCATTAAAAACACTCATATAAAACTGAAATTTTATTTCCATTATAACTTAAATCAATATTAAAATAATTATAATCAATTACATATGCTCTTAATGCACGTTTTGTTTAATTATATTTATTTAAAATAAACAAAATGCAAATCTATGGAATTGATTAACGAAGCAATTGAGTTTGAAAACGCGAAAATGAGCAATATGTCTACTAGCGATAGAGTAGTGGCATCGAGAGAAGCAAAGCGTTTAATACTCGCCTTAAACGAAATTTACAAGAAGTCTAAAGATACTAGCGTAATGGATATCATGAAGCGCTTAACTGAAAAGAAGAAAAAAATTGAAAAACGTTTAAAAGGTAGACCGGAACCTGCTTTTTAAATTATGGAATTTAAAGTAACCGTTACAAAGTTAATACCCTATTGTAAAATTCTACAATAGGGTATTTTATATTTTCATAATTCATATAAATACGTTCAATTTGAAAATTCTACATACTACTTTAATTATTTTATCGGCAATCTCCTTTCTGTTTTATGGATACGGCTGTTTATTTTCTTATAAAATGAAGCAGGAGTTTTTACGTTTTCAATTGAGTGAAAAGCAAAGAAAAATAACGGGTATTTTACAAATATTAGCCGGTTTAGCCCTTCTATACAGTTTTGTAAATCCATTATTAGGGGTTATCGCGACGATGGGACTAACGATACAAATGTTATTAGGTTTTCTGGTAAGATTGAAAATTAAAGATCCATTTATACTAGCTTTACCTTCATTTGTCTTTATGATTTTTAACGGCTATTTATTTTTCTATTTTTTAAAAATTTATCTTTAATACTTTACACCAAAGCAACAATTAGGGATAAGGATAAAAATATAAATGCCGGTAAAGATTTTTTAATAGGATCACCTATTTTTATATGCATTATTATAGCGATAAGCATTAAAAATGCAATTCCAAATGCTGATGGTGCTGCTAACGAACTATAGAATATAGACGCCAAAAGACCTAAAGAAAATAGCAGTTTTAAACTTCCAACAACATACATTAGCCACTCTGGCAAACCATAGCTTTTAAATTCTTCCTTCATGCTACTAGCATTATTTCCTCTCCAGCTTGTAGATTTATTAATACGAAATAGCCAAACATTAATTATACTTAAGGCGATTCCAATTTTGATTATAATTATTAAATATTCCATGAAATTATTTTTAAGGTTAGATTTTTTTTTAGGTGATTAGATTATTCTGTTAAGTTTCTGAATTGGTTAAACTAGATTTTAAAGATTGCAATACATTTAAAGCAGCTAACTCACCAGACATCATTGCGGCATTTAACGAACCGTTTAATTGCGTGTCACCAGCTAGAAAAACACCACTCGTTTTTTCAATTTCGGAGATAGGCCTTTCATACTGTAATTCATCTAGTTTTGGCAATGCTTTTGGTATTACATAATGTTTTATAAGAGCATGTGCTTCTATACCGCAATACTGATGTAACTCTTGTTGAACTCGTGTTTTTAGAGCTTCAGAAGATAAATTATGCTCTTTTACAACAGTAACAGATAATAATTCTTTCGCACCTCTAGATTTTGATGAAATACTTGTGTGATAAAATATATTATTAATAAGTGCATCTTCTTTCGCTATAAGGCCAATTAGCGGCTTATTTATAATTCTAGTGCTTGTTTCAAAATACAGTGTGTCACAAGATTTCCATTGAGTCTCTTGCTTTTTTAGATTCACCAAAAGTGAGCTAGCATCAGTAGCAATTATGGTGTAATCGCTTTGTAATTCCGCTCCGTTTTCTAATAAAATTGTACCAGTATCTACAGACTTAACCTTTGTATTAAATTTAAATGTGGTCTGTTTTAAATTAGATTTTAATTGCATTGGTATAGCTTCAATACCGGCCTTAGGTAAGGTAGCAAAACCTTTACCAAACATTTTGTAGACAAACTCAAACATTCTACTAGATGTTCCTAGATTAGGCTCTAAAAATATACCACTAAAAAAAGGTTTAAAAAAGAGCGTTATTATGTCTTGAGAAAAACCAAAATCTATTAAATACTGAAGTGTTGTTTTTTCTGGTTTATAGAAAATTTCAGTAATAGAAGTTTTTCTCAGAAGACTATTCAATTTTAAAATTTTTAATTTATCTGAAAACGTTCCTATATCTGATAGCAAGGTTGGAAAAAGTAAGGATATTTCCCTTAAAGGATCTCCAATAGTTTTTCTGCTTCCATTATTAAAAATAGTAGCACCAGGAAGAAAATGCTGTAACTCTAAAGCTTCAAAATTTAAATATTTCTGGGCACTTGGATAGGCTGTGAGTAATACTTGAAATCCGCGATCTAATTGATAACCATCAACTATATCAGTTTTAACGCGTCCTCCAACACGATCTGTAGCTTCGATTATTACAGGTTTATAGCCATGGTTTTCTAGAACCTTTGATGCTATCAGGCCACTCACTCCAGCACCTATAATATGTATTTTACAATCTTGCTTGTTCATGTTTACTCGCGTTAAAAGGGGATAACATCTTCAAATTACATTTCTTTAATACGTTTCCGTAGATGCAAATTGAAGCACTCTGTCTATTTAATTTCCATACGTTTATGCTATAGATAAAAAGGAATTATAGCCATAATGGAAAAGCCCATATTTTTATATACTATGAAATCACAAGTAAATATAGTTAAAAAAGAAGTGTTTTGTTTAATTTTTTAAACATAATGTTAAACAAAATAAATTAGTCCTAAGTTTTTAATCCATAATCAACTGAGAAAAATAGGAGCGAGGTTAACTTATAATTATAAGATTTAACAATCCGTAGTTGAGCAGAAGTTGTTCAATTTTAAATTTAGAATATAATTTCTTTTTTACATTTTTTCCAAAAAGCAAAGAAAGAAGGGTAGTAGCCTTTTACATCAAACATCCAATCTCTTTGCTCCTCGACACCTTGATAATGTATATTCAAAGGATGCTCCTTGTAATATATGTTTTCTAAACGGTATAACATTGTAAGCTCACTAAATTCACCTACAAATGTTTGGATATTTTCTATGTTTTTTGAGAGACCAATTATAAAATCAATACTCTTTTGAGATACGGGATATGCTTCAAAATGTGAGGGCTCCAATAAGAGAATTCGATTGGCAGGTTTGTTGTTTTTCCAAACCGGATCTAAATTATAAAAATTATAAATTAGTGTTGGTAACTCCTCATTTATAATTATAGTTTTAGATTCTGGAAGCGGTGTTTTTAAATCTAATCGTTCTGAAAATGATAATACCTCAGGTATAGATAAGTTTTCAAAATCATTGTAAGATACATCTAGAAACGTATCCGTTTGCTCGGTATAACAAAAGTTATTAATATTTTCTTGATTGGCATAATACTTCTTATTACTATTTGCACCAGCAACCCATTGCCAACTTAACGCATTACTTGCCCAATCTGCATCTAATAAATGATAATACATCCATTTAGCGGGATGCAACCAATGATTTTGAGCAATGTTGCAAGAAATAGAAGCTATGTACATTCTTAAATGGTTATGGATATAGCCTGTGCTATTAAGTTGTTTAACACCATTATCTATAGCCTTAATACCTGTAGTTCCATCGACTAAATTTTTAGAAATGCCGTTTGTTATAACCGGAGTTTGAGTATGTTTTAAATCTTTATTTATAGCATCATCTTTAGAAATCCAAACATGCTGCCAGTAATCCCGCCATGCTAGTTCTTGAATAAATTTTAATATTGTATTTGGATTAAAACCACGTTTTAATAATTCTTGATACACAAATTTTGTAGAAATCACCCCACGAGAAATATAAGGCGATAAATAACTTACTGCACCGTCTATATAATTTCTAGATTTGCTTTAACCCACAGGATCCATGGTTGCTATTCTGTCTATTATAGCTTCAAATTCTGTTGGAAAACAAACTTTTGTATTGGCATTATTTCTCATTAAAATGACGTTTTTCCTAGTGAAAATATATTACGAAGATATAGAATGTTAAACTTTAATCCCGAAACAAAAAAAATTGAGCGAAATAGAGTTTATGTTATTACTAACTTAAAGTTTGGGCCTCAATATTTAAAAAAGTTCTATTTGAGTTCTTATATGTTTTACATGAAATCGCTAAAAAGAGTAAAAGATTTATATTAATTATGTGTTTTAAATACCTTCATAAATTTGTTAGAAAAAAGACAGCAATTAGAAGCGGTTAAAGATGTAGAAATAGATACCGTTACTGAAGCTCAAAAAAACTAGAACAGTTAACCACGCAATATGGAGTAGCTAGTATTTTTAACACATGCGACACCATTGAAGGAAGCACACATTCAACAGCACAAGTAGCCTACAAAGGCTCAGATATTCATTTAGAAGCAGATATTAATGCAGAAGCTACCTGTGATTTAGATCCGATAAAAGACCCTATAGATCCGTTAATTTTTGTTGAAAACTATACCATAGAAGAAGGATTAACATCTTACGAATTTAATGTAAGTATAACCATTCCAGATGATATTGATTCTGGTGATTACCATTGCTCATATTCTGTAACAGATACCACAGGTTGGCAAAGTATTACATCGATAGATATAAAAATTGTAGATTAAAGTTAAGGTCGTAATAGTTTTAGAAATCAATAAACATTATCCCAAGTAAAATAGTTTTTATTTTAAGAAGTGTGTAATTATTAAAGCTTCTTTTTTTATGTTTTTTTTAACAAAACAGCACACAAGTTAAAAACAGAATAGACATCTAAATATAGGTAATAATTAAAGAGAAAAGAATTCAAATAAGAACTCTGCACTTACTTAAAATTAAAAGACCTATGAAGTACAAAACATTAAAAAAAGGGATCATTTTAGCTACAGTATTAGCCGTTTTTATGGCTTGTAGCACAGATGATGAAAATGATGAGATTGTAATCACATCAGAAGCTATTACAATAACAGACACCAACACTACGGGAACCGCCGAAGGAGATACCAATAATATAGGTGCAGATGAAGATGATTTAGTGGAAAATGCCACTTTTGAAAATACCGTGCAAATTGTGTTTTCTAATACATCAGCGACTATTACAAACCCAGTTCCAGATGATGTGGTCATTACCCAAGACGGCGCTAATGTCACCATTAATTCTTCTATTTCAAAAGTAGCTTATGAAATATCGGGTACAACAACCAATGGTATGTTAAAAATGTATAGCGATAAAAAATTCAAACTTTCATTAAGCGATTTAAGTATAACCAACACAGATGGGCCTGCAATTAACATTCAATCTTCCAAAACTATTTTTGTAGTATTGGAGGGGGCCAATTATTTAACCGATGCTTCAAGTTACAGTAATATTCCTGATGACGAAGATGCAAAAGCCACATTTTTTAGCGAAGGCCAGTTGGTTTTTAGCGGTTCTGGAGCACTTAATGTAGAAGGAAACTACAAACACGGTATTGCAAGTGATGATTATATAAGAGTTATTAGCGGGGAAATTACAGTAAGTGAAGCAGCATCCGATGCCATACACACCAACGACTATATTATTGTAGATGGTGGTACGCTTAATTTAACAGCAGATAGCGATGGTATGGATTGCGAAGAAGGTTATATTATTATAAACGACGGTACATTTACAATTAATGCTGTAGATGATGGTATTGTGGCATCTTATGATATTGATGAAGCCGATGAGCCAGATGATACCATTACGCCCAATGTCACTATAAATGGAGGTGAATTAGTTATTAATACTTCCGAAGGTGAAGGTATGGAGTCTAAAGGCATGATGACAATTAACGATGGTACCATAAACATTAACGCTTATGATGATGGCCTTAATGCTATTGGACATTTATATATAAACGGCGGAAACAACTATGTCTATGCAACAAAAAATGATGCTATTGATAGTAATGAAGGCATTACCATTACAGGTGGTATAACCATAGCTATAGCAGTTAGAGTCGATGAGCCAGATGGCAGTTTTGATACCGACGATAATACCTTTAAAATTACAGGCGGAACCATTCTAGGCTTAGGCTTAAATACCTCATTCCCAACAGCAAGTGTAAGTACACAAAACACAGTAATTTTCGATGGAATTAGTGCAAATACTATATTAAATATTCAATCAGATAATGAAATAGAAGCGCTTACTTACCTCGTGCCAAATAAAGTGGAGACCATTATTTACTCCAATGCAAAATTAGAAACCGGCGAAACTTATAACATCTTTACTGGAGGCAGTGTAAGTAATGGTACGGAAGTTAATGGCATATACACCTCTGGAACCTATAGCGGCGGAACAGATTCTGGAGATTACTTTACCATAAATAGCACCGTCACTCAAATTGGAGGAGAATTAGGACCAACAGGAGAGCCTGGAGGTAGATAAAACAGGAGTTAAAGTCTCTAGGAACTTTTTGTTAAAAGAGATAAACCTAAAATATTTTTTTCAAAGTAAATTTGAATTAGTTAAAAAAGATCGGTCAATTTATGGCCGATCTTTTTGTTTTATTATAGTACTAAACGCAGTATTTTATATTTGTAAAATGGTATAAGAAATAGATGTTTAAATTATATATGGCTATTTATTTTTTATACTATTGGTATAAATAGTATTTCACATAGCTTATCCAAAAAAAATACCGTTCATATTATTTTTTAGCTAGCTTTTTCAAAGCCACGGTACCATCGTCACTTACTATTTTAATTAGGTATAACCCAGAAGAGATATTTGCTATGTTTAAGAGTAATGAACTATTGTACGCCGATGTTTCTAAAACTTGACTTCCTACTAAGGTATATAACACCACTTTTGTAATGATACGTCCCTCAATATTATGGATATGTAACTGATTATTAACCGGATTGGGATACATTAAAATACTTTTTTCCGGCTCCAAATTAGCATCGGTTGATAGCGTTTCTAACACGTGAGTTTCAACTATATTGGTGATTATGGGTTCATTATAATCAAAAATAATATCCGCTTGGTTTAAAATAGTTGCGCCCACAGGTGTGGTAGCTTTGGGTTTAATTCTATAGGTTACATAGCCCATACTGCCTGCGGTATCGGTATTTTCATCGGGCAGATTAATGTTTTCAAACTTAAAGTTTATTGTATTTGCATTTAAAACATCTACCTCAAGGCTATGGCTAGCTCCCGTAATTTGTAACGTGTTCCAATCTAAATTAGCATCCAACACATTGTCTACATATACGTTTATGGCGCTGGCGGTACCGCTATTTTGAAAACGAATTCGGTAATTAAGATAATTTTCTACTGCATCGGGAGTAATAGATGCCCCTTCAAAAACGGTGATATCATTAGGGTCATACGAGCCTATAACCAGTTGATTAAAATAAAATGAATTATCAGAAACCGTATAATCATCTATAATAGGTGTTATAGAACCACTAAAACTTAGTATATCATCAATATTTACAGTAGGAGGTTGGGCAATAGTAAAAAAGACCTCAATGGCTCTTATTTCCAATGGTTGTAAATTGGAATATTCCCAAATTAACGTCCCATTCATGGCGCTTAAAGGCGTTTCGGAAGCCGATGCAAATGTTATTAATTCATTGGGGTAATTATAAGTAATCACACCGTTTTGTGTGCTGCCACCAACATTCTCGAATACTAAAAAATAACTTGCCTCAAAGCCTGGTCTGGCGTCCGAAATGGGCACTAAAGCAATATTAACATCATTTACAGTGGTATTGGCAATACAAAAATTAGTGATGGCTATGTTTTCAAAGTCTGTAAAATTAACCTCTTGGTTTACTGGCGTTTCAAAATAACTGGGTAAGGTACTTGTTAAACCGACATTGAAAGTACCATCGGTAGGTACCTGAATTTCAAAATCGCCTAAACCATCTGTAAACGTGCCATAAATTCCGTTGGTGCCTACCGCAGTAATGAGTTTGTTTTTAGCGTAAATACCATCTCTAGTACAATCAGAATTAGAAATATCGTATTTTAATTCGCCTTTAATGGTATTTAAATTGCTGCCACCTGAAGCGCAATTGGAGGTAAAGCTAGCCGTATTATCTACATTATGATACAAATTTTCGGTAGCATAAGTAACATCGTCTACACAAATAAATTCTAAATTTGGATTACTACTTATAAACATATAACGTTCCCCCAACGAATTATAAGGCAATGCTTTTATATTAACATTGTTTCCATTCCTTAAATTCACGTAAGCTAACAGCGGGTTATTTTGAATAAAAAGCAATTGTAGTTTTTTGTTTGAAGATAAATCTAAGCTAGTGAGTGGCAGTTCAGAACAATAAATTGATTCTAACTTAATATTTGTTGAAAGATTTAGATCCGATAATAAATTAGCATCAATATCCAAAATACGCAAATTTGTATTGGCACTTAAGTCGATGGTTTCTATAGTGTTATCTGAAAAATCTAAATAATCTAAATTTGGATTGTTATTAAGGTTTAGGCTAGTGATTGTATTGCTGTTACAGCGTAAGTTTATGAGGGCAGAGTTATTTTCTAAATTTAAAGCGTTGATGCTGCTACCATAACAATACAAACTTTCTAATGCTGTGTTTTTACTTAAATCTAGATTTCCAACGGGGCTGGCATTAGTGCGCAACGTTTTTAAGACGGTATTTTTCGTAACATCTAAAGAGGTCAATAAATTATTTGAATTACATTCTAGGGTTTCGAGCTTTAAATTATTTGAAACATCTAAAGAGGTAAGCCTATTATTAGAAATCGTTAAATAGGTCAGGTTTGCTAATGCAGAGCAATCAAATATACTTATAGAATTATTTCGGCATCGTAACACACTAATATTTATAAAAAACTCAATACCAGTTAAATCCTGTATTCGCATGCTGGCATTTGCAGCAGCACTCAGGTTTGTTAAGTCAAGCGTTCCTGTAAAACTTTCGGCTTCCGTTATTTGTATTTGGTTGTCGCCGTTGGTATCAATTACGGGGTTATGGCTTAGTAATTTTGTTTTAAAAACGGCATCGGGAATGCTAATAGTTTGCGCATTTATGAAAAAAGGAATTAAAAAAACAAAAAAGTAAAGGTGTTTCATATACTTAAGTTTGGAGTTACGTTTTTAGATGGCTAATATAATAAAAAAAATAGCTTAAAATCGATTAAATGTATTGTTTAGACGTTAAAAGGTGTTCTTTTATGAGTGTCTTGTTTAACATTCATAGAATCTCGATTTTAAACTTGGCCTCATAAAATTTTGGCTAAAACAATCGAGCGCTTGGTAGCGGCTATTCTACATAACAACAATTATAGATACAAATGTTTTTTAAACGCTGCGAAGCAAACCGCTTAATAGTTTAATAACCCAAGTTCCAATTATTCTAATGAAAACAAATGCTTCTGGGATATTTTACATTATAGAGAATTATAGTTACACAGTAATACTTACAACTACGAAGCCACAATTTGCTTGTACATAATTACTATCGATATAAGTCTGCAACGTTATATCTGCAATTATTTCAAATATCGCCCAAAAGCGCTATTTCGCTAATTGTTGTAAAATGTACTATAATGTTCTGCGTTATGTAACTTGAGCTTTGGTAAAAGCGAAAGTTTAATACATCCTTTTCTTTATTTTTTCTTCTATAATTTTTCTCTACAATGTTAATGGAACACGCTTTTTACGAAACGACGATAGGAGAGAAGTGGAATGTGTGTGGAATGAAATAATACTACATCATTAATGTTTTAAGTAGCCAATTTCTTCTTAAGAATTTGTAAATTGAAAACCTTATAATTAAACAATATTATTAATTAAATATGAAAATAAACATTCCTCAAAAGTTTGATGAAAAATTATCGGGAGACTATAGAGCATTTATTGATGGAACAATTTCAAATTTCAGTTCAATCATTCAAGATAATAAGTTAGAATTTTTTCAAGAATTTACAGATCACGGAATTGAACATATTGAGGATGTATTAAATACTGCATGTGGTCTTATATCCGATGAAACCTTTGAACATATTAATGAAAAAGATATTGCGGTATTAGTAATGGCAGTAATACTTCATGATGTTGGAATGCACATTTCTGTTGAAGGCTTCGTAAAAATATTTTCTAAAGAGTATGACGACTATAGAATTTCATTTTTTGACAAAAATACTTGGGAGGAAAAGTGGAATGAATTTTTATATGAAGCAAAAAGATTTAATGATGAACAGTTATTAGATATTTTTGGCAACTCGAATGTAGTGATTGACCAACCTGATTTTGATAATCTAGATGATCAATCAAGAAAATTAATTGGAGAATTTTTAAGAAGACACCATGCTAGATTATCTCATGAAATTGCAATTGGAGGATTTCCTACAAGCATAGGCACATCAAATATTAAAACAAATACTAAAATTGATAATGAAATTATTGATTTATGTGGTTTAGTGGCTAGAAGCCATGGAATGAATTTACGAAATTCATTTGATTATTTGAAAGATAAACATGAAGATACATGGAAAGTGCCATTTGATATTAAGGTAGTATTTTTAATGGTTGTGTTGAGAATAGCAGATTATATACAAATACATTCTGAAAGAGCAAACCCTATTTTAGTAAAAACGAAACGTTTTTCTAGTCCTATTTCAAAAAAAGAATGGAAAAAACATGATTCCATTAAAGATATTAGCATTAAAACTGCAGATCCCGAAAGAATTTTTGTTAAGGCAAAACCAGAGAACAGCCTAATATTTTTAGAGTTGAGAAAACTATTTGATGATATACAGTATGAATTTGATATTTCATGGGCAATTCTTGGAGAGGTTTATGGTAAAGACGAAGAACTTAAAAATTTAAAAATTAAATTTAGAAGATTAACATCTAACCTCGACAATATTGAAAAATTCGAAAAAACAGTAGATTATATTCCACAAAAAATAAGATTTGATGCAGATCCAGAGTTACTCAAATTATTAATTGGACCATTATACGGAGAAGATCCAAAATATGGTGTTAGAGAATTATTACAAAATTCTGTTGATGCGGTAAAAGAAAGGGCATTTGTAGATAGCACTCATACTGAACAGGAAATTATTGTTTCTTTGGAACAACCTGTAAAGAATTCAAATGAATACTGGTTAACCATAAAAGATAATGGTATCGGTATGACAAAAGAAACAATAATTAATTTCTTTTTTAGAGCAGGAGCTTCTTTTAGGAATAGTATGCTTTGGAAAAAAAGTTTTATAGAAAAAAGTGAAGTAAAAATAGAAAAAACAGGAAGGTTTGGTGTTGGAGTATTAGCTGCATTTCTTTTAGGTGATGAGTTTGAACTTCATACGAAGCATCATAATGACAAAATAGGATATCATTGTAAGGCTTCATTAAGTACTAAACAAGTTGAGTTGATTAAACAGGACTGTGAAGAAGGTACTTTTATTAAAATTAAGTTAAGTCAAAAAATTAATTATGAGTTTTTAAGGCTAATTGGATTTTATAAAACTCAAAATGATAGATATTCATTTTTTGATGAAAAGAATCAAAAATTATCTTGGTTCAATTGGTATGTAATGAATTCTCCAAAAATTATTTATAGAATTGAGAATGATGAATTAAAAAGAATATTTGAATTTAATAGGGTTTCTATTTCATCTTTACCTGAAGAACCATTAAAAGGATGGC
Organism: Algibacter sp. L1A34; assembly: GCF_009796805.1. Taxonomy (NCBI): domain Bacteria; kingdom Pseudomonadati; phylum Bacteroidota; class Flavobacteriia; order Flavobacteriales; family Flavobacteriaceae; genus Algibacter; species Algibacter sp. L1A34. The sequence goes on along the minus strand of NZ_CP047029.1, from coordinate 3,710,040 downwards.
ATAAATTGAGTACTGATGAATTTAAGGCTATACATTGGACAATAGATAATCGTGATCAAGACTATTATACTTATGGAGGTAGATGGGAAGAAAAGCCAAACAATCAATTATATTGTAATGGTTTCAAAGTTTTAAGAGGATATAAAATGCCTGATTTTCCTTGGAGACGTCCTTTAGTTTCAGTATTCGACGGAAATGCAAAGATGCCATTGAGTTTGAGCAGAGATTACCTTTTGAATGATAGATTACCATTTGAAGATAAGTTAATTGAAGGAATATGCAGAAAAGTAATCGAATCCTTAATGAAAACAGAATTTGAAAAAGTCGGTAAATATTGGAGAGCAAAAGATAACATTTTAAAATTTGTAAATAATGAAATTAACTTAAGTGATTATGTTGTTGTTTCAGGAGATAAATTTGTTCTAATGACGCCATTTATATTTAATTCTCTACAAGTAGAAATGTTTTATCAATTATGGTTGAAAGAAGGTGAAAAAAATAATTTTTTGTTCTCGAATAAAAAGGTTTTTTACCAGGTAAATATTATGAAAAATGACCCAAATTACTTTTATAAAAATTTACTTGAATTGCCATATGGAGTCAAAGGCATGCGTGATTGGTTTGGTTTGGGAGAAACTAAAAATAGAAATGATATGGCATATAATGATTATGTGCTAAATGATAAATTAGCTTATATGTCTGAAAAGAATAGGCTATCTAAAAGCTTTAGAGAGGGTCATAAAAGCCAATTATTTAATGATAGATGGGCAATTATTAAAAATGATAGAAGAAAGGATGAGTACATTGAAAAAGACTATACAGATAAAAAAGTAAAAATTAAGAAGAAAAAGATAACCTTAAATGAAACTCAAATAGATAAAGCATTGCTAACTAATGATTATTACTATTTTATTAAAGAATATTATATTAACGTTAATAGTCAATCTTCATTTAAAAAATTTAAAGAATTATGGGAAGAAAATTTTGGGATTAATGACTACTTAATTCCAATAAAAAAAGAATATAGGAAAGAGTTTAAAACGACCTCATAGAATTTTGGTAAAACAATAGGAGAGTGGAGCGTAATATTTTAGGGGTTTAGTTACTGTTTTTATTGGTTTTCCTGCGTTTTAAAACGTTTTCTGCAGAAATCTTGGTTAGTTCCAATGTTTCCTAAAATATAGCATAGCGAGCCGTAATTGTTTCCAAAATTATATGCAGTCATGATTTTTTTGTTTCTTTTTTTATCAAGAAAAAAAGATAAGAATGAAAACTTTAGAAGTCCAAAGCTTCAATTTCTATTTTACATAATATTAATAGTTACAATTAAAAAAGTTTAAATCATATCGGAGAATTGAATAAGTGCTTAGAATTTTATTTTTCTTAAAATTTAAGCTCTTATGGCAGGCTTACGAAAATCGCGTAGAAAAAAATATGATGCACAATTATTCAAATACGCTAAAATTTCAATAACACTAAAAAGGTTAGCTTTTATTTTGGCGTTGGCAAGCGTTGGATAATTGTGTGTAAAATAAATTGCCAGAGCAATTTGATTTTGTAAAACAATCGAGCGCTTGGTAGCGGCTATTTTGCATAACGGCTAATTATAGATACAAATGTTTTATAAGCACTGCGAAGCAAACCGCTTATTAGTTTAATGACCCAAGTTCTAATTGTTCTAATGAAAACATATCTGTAATTATGTCAAATATCGCCCAAAAGGCTATTTCGCTAATTGTTATAAAATGTACTATAATTAATATTATGTAAAATAGAATATTTAAACGCATACTCTATATTCTCAAAATTCACAATAAATAACTTTGTATTGAGATCTAACTTGCAACATTCATTTGAATAATTTCATTAAGCTGATTTTTACCAATAGGTTTATTAACAATACCATTTATTCCAACCGCATTACACTGTTCTTTAACTTCACTTATTTCTAAAGCAGTTAATGCTACAATCTTTGTGCTTGGTTTAAAGGATTTTATATTTTTAGATGCTTCAAATCCATTCATTATTGGCATATTAATATCCATTAAAACCAAATCAAAATCATCAGTTTTACAGCGTTCAACAGCTTCCAGTCCATTATTCGAAATAGTACAAATATGTCCGATAGATAAAATAAGTTTATTGGTAATCATTTGGTTAATTTTATTGTCTTCAACCACTAAAACCCTTAAAGGTTTTTTACTTTTATGCATGGTACTTTTCGCTATAATATCTGGTGTAGCAATTTGGCAAGGTATAATAAACGAAAAAACACTACCAAGGCCAAGTGCACTTTCTAACATAATACTTCCTCCCAAGGTTTCTAAATGGTTTTTAACAATAGATAAACCTAGACCAGAACCATTAGATGTGTTTTTTTCTGTGGCTTGTCTAAAATTTTCAAAAATTAATTTATGGTTTTCACTAGCCACTCCTATTCCTGTATCTTCAATTTTAAACTGTAAAAAATCAATATCGTTTTTGGTTTCAACAAGTAAAACACTAATATTAATGCGGCCGTTACTAGTAAATTTTATAGCATTTGAGATTAAATTATCCAAAACTTCGGTAAGTTTTAAACTATCAATATTATAAAGGTTATCTATAGATTCTGGTAGATTTAAAACGATATCGTTATTCTTTTCTGTAGCTGAATAATTAAGCGACTTAACCAAATCGTTAATCAACACATGTAAATTAATAATTGCTTTTTTCTCCGCTACCCTATTAGATTCAATTTCTGTAATTCGTAATATTTTATTAACAAGTTCCTGTAATCTATTCCCTGAAAACTGCAAAGAACTTATTAAGTTTTGATGTTCGGTATCCAATGTTTTATCATCGGAAAGCATGGATGTTATACCCATTATGCCGTACAAAGGTGTACGTAACTCGTGACTAATACTGGTTAGTAACTCCGATTTTAGATTAGTTAAATGTTCGGTTTTCGTTCTCACATCGTCTAAATCCTTATGCCTTTGGCGTACTTTAAACGTATTAATTATAAATATAACTAAAATGGAAAATAACACAAAAGAAACAACAACAGCCGTAATAAGATTAATTCTAAAATTAGCAGTTTCTGTTTGCAATTTAGCCTCAGTGAGCTCTTTTTGGTATTCACTAACTTTAAATTGCGTATTTAGTTCTTCTAATTTTAAACTCTTTTCTTTATTAAAAATTAAATCTTTATAAAATTGAAGATTTTGTAAACTTTTAATGGCCAAAGCATAATTAGATTCTTCTTGGTAAATATCATACTGCAATTGGTAATTATCTATAAGTTCTGGGTATAAGTTATTTTCTTTAGAAATAGATATACCATTTTCTAAATAATTATTTGCAGTAGTATATTCCTTTTTCTGCTTATTGTAAAGTGCTCTTAAATAATATGATGTAGCAAAATAAACGGGCTCTTCAATGTTATAAGTTTCTAATGTCTCGGTAGCAGAATCTAAATACGGTAAGGCTTCGTCCGTTTTGTTAAAATCTAAAAATAAACTAGCCATGTTTAAATACCAAGCAGCTATATTACTTTGTTTACCTGTTTTTTCAGCAAATTCAAAAGCTTCATTGTAATAATTTATGGCGCGATTTAAAGTTTTTTCTTTCTTAGAATATACATTTCCCAGACCATTTAATGCCGACGAAATAATGAAATCATTATCTAATTCTCTAGCAAATTTAAGCGTTAGTAAAAAGTATTTTTCAGCACTATCATTATCATTCAATATCTGGTACGTACTGGCTAAACTGTTATAAGCTTTAGCTTGTTCTTCTTTAATATTAGATATGTTTGCAAGTTTAACAGCAACTATGGAGTAGTTTAAAGCGTTCTCAAAATTAGAACCCAAGTTTTCCTTATCGGCCAAATTGATTAATACATTAATACTATCCACAAATTTTGTTGTATTGGTCTTAGGTTGACTAATACAGAAAAAGCTACAAAATAGTAATGTGAATAGTAATAGTTTATTCAAGTCAAGCTTATTTGATTTGGAATGTTAAGTTATTGATATAATTTATTAAATGCAAAAATAAGTGTATAATGTCATTTTTTTTTGTGAATTATTTGTTTTCATGTATTTAGAACATGAAAAATGGATGAATAGGTTTTAATTTATAGTTTTTCTTAAATATAATTTTAACATTTTATGTTAAAATACTGTTATGTAAAGTTCGCGACCTTTTTCCGACTAAAAAATATACTATATTTGACACCCAAAAATTATTATATTAATGAAACCGGATCCAACATCGAAAGCTAAAAAATCTAAGTTTAAGCTTTTACATCAATACTACTCTTATACAGGGTTTTACAGCTTTGTTTGGCAAGCAGTAAAGAAAGCTTTGCCTTTTATTATTGGTATTGTAATTTTGGTTTATGTGGTAAATCACTTTTTTGATATTAACAGAACACTCACGCATTTAACAGAAGTTCTTCCTGCTTACGGCGTGCTTAGTTTCTTTTTTGTTTCTGAAACACTTTTAGGACTTGTACCACCAGAAATTTTTATTGCTTGGGCAGGTAAAATGCATAGTCCTTGGTTTTATTTAGGACTTCTGGCTGTACTATCTTATGGAGGTGGTTTAGTTTCTTATTGGATGGGGCGCACAATTACCAAAATTCCATCGGTACATAATTACATTGCCGTTAAAATGGAAAAGCAACTTAAAAACTCCAAAAAATGGGGTGGCTTTTTAATTATGGTTGGTGCCGTATTGCCACTACCCTTTTCTATTGCTTGTTTAGCAGCCGGTATTATAGAATTTCCCTTTAAAAACGTGATGCTTTTTGGTTCATTAAGGTTTATTCGTTTCGCTATTTATGGCATGATTATATTTAGCGCCTTGTAGATTTAGATTTTTATAAAAAAACCTTATCTAACTCAAGAAGTCTCCTCTCCTATTTATCTTATATTTTTAACGATTAATATGAAGGGTTTACAACTTTTGTACCTTATTTTTGCAGGAAAATTTATAGCATGTTTTCACTTTTAAATATTTTTAGAATAGTAGCCTTTTTAGAAGGTGTATCTTATCTTTTATTATTATTTATAGCCACTCCAATTAAATATATGTCTGGAAATCCAGAATATGTAAAGCTTTTAGGTATGCCACACGGTATGCTTTTTATAGTATATATTATTCTTGCATTTTTAATTAAGAGTGAAATGAAATGGACAAGTAAAACATTTCTTTTTGTACTTATTGCTTCTGTAATTCCTTGCGGAACTTTTTATGTTGATATGAAACTTTTAAAACCCGCCAATTAATGCAAAACACTTCAATTAAAACATCTATTGAAACGACCATAGAAGGAACAGATTATAAGCATGTAATCTACAACTACTTGGTAGATACGCTTCATCTAACAGAATCTTCTTCGAAGTACCTTAATATGCTTGGGTTGGTATTGGTTTTAATTCTATTTGTAGGTGTTATATTTTTTCTAACTAGAAAAATATTAATTCGTGTGTTTTCTCAGTTTGCTTCAGCATCAAAAACAAACTTCGACGATTTACTCGTTAAAAATAAAGTTCCAAGAAACATATCGCACATAATACCTTTACTTATAGCTTTAGAGTTTATCTCTGAGGTTTTTGTCGATTTTCCTTATGCTGAAAGTATCGTTGAAAAAGGGCTTCGCGTATTTGCTATTGTTGTAACACTCTGGATTGTTAGAAGTTTATTAAGTACGCTTAAAGATTACTTAAAAACGCTTCCTAGATTTAAAGACAAGCCTATAGATAGCTACATTCAAGTCTTTATGATATTTGCTTGGTTAGCCGGTTTTATGTCGGCTATTGCAATTATTACAAGTATACCTTTTATAAAGTTTATTACGGGTCTTGGAGCAGTTTCTGCTGTTATTATTCTTGTTTTTAAGGATACTATAATGGGTTTTGTAGCCAGTATTCAAGTATCTATTAATGATATGGTGCGCATTGGCGATTGGATTACTTTTGAAAAATATGGTGCCGATGGAGATGTTACCGAAATTAATTTAGCAACTGTAAAAGTTCAGAATTTTGATAAAACGATTACAACCATTCCTACTTATGCCTTAATTTCCGATTCGTTTAAAAACTGGCGCGGTATGGTAGAATCTGATGGTCGCCGTATTAAACGTGCCATAAACATAAAAATGGATAGTGTTGTTTATCTTTCTTCGGAACAAATAAATAAGCTTAAAGGCATCGAAATTATTTCTGAATATTTAGAAAAACGCCAAATGGATATCGATCAATATAATAAGGATAAAAATATTGATAAAACCATGGCACTTAACGGACGCAACCTAACGAATTTGGGTGTCTTTAGAAAGTATGTTGAAACCTATATTGAACGACACTCTGGCGTTAATAAAAACATGATGATCATGACGCGCCAACTTGCGCCAACGGCAGAAGGGATTCCTTTAGAAATTTATGCTTTTAGTAGTGATAAAAGATGGGAGAATTACGAGTACATTATGGCCGATATTTTCGATCATACTATTGCTGCTGTTCCGTTTTTTGAATTAGAAATTTTTGAATATCCTACTAAGTTAAATTTTAAAAAATAATTTCAAAAACTATAAGTGTTTTCAAAAACCAGACTGTTTTTAGCTTTTTAGCATAACACTATATTTTCATCTAAAACAACCTGTAAAGCGACGTAAACACCGTTAATAAGTAGCTTAAATACTTGTTTTACAGTGTTTTATTTTATAATTTAATTAACTTTTAATTGGTTATCTATTAACATTATTTTAAATTTATAAAAGTAGTTTTGTGTTTCTAAAACACATTCTATGCATAAAAAACTACGTTTATTAATTCCTGTTTCACTACTTTTTTTTAAAACAGGATACACACAAAATTTAGAAAAAACAAAAAAGCAAGTCGATCTGTCTTCCTATTCTTTTATAGATAGAACAGAATTTAAGGCGAGTTATTTTGGTAATATTTTTTGGAATAATGGGCTTACTATTGGGGCTGAATATCTCTGGATAGAAAAGGATAAAATTAAGCATAAGAGAAAAGGGATTAGAACCAATAAACATCAATTTCTTCTTACCGGAAATTTAGGCTTCACCTCTAATTTTTCTTCAAAAACGGATACCGGTGTTTTTACAAATTATGGAGTTACTTGGCGAAGAACAAACAAAAAAGGAAAGCAGTTTAGTATAGAGTTAAATCCTTTAGGTTACTACCGTTCTTTTTTACCAGAAACATATAAAGTTACGGGCAATAATGTTGAGAAAGTATCGCTTCCTGGACGAGGCTATTATGCGCCTTCTATTTCTGTAGGAATTGGAAAGGAACGGCCTGGAAAAAAAATAACAGGTCGGTATTTTAACATAAATTTCATGTTAAGAACACCGTATAATGCGGGAAGTTTACCTGCTTTTAATTTTGAATATGGTTACCGTTTTAATTTTAAAAAGAAAAAAAGAGATGCAGAAAGCAATTAATAATTACTCAAAAATAGTACTGCTAGTGGTTGCTTTGGTCATGATCTTTTCTTGTTCTAAAGACCAAAATATTAACAATTTAGATGACACTATATTCGTGCGCCATAAAGATGCAGATATGCCAGCTTATATTTATGGTAATGCTTCAGAAAAAATATTCTTAATAATATTGCATGGAGGCCCAGGTGGTAATGGATTGGGATACCGCGCAAATACAATTAAAAGTGACATTGAAAAAGAATGTGCAGTAGTTTATTTTGACCAAAGAGGTTCTGGTATGGCACAAGGAAGTTACTCCAAAAATGGCATAAGTATAGATATTATGGCTCAAGATGTTTTGGCTCTTATAAAAGTTATTAAGCATAAATACGGAAGTGATGCTAAGTTCTTTCTTATGGGGCATAGTTGGGGTGGCACCTTAGGTCCTGCAACACTATTAAAAGATCAAAGTGATTTTTTAGGATGGATTGATGTCGATGGCGCACACAACCCTAAAGGTTTATATTTTGAATATATCTCTAATTTTAGAATTGTGGCTACAGAACAAATTGAAGCGGATAATAGTGTCGAATTTTGGCAGAACGCACTAGATATAGCAAATAATGCAAACCAAACAGCGTATAATAGCGATGATGCTTCTAAAATGAATAGTAAAGCTCATAATGCAGAAACTAAATTCGAAAATGATGGTCTTAATAATGAATCGCAAGACGATAGCGACAAATTAATTTTTAAATATAACATACTAACAATGCTTTGGACTGGAAGTAATACCCAATCTATTCTAGCAGATCAAGGACTTTGGGAAACGGTAGATTATACAAACCAACTTCAAGAAATCACCATTCCTTCTTTAGTACTTTGGGGTAAGAATGATATGGTTGTTCCTATAAAATTTGCTCAAGATGCTTACGATAATTTAGGTTCAAGCTCAAAAAAGTTAGTGATTTTTGAAAACTCTGGGCACTCCCCTATGTTAAATGAACCAGATTTATTTGCTGAAGAAGTGATTCAGTTTATTAATACAAATAAATAAATTTCTCTGTGTTATAAAATATTTTAATCTCTAAAAAAAAACAGTTAATTGTAATATTAACTGGATTTTTATTGGAGTTTTATATGTTTCTTGATAAGAATATTAACTTAGATATCTTCTTTAACGTCTTAAAATCATCGGTTGTTTAAGCTTCGATGTTTCATAATAATAAACGCTATCAATTTTATAGGTTTCGTATAATTCCGAAGCACCTTTAAGTTTTAATTTATCTTTAATGTATAACAGCCAATCTCCACGATCTACTTTTACACTATCTAAAACAGTATGCGTTAAGTTCGCACCTTTTAATTGAGCTCTAATTAAAAAAGCGCCAGTTAAATTAGCTCCTTCTAAATTGGCATTAATTAAATTAACATCGTCCATGTCAACATGTGTTAAATTAGCGTTTTTTAAATTGGCACGTTGTAAATCGACATTCATTAAATCTGATCTCGATAAATTGGCCTCATTTAAATTAACATCTCGTAAAACAGCTCCTCTCAATTTGGCATCAATTAATTCCGATTTTGTGAAATCGCTTTCTTGTAAAATTTCATCAACAAAAAAAGATGACGCTATTTTACTTTTACACAGCGAAATAAGTAATTGTCCACGTTCTGGACTTATAGCTTCATCAATAAGTTTATCGCCAACCATGTATCTATAAGGTTTCATAGCGCGGCTTAAAGCAATAATACGCCCAGCTAAAGTATTTGATAATCTTGATGATGCATTGTTTTTTAACTCACTATTTACATCGCTTAAAACCTCTCCCATAATAAACATTTGGGTAGAACGGCGCGAAGCTTCTGCCAAATGTGTTTGTGTTTCTATTTTACTATTCTGTATTTTTAACAAGCTATTTTGGTAAAACATTAAAGTAGTTGGTAATAACGCAACCAGCAAGCCAACAACACCAATACGTGTAATACGCCTAATTAAACTCGCTATTAAATTGGATGTTGTATTTATAGATATTTTACGCTGTTCGTTAAATTCGTTTATAGAATTATAAATACTCCGCTTTAGGTTTTTACCAGCTATTAATGTTCCTACAAATTTAAATAGTCCACGCTTTTTAGGTTTTCCTTTTTTATTACTAAGTTTTTCAAGCTTTTCTTTAAGAATCGCATTTTCACGCTTTAAGGAATCTATATGGTCAATCATTTGGGGGTGTTGAAATTTATCGTCTTCTTATAAAAACAAATTTAGTACTTTAAATTGAAAAGCTAATCCTATCTAAAATAATTGATTTTTTTGCAAAAACGATCAATTTTTAATAAACTAATCAGCAGTCTGTTATGTATAAATTACATATTTATTTTTTCACTTTTTAAGTTTACTCCTACAATTGAATTTTTCAAATTAAATCGATGAAATGCGTTTTTAATTGATAAACAACGTGTTTTTATTGTGAAACACGCTTTAATTCTTTTATTTATTAAATATTTAACTTACGTTTGCTAGTGCCTTTTAACCTACAATCCCAAATTTATTATGAAAAAGTCGTACAAAAACCTTTTATTAATTCCAATTATATTTTTATCATTATATCTCAATGGACAAACACTTGAAGGATCACAAGCTAGCCTAGTTCAAAATGGTAGTACTTATACGGTTATAGTTGAAGACCCTTCTAATAATTCAGGTGAATTTCAACTATATCCCGACATATTTTATGATATTGATGCTGATCAAATTATTTATAATTTTAGAAATAGTGATTTTATAGAAATCCCTTTGGATTTTAATTTTACAGGTGGTACGGTAACAGGAATTACAGGTATAAATGTTAATGCAGTTCAGTCAACGGTAGATGTTTCTGCTGTTACGGCTTCGGTTGCTAGTTCTGGAATTGGTGTAACGATTAATACGGGGACGGCAACTACTGCTGGAACAACTTATGGACAAATTGTATTCGATTTAGTTGTTCAAGGTGTCACTTCAAACACGCTTCCAACAATAACAGGAACAACTTCGGGACAAACCGTTAATGATGATAGTACAATTTTACCTTTTTCAACTATAAGTATAATAGATGCTGATGGCGATGCGCTTTCTGCAACTATTTCTTTAGATATCAATGCTAAAGGTACGTTATCGGGAATGAGTTTATCAGGAACAGGGCCATATAACATTACAAGTACAACTGCTGCACAGTTACAAAGTAAATTAAGAGCCTTATCTTTTAATCCTACAAATAATAGAACAGCCACTTCTGAAACTACAATTTTTACAGTAGTGGTTAACGATGGTACAAGTAATAGCTCTGATAATACCACAACTGTTATTTCTAGTGCCGTTGCTCCAACAGTAACCAGTGTTTCGGTTCCAGGCGATGCAACTTATACTGCTAATGAAAACTTAGACTTCGTGGTTAACTATAATGAAAATGTTATTGTTAATACTACCAATGGAATACCTCAATTAAGCATTACCGTTGGCTCTACAACACGTTCGGCAAATTACGAAAGTGGTGGCGGTACAGATGCTTTGGTATTTAGATATACTATTCAAACTAATGAGATAGACACCGATGGAATAACTGTAGGTACTTTAACAGTAAATGGTGGTACTTTAAAAGATTATGGGCAGCTAGAAGCAAATTTAACCTTAAATAGTATTAGTTCTACTACTGCTGTTTTAGTAGATGCAACGCCTCCAACAGTAACTTGGACAGGTGCAACTGATAATGATTGGGATACTGCTTCCAATTGGGACACTAACTCTGTACCAGTATCATATGCCGATATTATAATTCCGTCTAATTTAACAAATTATCCAACAGCTTCAGAAGCGGTAACATTTAATTCACTAACCATTAATTCTGAAGCTTCTTTTATTCCTCAAAGTACGGCTACAGGAGTAATAACTTATAAAAAAAATATCCCTGATACAAATTGGCATTTAATAGCCGCTCCTGTTTTTGGAGAGACTATAGAGGACTTAATAAATGAACCTAGCAGCAATTTTTATGCTGGATCGGGTTCTAGAATTGGACTTGGTTATTATTTTAGAGATATGACTAATGCTTGGGCATATTCTGAAACATCGACTACCGGTACTTTAGATTCAGGTGAAGGTATATCTGTAAAATTAGATAGTCCTAGAGATATTTCTATTACAGGAACTGCTAAAACATCAGATTTTGACAGATTATTATTCACTGGAACTATAAATAATTATAATTTAATTGGTAATCCTTTTACAGCTTATATAAACTCTGCAAGTTTTGCTGCTGCAAATACAGCATTACTTAGCGAAGAAACTGTTTGGGTATGGAATGGCACTAGATATATAGCACACAATGCTTTAAACCCTATTGAAATCGCTCCTGGACAAGCTTTCTTTGTAAACGCATCGATGGAAGGAACTGCAGTTTTTAAGGCATCAAACCGAAGTCATAAACCTTCTGAGAATGTAACACCTGAAACTCCTAATATTAAATTATTTTTAGAAAGAGGACCAGTTAAAATATCGACTGAAATTTTCTATAAAGCTGGTACAACTACAGGTTTTGATAGTGGATACGATTCCGAAATAATATCTATTCCTGTTTCTGGCGAAGGCTTTGATGGCAATAATAACGACATAGCCGTATTTACTAAATTGGTAGCTGGCGGAAGTAGTAATTTAGCAGTGCAAACTTTGCCTGATTCCGATTACGAAAATACAGAAATTCCAGTAGGAGTAATTGGTTCTAGTGGAGATATAATTACTTTTTCATCTGAAATTTTTGATCCTTCAGGTACTCAAGAAATCTATTTAGAAGACCGTGAAAAGCATGTGTTTACAAAAATATCTGAAACAAATTATACCACAACCCTAACAACTAATCTTACTGGTGAAGGACAATTTTATATCACTACAAAACTTGTCCCATCATTAAGTACTAGTAATATTGAAAACAAATCTAAATTCTCAATGTATCCAAACCCTGGTTCTAATAACGTAAAATTAAAATCTAGTTTAGGAGGCGATTTCCAAATTATTAATCAATTAGGGCAAACTGTAAAAACATTCAATACGCAATCTACAATTGAAACTACAGTTTACGTTGGTAATTTAAGCGACGGTATGTATTTTGTAAAAGCTACAAACGGTACTTCACAAAAATTAATGATTAAAAAATAGTTTACTAAAGTATTAATAGATAAAAAAGCGTGAATTCTAATATAGAATTCACGCTTTTTAAATTTAATAATATAGTATCTATTTTATTAAAACTTTACGCCTATTTAGGGTCTAAAATAGTATTAATACGCTCTAAACAATCTTTATAGTGGTATTTTGTGGTTGTGTTAGTAGAACGATAAGACGCACTAATAACAACCTTTTTCAATACAGATAATTCTCCTCTAGCTAAAGCTTTAACATCTGAAGATTCCGTCATTAAAAAAGCCATACGCTCAATATACGCTCGTTGTAAATTACGACGATAAATATCTACATTTTTAGTTGCGTTAGCTTCTACCCAAAGTCCCTTACGAACATCCTGTAATAACTCTAAAGCAGAATAATTATTTGCATCTATAGTTTCATGATCTATTAAACGTTCTAAAATCTCCTGGCTTAATAACTTATTTAAAAAACTACTTTGGTATTTACCTAAATGCGATGTATAACCTTCATAATCTGTTCGGCTTAAAAGTTCTTTTTGAACTAACCAACTCGGTGTTGTAAATGCATTTTCATGCAACCATTGTACAGATGCCTTTTGAGTTACTTTAGGCACAGCTTCAAACGGAATTCCTGATTGGTTCGGGTTAATTAAATTCTCATGCACACCTCCAACATTGGTTAATACATGACTAATATAACGACGCCACGCTCCAAATAATTCATCATATAATTCCTCTAAATCATCGTAGTCATTAGTGATATCACTAGTCCATTCTGGTAAATGGATAGAAACATACTTTAAGTTTTTAAGCGCATAAGTACTCGCTTTTATAGCATTGTTTCCTATATCTTCTGTTTGTGATGTAGGGTCAAAACGACTTCTTTGTTTTCCGAATATATATTTTGGGTCACCAGCCTTTTCAAGAATCCAACCATCTAAAGTTATTAATTCGGCCTCTGGAGTATGCGCTTCTGGAATTACACGATAACCCCAATTAATAGCATAATCATCGTAAGCTCCTAATTTTCTAATAAACCTAATGTTTTGATCTCCAGGTTGCGCAATATAATTATAACGCGCATAGTCCATAATAGTAGAAGCAATGCCGTTTTTTTGTGTAAAATCGCCATTTCTATAGCTTTCAACATCGTAAGCTTTACTTGCGCTCATGTTATGTGGTAAACCTAAGGTATGCCCTACTTCGTGAGCAATTACCATTTTCATCATTTCACCAATATCTTCTTTGGGTGTATTTAATGTTCTAGCCGCAGGATTAGCCGCGCCTGTTTCAATTAAATATCTATTTCTATACGATCGTAAATGGTTATGATACCAAATAATGTCACTTTCAATAATTTCTCCAGTTCTTGGGTCTGATACACTTGGTCCACTAGCATTTCTAGTTGTACTGGCTACGTAACGAATTACTGAATAACGTATATCTTCAGGGCTAAAATCAGGATCTTCTTCTATACTTGGTGGGTCTTTTGCGATAATAGCATTCTTAAAACCAGCTTTCTCAAAAGGACCTTGCCATAACTCTACACCTTCTTTTATGTATTTACGTAAGTTTTCTGGCGTAGCAGGATCTAAATAATACACAATAGGCTTAATAGGTTCTACCAATTCACCACGAGCATAAGCTTCGGGATCTTTAGGTTCCATACGCCATTTACGAATAAATGTCTTGGTGTCAGATTTTAATGCTTCACTTCCATAATCTACATAATCTAAAGTAAACCATCCCACACGTTCATCTGAAAAACGAGATTGCATAGGGTTTTCTGGTAACAAAATCATAGATTGATTCATTTGTAAACTTATAGACTCACCACTTTTAAAAGATGGCGGTGCAGATGCATTGTAAGTCATATCTTGTACAACTTCAATATTCTCAGGAAAACTCTTAACACTGTTTATAAAACTTCTAGAAGCATCTAAGTTTTTTACCTTGTATTCACTGCGCATATAAGCTGGCAAACCACTAATCGCTTTAACATCACTCGTATAAAATTTAGTAACATCGATCACTACAGCAGTAGAATCTTTGCTAAACGCACTAATATCAAAAGCAAATAATGTAGGTTCGTAATTATTAGATTTAACCGAAATGCTAATAGGTAACTCTTCATTAGCTACCGAACTATAAGACTTCTCTTTAATTAATATTTTGTTTTTAAAACGCTCCCACGTTACTAAACGCGAATTGGTTTTAGTTCCCGCATTAACATAGCCGTCTCCCATATTAGTTGGCAGTTTAGAAATTCTGCTTACCAGAAGCATATCTTTTCCTAAGTGCTCCATAGGGATTTCATAAAAGTAAGACTCTCCAACTTGGTGTGTTTTAAATAAACCATCATCAGAAACGGCACTTTTAGTAATCACCTCGTTGTATGGTTTTATTTTACCCTCTTTTTTCTTTTCAACGGGTTTAGATATTTCACTTTTATCTTTTTTATTCTTTTTTCGTTTAGATTGTGCATGGTTGGTTGTGGTAGTCAAGCACATCACTAATGATAAAGTTGCTAGTATTGTTTTTTTCATAAAGAAAGAGTTAGATATATAATTTTTAAAAATAAAAAATTAATATCATTAATACTTTTTTTTCACAAAATGTTAAGGAAAATAAATATTGCAATTACGGATTTATTGTTTTCAAAAACTTTTACTTAGAATTTAATATTTATTACAAATAAAAAAGCGTGAATTCTAATATAGAATTCACGCTTTTAAAATTTTATAATTAAAAGACTTACTAAATATTAGCAGCCAAATAATCTCCTACTTCTTTAGTACCGTAAGCTTTTCCACCATCGGATAAATCTTCAGTAACAATACCTTCAGCTAAAGCTTTGTTAACAGCATCTCTAATAGCTTTACCTTCTTCAGGTAAGTTAAAAGCAATTTCAAACATCATTGCTGCAGATAATACCATAGCCATTGGGTTAGCAATATCTAATCCTGTTGCTTGTGGGTAAGACCCATGAATAGGTTCAAACAAAGAATTATCAGTTCCCATAGATGCTGATGGCATTAACCCCATAGATCCAGAAATAACCGAAGCTTCATCGGTTAAAATATCACCAAACAAGTTTTCAGTAATTAAAACATCATAACTATTTGGCCATTGCACCAAACGCATAGCGACTGCATCAACAAGTTCATAACTTACTTCAACCTCTGGGTAATCTTTTTCCATAGCCTGAACAGTTTCTCTCCATAAACGAGATGTTTCTAAAACGTTAGCTTTATCAACACAACACAATCTCTTAGAACGTGTCATCGCTAATTCAAAACCTTTTTTAGCCAAGCGTTGTACTTCTACACGTGTGTAAACACAGTTATCAAAAGCCGTTTCACCACCGTCTCTTCTACCCTTTTCTCCAAAGTAAATTCCACCAGTAAGTTCACGTAAAAATACTAAATCAGTACCTTCAATACGTTCTTGTTTTAAAGGCGATTTATCTAATAAAGACGGAAACGTAAAAGTTGGTCTTAAATTAGCAAATAAGCCAAGTTGTTTACGCATTTGAAGCAAACCATTTTCTGGTCGAACTTTTGCCGACGGATCATTATCAAAACGAGGCAGACCAATAGCGCCAAATAAAACAGCATCCGAAGCTAAACAAACTTGATGCGTACTATCTGGGTAAGGCTCTCCAACCGCATCAATTGCTGCTGCTCCTGTTAATGCCGGTTTCCATGTTATTTCATGTCCAAATTTTTTCGCAACCGCGTCACTAACTTTTTGTGCTTGCTCCATTACTTCAGGTCCAATCCCGTCACCTGCTAAAACTGCTATATTAAATTTCATCTTTATTTATTTTAAACTTTAAATTTTATTTTATTTTTTTAGCGTTACCCAAGGGTCGGGCTTTCACTACTCGCTTCCTCCTACCGTCGGCGAGCTCAAACAGGCCGTTCTATCCCTAACGCAAGTTGATCTGCAATGTTCCGTTCTTAATTACTAGTCAATTCTTATCTACTAATAACTTAGCTCACAACAATATTCATCATCTTTTCGGTCGCTTTAATAGCCGAAACCGTTTGATCCGAATCCAAACCACGTGTTTTAAACTCTTTATCACTACTCTTCCAAGTAATAATAGTTTCACAAAGCGCATCAGAATTAGATCCTGGTGGTATTCGAACCGCGTAATCTACTAATTTGGGCAAGCTCAATTGTTTCTTTTTAAACACTGTTTTAATAGCATTCATAAAAGCATCAAACTGGCCATCACCATGTGCACTTTCTTCAAAAGTATCACCGTTAATAGTGATAGAAACTGTAGTTGTTGGCTTTAAACCCATAGCATGCGTAAGCACGTAAGCGTTTACTTTTACCTTTTCTTCGTAAGTTCTATCTAAAACATCCGAAATTATATAAGGTAAATCCTCTTTGGTAACTACTTGCTTTTTATCGCCCAACTCAATAATACGTTGGGTAACTTTCTTTAAGTCTTCATCATCAAGCTGAAGTCCTAATTCTTGTAAATTCTTTTGTATGTTAGCCTTTCCAGACGATTTTCCTAAAGCATATTTTCGGGTTCTCCCAAAACGCTCTGGCATTAAATCACTGAAATATAAATTGTTTTTATTATCCCCATCGGCATGTATTCCTGCTGTTTGCGTAAATACATTAGCACCAACAACGGGCTTATTAGCAGGAATCATAAAACCAGAAAAGGTTTCAATAAGCTTGCTAATGGTATGCAAAAACTTTTCGTTTACACCAATTTTAATATGAGGCATAAAATCGTTAATAACTGCAACTGTACTAGCCATTGGCGCATTTCCTGCACGTTCGCCCATACCGTTTATAGTTAAATGTAGGCCATCGGCTCCAGCGTTTAAACCGGCCATTACATTCGCTACACCTAAATCGTAATCGTTATGGGTATGGAAATCGAAATGTAAATCAGGGTATTTATCCTTAATCTCTTTTACAAAATTATAAGATTCTTCTGGTGTTAATATTCCCAAAGTATCTGGAAGCATAATGCGCTTTACAGCTTGAGTAGATAAAAACTCTAAAAATTCAAAAACATAAGCTTTTGAATTTCTCATACCATTACTCCAATCTTCTAAATAAATATTAGTTTCAATACCTTTTTCGGTAGCCAAATTAATATTTTCTTTTATTTCCGTAAAGTGCTGATTAGGAGTTTTTTTAAGCTGATGTGTTAAATGATTTAAAGAACCTTTTGTAAGCAGGTTTTGTACCATTGCTCCAGCTTCAAGAACCCAATCAATAGATACGCCATTATCAACAAAAGTTAATACTTCAACAGCACCTAAATAATTGTTTTCTTTGGCCCATTCCGTAACATCTTTCACGGCTTGAAGTTCACCTTCCGACACACGTGCCGAGGCTATTTCAATACGGTCAACCCTTAATTCTTCAAGTAAAAGCTTAGCAATAGTAAGCTTCTCAGAAGCAGAAAACGACACGCTCGAGGTTTGTTCACCATCGCGCAATGTCGTATCCATTATTTCAATTCTTTTTACTACCATTTTTTTAGAAAGGACGAGATTCTGTAAATGTTTCAATCTCACTTTTCATACTTTGTAAATAGTCGATATCATCAAAACCATTTAGCATGTTATCCTTTTTATAGCCATTAATATCAAAAGACTCTTGACTTCCTGTAGAAAGTAAAGTAATAGTTTGAGCTTCTAAATTAATTTCAACTTCCGTTTTTGGATCTGCATAAACAGCTTCAAAAATTTCATTTGCAAATTCTGGACTAATTTGTACTGGTAAAACACCAATATTTAAACAGTTGTTTTTAAAGATATCAGCAAAAAAGCTAGATACCACACAACGAAAACCATAATCGTAAACCGCCCAAGCAGCATGCTCACGCGAAGAGCCCGAACCAAAGTTCTTTCCTCCTAATAAAATTTTTCCTGTGTAAATTGGGTTGTTTAATATAAAATCTTCTTTTGGTGTATTGTCACCATTATATCTCCAGTCGCGGAATAAATTATCTCCAAAACCATCACGAGTTGTCGCTTTTAAAAAACGAGCAGGTATAATTTGATCGGTATCAACGTTCTCAATTGGCAATGGAACCACTGTAGTCGTTAATGTTGTAAATTTATCGTATGCCATGTGTTCAGTATTCTGTTTGTTAGTATTTAGTACTTGGCCATCAACTAACAGGTTAATTTTTAATTTTAATACAGCAACAAATTTCAATCTACTTGACTGAAAAACTATTGCCTAACTTCGAACTTATAAAAGCTCTCTAGGATCTGTTACAACTCCAGTAACCGCAGCAGCTGCCGCAACTAACGGACTAGCAAGTAACGTTCTAGATCCAGGCCCTTGACGGCCTTCAAAGTTTCTATTAGATGTACTTACTGCATATTTTCCTGCAGGTACTTTATCATCATTCATTGCTAAACAAGCCGAACAACCTGGTTCTCTTAAAACAAAACCTGCTTCTTCAAAAATGTCTAATAACCCTTCTTTTTTAATTGCAGCTTCAACAATGTGTGATCCTGGTACTAACCAAGCCGTTACATTATCTGCTTTTTTACGTCCTTTAACAATAGAAGCAAATGCTCTAAAATCTTCAATACGTCCATTAGTACAACTTCCAATAAAAACATAATCGATTTTCTTACCAATCATAGATTCATTTTCAGCATACCCCATGTAAGCTAAAGACTTATCATAAGTTGCTTTTCCACCTTCAACAGATTCCGCAGAAGGAATGTTTTTAGAAATACCCATACCCATTCCCGGATTTGTTCCGTAGGTAATCATTGGTTCTATATCTGCTGCATTAAAGTTTAATTCTTTATCGAAAGTAGCACCTTCATCAGTTTTTAAAGTACTCCAATACGTCATGGCTTTATCCCAATCTGCACCTTTTGGTGTTTTTGGTCTTCCTTTAATATACTCGAATGTCTTTTCATCTGGAGCAATCATACCACCACGTGCACCCATTTCAATAGAAAGGTTACAAACCGTCATACGGCCTTCCATGCTCATATTTTCAAAAACATCACCAGCATACTCTACAAAGTATCCAGTAGCACCAGAAGTTGTTAATTGTGAAATAATATATAAACCAACATCTTTAGGAGTAACACCTTTGCTTAATGGCCCATTAACACTAATACGCATTTTTTTAGGCTTTGGTTGCATAATACATTGTGTAGTAAGCACCATTTCTACTTCTGAAGTACCAATACCAAAGGCAATAGCTCCAAAAGCACCGTGAGTAGATGTATGTGAATCTCCACAAACAATAGTAGCTCCAGGAACTGTAATACCATTTTCTGGTCCTACAACGTGAACAATTCCATTATTTTGATGACCTAATCCCCAGTGACTAATTCCGTATTGTTTAGCATTATCTTCCAACGTTTTTAATTGATTAGCCGATAACGGATCTTCAACAGGTAAATGCTGGTTAATAGTTGGTGTATTATGGTCGGCAACAGCAAATGTACGCTCTGGATATAATACGCTTAAACCTCTACTTTTTAAACCTACAAAAGCCACAGGACTTGTAACTTCGTGAATTAAGTGACGGTCTATATACAACACATCTGGTCCATCTGCAATGTCTCGCACTACATGCGAATCCCACACTTTGTCAAATAATGTACTACTCATAAATTTTTTTAATTTTGTATTAAAATAGCTTTAGAGCTATAAGAAAAACAAATTTAGAGTTTATTACAGTATTTCAAAACTTTAAACCCCTTTGTTAGTATATTTTTATAAAATTACCAACGTGAGTGTTATTAATTGAATTTAATGCAACAAATACTTAAAATTGATTATAATTTTTAAAAGAAATTTAAGGCCTCTTTTTACAACCTATCAACCACATATTCGATTTCTGTTTTCCCATGTGGCATTGGCTTTCCGTTCGGGCCAATATTTACCATAACAATGTTGGAAATAGTAATAATGGTTTCATGTGTCATTTTATTTCTAACTTCCGAACTTAGTATCAGTGAAGCCCGACCAAACTTGACAACATTGATACCAATTTCAACAATATCACCTTGTTTTGCAGACGATTTAAAATCGATTTCACTCATAAATTTAGTGACCACTTTTTGGTTTTCTAATTGTATGATGGCATAAATAGCAGCCTCTTCATCAATCCACTCTAATAAGCGCCCTCCAAACAAGGTACCGTTCGCATTTAAATCTTCGGGTTTTACCCATTTTCTACTATGAAATTTCATATTTCTGTTTTTGTCGTCTTTCATTAAAACTTTATTATTATTATTATTATTATTCGATTTATAGCATAAAAGTAACATAACAATTATAACTTGAATATTGTTTGTAATTACTTTTATTTATTCTTGTATTTGATTTTAATATTTAACTTAAAAGAGAAGTTGCTGTCCATCATCATTTGGAATGGTTAGTGTATATCCCAATTCCTCATTTATCTTTTTTATAAAATATGCAGAAAGCAAAGTCGATTCTTTTTCAATGTTTTGATGAATAAAAAAATCAATTTCTTTAATACCTTGTGTTTTCCATAGTTTTAGCCGTTCTACCCACTCGTCTAATCGTGAATAATCAGAGAAGTGATTAGCTCCTACATAACGTACAAAAGCGGTTGCATTCGTTAAGCGCATGTGTAATAAATCACGTCGACCTGCAGTATCTGTAATCACGTTCGAAATATTATTCTCTTCTAAAAGTTGATATAAATCTTCAGCAACAGTTTTATCATTATACCAATCGGTATGCCTGAACTCCATAGCTAACGGAACATTCTTCGGCCAATTTTCCGCGAAAGCAATAACGTTATCAAAATCTTTAGGACTAAAACTACTATGCATTTGCAAAAAGGTGGTGCCTAGTTTTTCTTTTAATTGGGATATATTATATAGATAATTCTCAACATTATTTTGAGTATCATTTAAAACTTTTTTATGACTTATTTCTTTATGCAACTTCGGGAAAAACTTAAAATCTGGAGGCGTTTTATCGAACCAATTTGCAAACTGCTCTGGCGAGAAAAGATTATAAAACGTAGCATTTAATTCAATAGAATTAAATTGAGAAGCATAATAATTAAGTTCATCTTTTGTTCCACGAGGATAAAAACCTTTTAGGTCTGCCCTATTCCATTTTGCACAACCTACATAAATTTCAGGCACTTGATCATCTTTTACTTTATCTAAAATATACTTGGTATCTATATGATCTTTAGGTAGTGTAAACTCAATATTTCCGGGGTTTGTAACGCTACCAAAGTTCATGTGCTTTATTTTGTTTTTCGATGTAAAAATAAAAGAAAATTAATCTGCTATAAAGATAAAAAATTATAAATGTTAATAACCTCGTGGATAATTAAAAATCACAAATCCTATATCGACCTTAATAATCTTTAAATTGAATAAAAATCAAAACTATGAATTCAAGAGACTTTAATTTAAAGAACATTCGTCCAGAGATTTTAACAGCAACTATAAACGATGCCATGTCTGCAGACGAGCGTTTCCAAAACTTAGTGCTTCGCCCATGCATTAAAATGCAAAACGATTTATTGATTGCCGCTTTCAGGAATTATATAGTAAAGCATAAATCGATTTTTTACGGTTTATCGTTGGAAAAACGTATGGATTATATGGAAAATGCTATCCAAAAAAATATGAAATTTCGGAATTCTTTAAAAGGGATGATTATTGGCGTTTTTACAGTTGAAGAATATTTAATTTATACTGAAAACTCGTCGGCTTTAAATAAACGCATGATGAATATTGTGAAAGAAAGATTATTAAGTAATATTCAACTTTTTGAAAAACCAGAATTACTTAAAGCAGTTTAGCACCAAATAAAAGCATAAATTTAGGCGTAGTATTTTTATTCAAAAAAAAAAGAATTGATTTAAATACACGCTTTTTTTATTTGATATGTTTTTGATAGTAAAATTTCAATTAAGATTTAATAATCTTAAAGTTTTCTCTATCAATATTTAAAAAATACAAACCTGAATTAAATTGACTTAAATCTATTTTTACTTGTAAAGTATTTACTTCATTAGAAAGTAAAAGTTCACCATTAATTGTATATACATTAATGGTTCTAAGCTTAGATGTTTTAAATAAAATATTTAAATTATCTAAAACTGGGTTTGGATATAATTTAAATGTTTTTTGTGTCTCAGATATATTACTCAAAACAGTTTCCGATAAAGCATTATACATGTTTCCAGATAATGCAAACATATATATAGCTCTTAAAGTTGAACCAAAATAAGCGTCTGTAGTTTGAGTTTTTAATTCGGAATAACCGCTATCTACAAAATTTTGACTTGTTGAAGACATTGCCGCAGAGGCATAAGCTCCTGTAAAAGTTGGATCTCTATACTCGGTATTCATAGCGACTCCTGCTTGAGAATAACCAGGAAATATTTGATTAAAACCGCCTTGAGCATTTACAAAACCATTACACAAATTAGTGTAATTAATGGCTTGTAAATCTCCAAACCAAATATAATCTAAAGCTATTCTCCAAGGTGTTCTTGCGGCATTGTAAGCATATGTTTTACCTTCGTAATCAGCCCATGATACTTCGTTTGAATATGTACCATCTGCTTTGCACCAATCGGACACTAAATTATATGATGCGTTATTTATAGATAAATTTGCATTCAAAATGTCGTAACTTTTATCGGTTACAGCATTCCAAAACACGGTATCATTAGAATAAATTCCAAAAACCCTAAAATAACCTGGAGATAAATAAGATATATTGGTATTACTAGTTCCTCCCCAAGCATCACCAGGTTTTAAAACGTAAGTTCCACTTTCTACCTCATGTGTTTTTATAGCACTAATTAAAGTTAAGGCATCATCTTTATAATTAATAGTTCCTGAGCTTCCCCAATGTTTATCTGCAACAATTAAAGCATAAGCTGCATCTAACTCTGCATCGGAAGCACCATTTGATTCAATAACAGAAGTACATTCATTGATTTTCCAATTCATGACTCCATTACTATTAGAAAAATCTTTATAATACAGCCATAATCCGTCAAATAATTCTCTATCATTAGCATAAGCAGAAAGTAACATTCCATAACCAATACCTTCAGACACTGTTTCTGATGGTGTATCAAATTTTATTCGATACCTCCCATTAGTACATGGTTCTGCAAAAGCATTTCTCCATGCAACATATACATTGTATATATCAGTAGATTGAATATTTTCAGGCTGGATTCCATAACTATAATTTGCATTCAAAAAACTAATCTGTGATATTTGCGAATTAGAACTTAATGAAACTACAAATGTGAAGCAGAAAAGTACGAGGTAATTATTTTTCATATGTTTGGGGCATTAAATTTGTATATACGCTACAAACAATATAAAGGATTTCCCGTATCACTATAAAATGAATAATTAACGCATCTTTTTAGTTGAAGAATTAATTATCTATTAAAGATACCCCATTTAAATCAGTGGTTAACACATCACTCATATAATCAAAATAAGGTCGAATCACTTTAAATGCAGCACTTACCTCATTTATAAAATTAACATCTAAAACTTCAGCATCGGTATATTTCTTAATAAAAATGTATTGTTTCTTTTTAATTAAATCGATGGCTTTATCCTCTTTATTAAATCCGCGTGGCGCTGTTTTTACTTCATCTCCAACAAAACCACCCCAAGTTTTTTTAAACAACTTTTCACTAATAATCTCACGAATTTCCGAGTCGTCCATTTCAAACTCTTTTCTAATACGCATTAAATCGGCGGGAGCAGGATCCCAAAAACCTGTAGCAATAAAACTTTCATTATTTGGTTTAATTTGTACATGGTAACCACCACGTAACCTAGGTTTCACTCTTTGGAAAGAACCGCTAAAATGTGTTTTATATGGTAATTTATTTTTAGAAAATCTTACATCTCTGTAAATTCTAAAAATTTTAAGTTTATCAATTTCATCATGTTTGTTTAAAGCTTCTAGAAGCGCATTATAAAATACTTTTATTTCTTTTTGAATGGATTGAAACTCCGCTTTATTATCGCCAAACCATTCGCGATCATTATTTTTTTCTAACTTTTTTAAATATGTAAAAGCCGATTTCGGCACAGAAACACTCATATATATTACTTTCCTTTTATTGAACATCTAAAATACAAAAAGTCCCGAACGAATCGGAACTTTTATTAAGAACTTAACACGACTATCTATTATAGTTTTATTGGTTTGTATGAAATGGTTTCTATACTTTCCGAATCGGAGTTATAATATTCTACAACAAATTCGCCTTTTTCGGTTAAATAACCAATACCATTATATGTTTCTCCTTTTACAATATAACTGCCAGGATTTTTTGTACTCCAGGCCTTTCCAACAACAACAAACTCATTATCATTATTATCGAAAACAATATTAAAACCACCATCGTTAGGCGAAAATTTAAAATTTTTATCATCGCTTACAAAATGAGTTTCTTTTGATAATAAATCATAATCGGGATCCAAATCATCATCTACCATTACCATAGTTTCCACTTTTTTAGTTGAAGCAATCCGTTCCTGATTCACTTTTTCCATATCATCCATAGATAACTCGATGCTAGATGTTTCTCGTGAAATAACTTTTAATTTACTTTCGGTTACTTCTTCTCCATTGTTATATTTAACCGTTTTCTCAATGGTTTCTTCTTTTATGTCTTTAGGTTTTTCTTGCGCCATAGCGGTACCACAAATAAGTAATACAACTATGTATATATAATTTTTCATTGTTTTTATTTTTAAATTTAAATAAATAATTTATCGATAATGATAAATCTACTCTAGTTCTTAGAGAATTCGTTTTTTTGTGATGTTTTGGACGTGTCTACAGATAATTTATTATCGAATTGAAGTGTTCGAATTGGGAAAGGAATATTGATTCCTGCTTTATCATATGCATTTTTAATCGCTATAATAGCTTCTGTTTTAGCATTTAATTTGTCGAGCATGCTTTCTGAGTCAATCCAAAATCGGCATAAATAGTCAATCGAGCTACCACCAAATTCAGTGTAATAAAACTCGACATCATCAGCACTTTTAACTTGATCAAAATTAGCTGCAATTGTTTCTTTTGTTAAGGATTTTACTTTTGCTAAATCGGATTCATACCCAACACCACACTTTAAAGCCACACGCATTCTTGTGGTTAAAGAATAGTTTTTCAAAGCATTTTCTAGAATCAATTTGTTTGGTAGAATCACGATATTATTATCAGCTTCTTTTATAACAAACTCTTTTAAATTGATATCCATAACTTCTCCAGAGTATCCATTAGTCTCTACCCAATTTCCTATCTGTATTTTTTCTCTAAAAGAAAGCGACACACCAGCAACTGTATTACTTAAGGTGTTTTGTAATGCTAAACCAATAGCTAAACCGGCAACACCTGCTGTAGCTAATAAAGAGGTTAATGTTTTACTTAAATTTAATATACCAAGAGAAATGTATAAACCAATAATGACTAGCATTACCGCTGCTATTCTTGAAATCATGTGTGCAACAGAATCTTGTTGTATACGCTTAGAGACCATTTTATAGGTTAATCTATTTACATATTTTGCAGCAAAATAAGCTGCAATTGATACTAATATTGCTAATGTTAAATTTGGTAAATATTCTATTATAGTTGTAAACCAACCTTCTAATTTTGCAATAAGGTTACTAAACGCCTCATTAAATGTAGTTTCCATAATTGTTAAGTTTTTATGATTATTAATTATTTTTTAATAATAATTAAATAACCTAACGAACTTCAACAACTTCTTCCTTAATGATTTTAGAAGACTCTTTAGTCCATGCTTCTAGCATCCAACTTGTTTTCTCCAGTTCACGAATATAAGCTCCGATTAAATCGGAAGTTCCTTCATCGGAAGCATTATTAGACTTCTCCATAACTTTCCCCATCTGCTCTAGTAGCAATTTATGATCGCTTAAAATCTCTTCAACCATAGCTTCATCAGACTTAAGAGTTACATTTTGTTTTATAGAAGACGATTTAAGATAATCCTCCAACTGACTCATTGGATGATAGCGTAACGTTAAGATGCGTTCGGCAATTTCATCTATCTTTATAAGTGCATCATTATACATTTGTTCAAACTTTTCATGCAAATCAAAAAAGTTTTTGCCGACAACATTCCAATGGTTGCTGCGTAATTTTTGGTAATAAACGTGGTAATCGGCTAATAAAATATTCAATTCCATCACCACAGGTAATAATTCTTCATCGTTCATTTTTAAATAGCTCATAATATATTGTTTGTGTTTCCATTCAATATAAGAGCTATATAAGCGTTCCCAAACCCTTTAACAGGCTTTAACGGTCTTAAGTTTTATTTAACATAAATTAAGTTAAATAAAACTTAAAAAGTTAAAATAATTAAGAATAAAAGACTAAGGTTTAGTCAATGAAATCAATACTTTTCAAAATTAAACCTGAAGCTGGAGCAACGTAATTTATCGCAATATTGTTATCTGGTTTCAAACTATCACGAATATCTTGAAGCGATAATTTCCCCTTACCCAAATCGAAGAGTGTCCCCATCATTAAACGAATTTGATTTCGCATAAATCCTTTACCTTGTACACGCAAAATATATGTTTTTTCTGGAAAATAATTAGCGGTATAAACCGTGTTTTCAATTAATTCACAAGTTATAATCTCTCGTGTATAAACTCCATTATCAGTTGGTTTGTAACAATAAGACTTTAGGTAATTCTCGCCTTCAAAAAGTTTAGCTCCTTCTTTCATTAAATCAATATCTAATTCATCTAAAACCGTCGTCATTATATTAGCACAAAAAGGATGGCACTTTTCTCCATGAGCGAATAAATATAAGTATTCTTTAATTTTTGAATTTTGAATAATATTGAATTTTGCATCAACCTCTTTAATTTCTAAAGCGCGAATATCTTGTGGTAAATTTCTATTAAAAAGCTCTAAAAAAGCCACTTGATCTTCAATAGGTTCAAATAAAAAAAGTTCAATAGCCGCACATTCCGCAGATACCATAGCATCTGTTCTACCCGAACTTAAACTTTTAAAACGCTTACCTTCTAAGATGAAATTAAACGTTCTATCCACCATTAAATGCAACGTTTTTACATTTGGTTGTTTTTGCCAACCATGAAAACGATAGCCTAAATATTGAATGGTTATGAGATAGAAATATTTTTTCATTACTTATTTTTAAAGTGGTGAAAAATACATTCTTTTTACTAATTATAGTAATATATCTTAGACTACTTTATAAACTAATTTTTTAGAAGGTTAGTTTATCCAACAGCCATCCCAAGGTATATTTGCTTGTAAAGGTATATCAAAAGCTTCACCGTTATATGTATTTCCAGTTGCAGAACCACTAACTTCTAAAAAACGATAAGCCCAACATTTACTCTCGTGTTCTACACGGTTGTCCTCAAGTGTTAAATTCGTTATTTCTTTAAAAGCCAAATGCCCATTAATCATGTCGTTATTGGTGATTTCTAAATCACCACCTTTGTACATATACATACCACAATTATTTAATGTGTTTTCATAAATGTAAGTAGTTGCAGGGTTTGTTTTATCATTATCATTAGAGTACATAATAATTCCATTCCAATTATTAACAGAAACCGTACGCATGGTTATACTGTTATTTCTTATTGTCCAATCTGCATTTTTCCAATACACAATTGGTCCGTCTATATACTGACTATCTTCGCCTTGAGTTAAAATATTATCTTCGAATAAAATATTTTCACCATCAGTATTTACAACATCTCCACCTCTATTATTATGAAAATAATTCTGTCTAATAGTAATGTTTTGATTTAACCGTCCGGCACCTTCTAAGTCTATACCAAACTGAGGAGAAGTTCCATTTGTGTGATGAATTTCATTATCTTCAATTAAAACATCTGAACTACCAACTAACGAAATACCTTGCCTTCTATTATCCGAAAAATTATTACGCCTAACTGTAATATCTTTTAGCTTTTGTTCTGGATCATCTTTTGGACTTCCAACCATTAAAATACCATCGCCGTTTGCTTTTCCTAAAGTTACATTTTCTACAGTAACAGATTCACTTTCTCCTTCAATACAAATTAAGTGTCCTTCATCATGAGCTATAGCTCCATCACTTTCTCTAGCAGTATATTCATGGTTTTCACGGTCTCCAAGAATGGTTCCTCCAGAAATAACAACATTAGATTTTCCGCGAACGGCAATAGCGCAATAGTTCCACTTATTATTTGGAGCCATTTCTATTATCGCATTTTCATCTAACAAAAAAGCCATATTACTATCCAATACAATACCGGCTTGATAAATATCATTCCCATATTTACCTATAAGATAATGACCTTCTGGTAGACAAATTTGGCCATAACCTTCGGAAACTGCCCAATCTATGGCTAGTTGTAAATTATCTGTTGTTTTTTCTGGATTTGAGTTATTATTTTGAATATCCCATCGGTCCAATTCAATACAATATTTTAAACTTGAAATTTCGCTGTAAGGCATTGTTTCTATGGGAGCCATGGTACCAGAGAACGGATTTGGATTATTTAAATCCGTTGCACTTAACGGTGTATTCTTATAAGATAAAGAATCATCTGAATCTTCGAAACATGCAAAAACAAAAAAAACACTACATAATAGTAGTGCTGATTTTTTAAGAGTGTAGATTGTCATTATAAGTAGGTTTATATATGCAATTTACGATAAAATGTTAAAAAAAGACGTTTTACTTATGTCTTCCTATTAATTCTTTCTCTATATCTTTTAAAGTGAAGCCTTTTGCTTGTAATAACATTAGATAATGAAACATTAAATCTGCCGATTCATAAATAAACAATTCGTCGTTATTATCCATAGCTTCAATAACCGTTTCCACGGCCTCCTCGCCTACTTTTTGAGCAACTTTATTAATACCTTTTGCAAATAAACTGGCTACATAAGACTTGTTTGTATCCTTGTTTGCAACACGTTCTGTAATTACATCTTCTAATGTTGAAAAGAAACCGTAATTAGATTTGTTTTCTTCTTTCCAGCACGTATCAGTTCCTGTATGGCAAGTAGGACCAACTGGGTTTACTTGAATAAGTAATGAATCGTTATCGCAATCATTTTTAATATCAACTAAATTTAAAAAGTTTCCACTTTCTTCACCTTTTGTCCAAAGGCGTTGCTTGCTTCTACTAAAAAAAGTAACTTTCTTCGTTTCTAATGTTTTTTGATAAGATTCTTCATTCATATAACCCAACATCAAAACATTTTTTGTTGTTGCATCTTGAATAATTGCTGGAACTAGTCCGTTGGCATCGTATTTAATAGTCATGATAAATTATTTTTGTTACTGAAAAGATTCAGTATGCCGACTTAAAGTCGAACTTCTATATGATTTGCTTTTAATTCTTTCTTTAATTCTGGAATTGGAATTTCACCAAAATGGAACACACTAGCGGCCAAAGCTGCATCAGATTTTCCGATTTCAAAGGTATCAATAAAATGTTGAACATTCCCTGCTCCACCCGATGCTATTATTGGGATATTTAAGGTTTCGGATAATTTGGCTAAAGCTTCGTTTGCAAAACCGTTTTTTGTTCCATCATGATTCATTGATGTGAATAAAATTTCACCCGCACCACGTGTTTCTACTTCTTTTGCCCATTCGAATAAATCAATATCCGTCGGGATACTTCCACCTGCTAAATGCACCTTCCATTGTCCGTCAACTTCTTTTGCATCGATAGCAACCACAACACATTGGCTACCAAATTTGTTTGATAATTCGTTCACTAATTCTGGGCGTTTAACAGCCGAAGAATTAATAGAAACTTTATCTGCACCACAGTGTAATAACTCATCAACATGCTCTACAGAAGAAATTCCTCCCCCAACCGTAAACGGAATATTAACTTGTTCCGCCACACGTAAAACCATATCTAAAGTGGTTCCTCTGCCTTCTAAAGTGGCCGAAATATCTAGAAATACAAGTTCATCCGCTCCTACGTCCGCATATTGTTTTGCGAGTTCTACTGGGTCTCCTGCATCACGCAAATCAACAAAATTCACACCTTTTACAGTACGTCCGTTTTTAATATCTAAGCAAGGAATTATTCTTTTTGTAAGCATTTTGAACGTTTTATTATTTATTCAAGATAAAATTCTCCAATTGTTTTAAGCTAATTTTATTCTCATAAATGGCTTTACCAATTATAGTGCCTTCGCAACCTAATTCGGCTAATTTTGGTAATTCATCAAAAGTTGAAATACCACCACTTGCAATTAATTTTATATTAGGAAGTTGGTTAAGCATTTTTTCATACAAATCGAAAGAAGGCCCTTCTAACATGCCATCCTTAGCGATATCTGTACAAATTACATACTGCACACCTTCTTTTTGATAGTTCTTTACAAAAGGAATTAATTCTTCCTCCGATTCTTCTAACCAACCACTAATGGCTATTTTTTCGTTATTAGCATCGGCGCCTAAAATAATTTTATCTGCACCAAATTTAGATAACCAATTTTTAAAAACGTCAGGTTGTTTTACAGCAATACTTCCTCCTGTAATTTGTCCAGCACCACACTCGAAAGCGATACGTAAATCCTCGTCTGTTTTTAATCCACCACCAAAATCAATTTTCAAACTGGTTTTGCTTGCAATAGCTTCTAAAACCTTATGGTTTACAATATGACTGGCCTTAGCTCCATCTAAATCCACTAAATGTAAACACTCGATACCATGAGCTTCATATTGTTTAGCTATTTCTAAAGGATTCTCATTATATATTATTTTAGTATTGTAATCGCCTTTTGATAAACGTACACATTTACCGTCTATAATGTCTATTGCTGGTATTATTCTCATTATTATTGATTACTCGTTAATAGTTTCTGGTTATTAGTATTAATTCCGCCGTAATTATATAAAGAAATTAAAGGTCTAAAAAGTTTTGTAAAATTTTCGCGCCTTCAATTCCACTTTTTTCAGGGTGAAATTGTACCCCATAAAAATTATTATGCCTCAATGCCGAGGCGTAATTTAATCCATAATCTGTTTTTGCAATAGTTTCTTTACAATGCTCGGCATAATAACTATGCACTAAATACATATATTCATTTTCCTTTAAACCTTTGAATAAATCGGATTTTAAATCTTTAATAACATTCCAGCCCATATGTGGAACTTTTACTGAATGATCAAAGCGCTTTACATCGGTTTGAAAAATGCCAAGTCCTTTAGTATTACCTTCCTCTGTAGTTTTGCACATTAATTGCATCCCTAAACAAATTCCTAAAACAGGTTGTTTTAAATTTGGAATTAAAGATGCTAATCCACTTTCTTTAAGCATTTTCATTGCAGTACTCGCCTCACCAACTCCAGGGAAAATAATTTTATCGGCAGCCAAAATTTCTTCTGGATTATTAGATAAAACAGCATCAACACCTAGCCTTTTAAAAGCAAACTGTATGCTTTTAATATTTCCAGCTCCGTAATTTATTATGACTAATTTCAATTGATTCTTGATTTATACTTCGATCTACTGAAAATAAATCAGCAGTCAAAATTTATTATAACATCCCTTTTGTACTCGGCAAAAACATTTTGTTAGAATCACGTTTTACAGCCATTTTCATTGCCTTTGCAAAAGCTTTAAAAATACCCTCTATTTTGTGATGCTCGTTTAAACCTTCCGCTTTTACGTTTAGATTACATTTGGCTCCATCTGTAAAAGATTTAAACAAATGATAAAACATTTCAGTTGGCATATCGCCTATTTTTTCACGTTTAAATTCCGCATCCCATTCTAACCAGTTTCTACCACCAAAATCTACAGCAACTTGTGCTAAACAATCATCCATTGGTAAACAGAATCCGTAACGCTCAATGCCTAATTTATTTCCTAAGGCTTTGTTGAATAATTCACCTAAAGCAATCATGGTATCTTCAATAGTATGGTGTTCATCCACATTTAAATCGCCATCCACTTTTACCGTTAAATCCATTGCACCATGACGTCCAATTTGATCTAACATGTGATCGAAAAATGATAAACCTGTATGAATATCATTTTTACCAGAACCATCTAAATTCAACTTAATATAAATTTTAGTTTCGTTGGTGTTTCTTGTAATTTCTTCGGTACGATCTTCTAATTTTAAAAACTCATAAATGGCTTCCCAATCTGTACTTGTTAAGGCAATACAATCTAATATTTCTTGTTTTGAGGTTTCAATTTCATCTGCACCTAATTCCAGATCTTCAGATAAGAAAATACCTTTTGCGCCTAAATTTTTAGCCAATTCCATATCGGTAATTCTATCACCTAACACAAATGAGTTTTCTAAATCGTAATCTTCAGAAAAATACTTTGTTAATAAACCAGTTCTCGGTTTACGTGTTTCAGCATTCTCATGCGGAAATGTTTTATCTATATGCACATCGGCAAAAACAATACCTTCTTTAGCAAAAGCATCAATAACTTTATTTTGCGGTCCCCAAAACGTGTCTTCAGGAAAAGAATCTGTTCCTAAACCATCTTGATTTGTTACCATTACCAACTCATAATCCAACTCACTCGCTATTTTAGCCATGTATTGAAATACTTTAGGGTAATATTCTAATTTCTCTAAACTATCCAATTGATAATCTACCGGCGGCTCTAAAACTAAAGTTCCGTCTCTGTCTATAAAAAGTACTTTTTTCATTATAAAGAATTTAAAGTCTCTATTAATATTTTGTTTTCTGCAGGCGTACCAACCGTAATACGGATACAGTTATCAACTTGCGTATGTCTATTTCTAACAATAACCTTTTCATCAATTAAATATTGATAAACTTTATCGGCATTATCGACTTCAATTAATAAAAAATTAGCATCTGTTGGATATATTTTTTTAACTAAAGGAAGCTTTATTAACGCCTCTTTCAATTTTGTACGTTCTGAAAGAATTGCATCAATATTATGCTTTACTTCATCTAAATTATTCAATCTATTTAAAACCGCATCCTGATTTAATGTACTTACATTATAAGGAGGTTTTACACGGTTGTATAAATTTATAATAGCTTCACTTGCATAAGCAACACCAACTCTAACACCTGCTAATCCCCAAGCTTTACTGAAGGTTTGACTAACAATTAAGTTATTATATTTATTGATATTTTTAATGAAGGAATCTTGCGAACTAAAATCAATATACGCCTCATCGACAATTACAATACCATTGAAATTTTCTAAAATATACTCAAGGTCTTCAGTATTTAATATGTTTCCTGTTGGGTTGTTTGGCGAACAGATAAAAATAATTTTTAGTTCTTCAACATCTAAATACGGTTGTAATTGATTAAGGCTGATCTGAAAATCATTAATTAACGGTTGTTTTATAATTTCGACATCATTGATATTCGCAGAAACATCGTACATACCATAAGTTGGAGAAAAGGTTAAAACCTTATCTTTTCCTGGTTCACAGAAAATACGAAATGCTAATTCGATAACTTCATCACTTCCGTTACCAATAAAAATTTGATTTGTTTCTACGCCTTTAAGAACAGATAACTTTTCCTTAATAGCTTTTTGGTGTGGATCTGGGTAACGATTTAACGTTCCAAACGGATTTTCATTAGCATCTAAAAAAACATCAGCAGTGCCTTTAAATTCATCCCTTGCAGACGAATATGCTTTTAAATTCCAGATATTATCTCTAACTATATCTTTTAAACTAATCATTTCTCAAGTCTTTTAATCGGATAGAAACTGCATTCTTGTGTGCTTGTAATCCTTCGGCTTCAGCCATTAACTCAATTGTTTCACCAATATTTAGTAAACCTGCTTTTGTTATTTTTTGAAACGTCATTTGCTTTAAGAAACTATCTAAATTCACGCCCGAATAGGCTTTACTAAATCCGTTAGTTGGCAATGTGTGGTTGGTTCCCGAAGCATAATCTCCTGCACTTTCCGGCGTATAATCACCTATAAAAACAGAGCCAGCATTACGAATACCATCGACATAAAAATCATTATTTTCTGTGCAAATAATAAAGTGTTCCGGACCATATTCATTAATCATTTCTAAGGCTAATTCATCGTTTTCAACATAAATTAACTTCGAATTTGCAATCGCTTTTTCTGCAATGGCTTTACGCGGAAGTACCTCTAATTGTTTTTCTATTTCAGTTGAAACACCTTCGATAATATCTTGAGACGTTGACACCAAAATAACTTGACTATCTGTACCATGTTCTGCTTGACTCAATAAATCTGAAGCGATATAAGATGCATTGGCACTTTTATCTGCAACAACCAATAATTCACTTGGTCCAGCAGGCATATCTATAGCAACACCGTGTTTTGTGGCTAATTGCTTAGCAACCGTAACAAACTGATTTCCTGGTCCAAAAATTTTATATACTTGTGGTATTGTTTCTGTTCCAAAAGTTAAACCTGCAACCGCTTGAATTCCGCCAACTTTAATAATTTTAGTGACACCGCATAAATTTGCAGCAAACAGAATTTCTGGAGCTAACGCTCCTTTTTTATTAGGTGGTGAACATAACACAATCTCCTTACAACCTGCAATTTGTGCAGGAACAGCTAACATTAAAACCGTTGAAAATAATGGTGCAGTTCCACCTGGAATATATAAACCAACCTTTTCTATTGGACGTTTTTCTTGCCAGCATGATACACCATTGGTTGTTTCTACTTCAATTTTTGATGTTTGTTGTGCCTTATGAAAAACTTCAATATTATGTTTAGCGCTTTTTATAGCATTTTTAAGATTTTCAGAAACCACTTTTATAGCATCTTCAATCTCTTTTGTTGAAATAATATTCGACTCTAAATCTATACCATCAAAACGAATGGTGTATTCTTTAATAGCCGCATCACCTCGATTAATAACATCTTGAAACACATTAGTTACAGTGCCTTCAATATCGTTTACAGTTTGAGTTGGACGTTTTAAAAGGTCCTTCCAATCCGCTTTATTTGGGTTATTTATTATTTGCATGTTCTTAATAGTATTAGATTCTGAAACAAGTACAGAATGACAACAAATTATAGTACCATTTTTTCAATTGGACAAACTAAAATACCTTGGGCTCCGTTTGCTTTTAATCCTTCAATAATATTCCAAAAATCGTTTTTTGGAATTACCGAGTGTACTGAGCTCCATCCTTCTTGCGCTAATGGCAATACAGTTGGGCTTTTCATTCCAGGTAATAATGAAATAATAGCGTCTAGCTTATCATTTGGCGCATTTAATAGCACGTATTTTGAGTTTCTTCCTTTTAAAACCGATTGAATTCTAAATTGAATAGTATCTAAAATAGCTTGTTTGCCTTCGCTTAAAATTGGTGAAACTGCTAAAACAGCTTCAGATTTTAAAATAGACTCAACCTCTTTTAAATTATTTTTAAAAAGGGTACTTCCACTAGATACTATATCACAAATAGCATCGGCTAAACCAATGTTTGGTGCTATTTCAACCGATCCGTTAATAATGTGAATATTAGCTTTTACACCGTTTTTATCTAAATATTGTTGTACAGTATTTGGATACGAGGTTGCAATACGCATACCATCTAAATCTTTTATGCTATTATAATCGGCATCTTTTGGCACGGCAATACAAACACGACATGAAGAGAAACCTAATTTCTCAGCAACGTTAATACCTTCACCTTTTTCGATTAAAACGTTCTCTCCGATAATGGCGGCATCTACCACACCATCTTTTAAATATTGAGGAATATCACCATTTCTCAAATAAAATACTTCAACAGGGAAATCCCTTGCCGAGGCTTTTAATTGATCTTTACCATTATCGATAGAAATACCGATATCTTTTAAAAGTGACATTGAGTCTTCGTTTAGACGTCCTGATTTTTGTACTGCAATTCTTAATTTACTCATTTTATTGTTTTTATGAGTTTGAAACAACCTCACTGGTTTTAAAAAAATAAACCCGCTTGATTGGCTCAAACGGGTTTAAAAATATGTCGATTTTATTCAATACATTTTCAGTTCGCTTGAAAGCAAATATGAAAATGATGATGTATTTGAATAAAAGTCATGTCTTTGTTTTATTAACACTACAAATATGCAAAATATATGTTTAAAATGCCAAACAAATAAGAAATAAATTCTTAATATTTATGCATTCTTTAATTTTGTTTACAAATGATTAATTAATCTTCAAAAGAAGCTTTAAAATATTGAATTGTTTTATTTTAAACTTAATAAACCTAATCATTTATTTTACTTCTAAGTTGTGTTAAAATCAAATCGATTATTGATTTCCTAAAATAAGAGGTAAACCACTATCTCCAGAACCAACAACAATAATTTTACTATTAGGTGACTGTGCTAATGTTATAGTTGCATCAATACCTTTGTCTTGTAAAATTTTATCAGTTAACGAAGCGCTTAAAATCCTATTAGATTCCGCTTTACCTTGAGCTTCAATAATTACTTTTTCGGCTTCTTTGGCTGCTGTAACTAACTTAAATTCATATTCTAAAGATTCTTGCTCTTGTTTTAATTTACGCTCAATAGCATCTTTAATTGTAGATGGTAATGTAACGTCACGAACCAAAACTTCATTCAATTGAATAAATTGATCTTTAACGTAATTTCTAGTTTCTTCAAATATTTCTTGTTGAATAGCATCTCGCTTACTAGAATATAATTGCTCTGGTGTATAACGACCAACTACACTTCTAGCAGCAGATCTAATTGCAGGAAGCAATACACGCTCTTTATACATTTCACTTTTCTCTTGGTGTAGTCTACCTAAGTTTTTAAAATCTGGTTGAAACCAAACCGATGCTTCAAGCTGAATATCTAATCCATTAGACGACAAAACATTCATTTTTTCTAGAATTTCCTGTTGTCTTACTTCATAAACAAAAACCTTATTCCAAGGAGCTACAACGTGAAATCCTTCACCCAAGGCTGGCTCATCGACAACCACACCTTCTCCAAAAGTTTTAAATAGTACTCCAGCTTCTCCAGAACCAATGGTTACAGCAGATTTAGACAATACAATTACTAATACAACCGCTGCAATGATGAACGGGAATGCTATTTTAGGGAATTTTTCCATTTTTATTATTTAGTTAAGTTGTAAATATACGGTATTTAAACAGTTTCAACGAATTTACCCACCATAATATAGACGTGAAATGAGTGTTAAAACCCTTGAGGTTGACGGTTTAAATTCGTACTTTTATTCTACTTTATACACCACTAAATTTTAACAGAATGAAAACAATTATAATATCATCAGATTTTTCTGAGGAAGCAAAAAACGCGACTAAATATGCCATTGGAATTGCAAAAAAAATCGAAGCTAAATTAGTTCTTTTTCACCTACATATCGTTTCCGTTCACGCTGTTCAGGCTAGGTTACCCTATAAAGATATTCTAAAATCAATAGATTACGCAAAAACAAAAGTAGAAGATCGTGTTAAAAAACTTTCGGAAACCTATGATATTGACATCAAAGTTGATTTTGCTATGGGAGGATATTTTCAACAATTAAAACGAGCTATAGCAGAGCACCATGCAGATATGATGGTTATGGGTATGCATGTAAAAAGCATAGAAAATGATTTATTAGGTAGTACAACATCAGAAGCTATAAACAAAGTACAAATTCCTATTTTAGCCGTTCCAGTTAAGGCTGAATTTAAAGATGTTCAAAAAATATTATTTGCATGTGATCTTGAAAAAGGTATTACAACTAATATTGTAAAAGAAATTAAAAAAACAACGAAGAAGTTTAATGCCGAATTGAGGGTTTTACATGTTAACGATAAAATAACTGAATTGAAAAATAATAAAGAGATTCTAGAGCCTTTAGAAGAGGTTTCTTATTTCTACAAAAGCGTTCAATCTGAAGCTGTTATAGACGAAATTAAAAATGAAATGATAGAGTACAAACCAGATATACTAATAATGATTCCTTACGAATATGGATTTTGGTCATCATTAATTCATAAAAGTAAAACCCGAATGATGTCTTCTGGATTAGATATTCCTTTACTTTCCATTCATGCTTAATTAAAAAAAGCAGAGTAATTATTTAAATTAAAATTAAAAAAAGAGAAGTGTTTCTTTCATATAGCTGAAGAAATAATTCTCTTTTTTTATAGTTTAACTCAGTTGATAAATTTACACTAATCCACTATACTTCCTTAAAAACCATTCTACAGTCAAGCTTAATGCAATTATACCTAATAGGTATTCCCAATCAATTAAAGGGAGACTATTATTATGGCTTTTCTGAATGGCTTGATATCGATTATCGTTTAGTAAATCGTTTAGTAAATCGTCAGAATTATCAATAAAATAACTATTACCATTGCTGTTAGTTGCTAATTGTTGCATCTTAGAATAATTGGCATTTAAAAACTGTTGTTCAACATTATATTGTAAAATTTGAAAACTACCAGATTTAGATAAGTTTTCATTTGTTGAACTTACCGTAAAACTATATTCAGAAGGAATCAAACTGCTTAAATCAACTTGATAATTATTGTTTTTCAGAATTAAAGGAAGGTTTTTTTCTTCTTTTGAAACTTTATCAATTAGTTTAATTTGAAGACTTTCTCGAGCATCAAAAACATAGTTTTTATCAAAGAACTCAGCCTTAATAGTAATATTTCCGCTTCCATTATAAAAAGACTCATAATCGACATTTAAACGACTTCTCTTTTTATTTGAAGCCAAGTATTGAACTATTTTTCCAAAAAAATCATCGAACTGAGTAAAAGATTTTGAATTCAAGAAATTCTGCGAACGCCACTTCCAAATATTTTCTCCAAAAAGAACAGCTTCCCTCCTGCCATTTGTTTCCAATGTAGCCAATAAGGGTTCTTTAATTGAAATACCATTTACATTTTTATATAATATAGTTTGAAAAGGAACAGCAAAAACAACCGATCCATAATTTGATTTTAACGGCGGAAACGATTCAAAATTGATATCATCAATTAAAAAAGGTGAATAGTTAATATTTAATTCAGCTTGATAATTTTCAGTTTGATCCGTTATTTCGTGATCGAACGTTTTATTGTTTTCATTTAGAAAATTCAGGTCTGTTTTACTACCTTCTATAATTAATCTGTTCTTATTTTCAGCATTTAAAAGAACTAACAACTCTTTAAACTTATTATTTGGTTGATAAAGTATAACTAATTGAAAATCATTTATTTTTGAAATTATTTCTTTTGGATCTAAAAACGAAACCGTACTACGCTCATTACTTTCAATAGCTTTTTTAAGACTTCCTAAATCGGGATGCGAAAAGGTTGAAACTATGGCTATATTTGTTTTCTGATCGATTACTTCTACTGCGAAGTTTTTAGAATTATTAACCTTATTTTTTTCATTATCAATTGGAATTAATGTGGCTTTATAAACACTAACGCCAACACGCGATGTTGGTAGATTAAAATTAATAATTGTTGAATTGTTGTTTTTCGAAAACACTACGTTTTTAGAAAACACAACTGTATTTCCTTTTTTTACAACAAACTTAGAAGTTACATTTCCGTTACCACTATAAACTACAATAGCTTCAACAGGAAACTTATTTTTTAAATAAGCATATTTATTAACGTTGAGTTGTTGAATTTTTAAATCAACATATGTTATGGTATCTCCTAAAATTACAGGATAAATTGGCTGTTTATATATTGAACTAGCAAACTCGTAATCGTTTCCAAGTGTTTGATTTCCATCGGAAATTAATACGGTAGGAGAATTACTAGTTTTATAAATTTGAGATAACTGAATAAAAGCTTCATTTATATTAGATTTATTCTCTAAAAATGTTAGTGAATCTGAAGCTTTAAAGGTTTCTCCAAAGGTGTAAAATTCGAGATTGAATTTATTTTTTAATGCTGTATTATCCGTGATAGTTTCAACTAAAGCCTTAACTTTTTCAGTTTGATTTAAATGCTTTATAGAGTTTGAATTATCTACCGCAATCACCAAATTTGGCTTTTCTGTAGTAAATGTTGTTTGATTAAATTTTGGGTTTATTAATAAAACAAGTATTGAAAAAATAGTAATAAAGCGCAAAAAAGCGAAAAGCATGTTCAGTTTAGACATGCTTTTCGTTTTATAAATATACTGGAAAAGTGCCAGTAAAAGCGCTATAATTCCAGCGAGTATAATGTAAATTATTGTTTCTATTTGCATTTAAGCTTTTAAGCTTTTAAGAGTAAATTTTAATGATATTCCCACATTAACGGGTGTACATAAAACTTAAATTAAGTAAGCATTCCTCCATCAACATTTAAAGTTTGCCCTGTAATATAAGCCGACATATCGCTAGCTAAAAACACACAAACATTCGCGATATCTTCTGGAGTTCCACCACGTTTTAATGGAATTCCTGCACGCCATCCTTTAACAACTTCTTCATCTAACTTTGCAGTCATTTCAGTTTCAATAAAACCAGGAGCAACTACATTACTTCTAATGTTTCTTGAACCTAACTCTAAAGCAACCGATTTAGAAAAACCAATAATACCAGCTTTAGAAGCAGCATAATTGGTCTGCCCAGCGTTACCTTTAACTCCAACAACCGAACTCATATTAATAATAGAGCCTTTACGTTGCTTTAGCATAGTACGTTGTACAGCTTTTGTCATGTTGAAAACCGATTTTAAGTTTACTTCAATAACGGTATCAAAATCTTCTTCGCTAATACGCATAAGTAAATTATCTTTTGTAATACCAGCATTATTTACTAGAATATCAATACTACCAAATTCTTCAGCAACTTCAGCAGCTAGTTTTTGGGCATCTGCAAAATTTGCAGCGTTACTTTGATAACCTTTTGCTTTTACTCCAAGTGCATTTAACTCTTTTTCGAGTTGATTAGCTGCATCTACAGACGAACTGTATGTAAATGCTACGTTTGCACCGTTTTGAGCAAATACTTCGGCAATGCCTTTACCAATACCTCTACTTGCACCAGTTATTATGGCTGTTTTTCCTTCTAATAATTTCATGTGTTTACTTATTATTTTTTATTTACCACATACAACATTAATACATTCAAGACTTTACTCGAGTAAACTGTTATTTAAGAATGCGTTATAAAAATTTAGTTGATATCTTACTTATTTTATACTTTGTATTAGTTTTAAACCAAAATCAAATATAACAATTCCTATTATAATTGCACATAAAAAAAGCCGATAGGTTACAAAAACTTATCGGCTTTTCATTTACATTTTTAGTTTTTCGCTTTTTTCATAATTAAACAAATAATCAACATCCATTTCCTGAACTTTACCTAGCGCCTCTAAGGCTTTAAAATCAATATCTTTTTTGTTCCCTATAACCATTACATTATACTGCTCTCCTTTTATGTTATTATTAAAGAAATCACGTAAATCTTCGATGGTCATATCTTTTATGGTGTTATACATAGCTTCTCGATTATCATTATCTATACCTCGTTTTTTTAGATTTTCATAATTCCAAAAAATACCCGATTTAGTAATACGTTGCGCTGCTATTTTTTTCAAAGTAGCATCTTTAGCAGCATTAAATTGCTTTTCTGCTTCTGGCATGTTAGTCATTAAATCCATCATAGCCGTTACTGCCTGAGGCATTTTATTCGCTTGCGTTCCCATATAAGCCATAACATAATTAGCTTTTCCCTTCTCATCTGCCATTTGGTAGCTTGAAAAAGCAGAGTATGCTAAAGATTTAGATTCGCGAATCTCTTGAAAAACAATAGATGATAATCCGCTACCAAAATAAGTGTTAAATAAGGTTGAAGCAGCCATGTTCTTGGCATTAAAGGGATCTCCTTTTGCTAAAAACACCATTTCCGATTGTACCATATCAAAATCTACAAAATAAACATTTCCACCCGTCTCTTGTTCTTCATAAGTTACAGCCTCTGGATATACTCTTAAATCTTTAGGAATATTATGACTTGTATTTAGTGCCGTTACCATAGCATCAATATCTTTTCCATAATAAAAAATACGTTGCTTATAGTTCTTCATATCCTTTACAATATCTACTAATTCTTTAGGATCAATGGCATTTAGCTCATCTGTTTTATAGATATTTCTTAAACGAGAATTTTCACCATATTTACCATAACTCATTAAGCCATTCCTAAGAATACTTCCTTTTTGTCCTTTATTATCCTGACGTCCTTTTATAATCGACTCTACATATTTTTTATATGCCTCTTGATCTGGAATTGCATTATTCCATAGATGTTCCAAAAGTTCTAATCCTTTTGGTAGATTTTCTTTTAAACCGTTAAGGCCAACATACGTTTTATCATCACCTGCAAAAACATAATAACTTACTCCAAGTTTATAAAATTCTTTTTTAAGAGCTTCATTGCTATATTTATCTGTCCCCAAATAATCTAAATAATTTGCCGCGAGTTTTAGTTTTTTATCATTATCGCCACCCATATCAAATATGATGTTTAAATCGAATAAATCATTCAACTCGTTTTCAATATATGAAACTTCAATCCCATTAGTAGTTTCCGTAGATTTAATGGCTGTTTTGTAATCGATAAATTTAGGTTTTAACGATTCCGATTCAATCGTATTGAAATTAGTTAAAAACTCTGAGCTTTTATCCCGATTTAAATGAACAGGCGTAATTCCCGGGTTTTCAACTTTTACAATATTGGAATCTTCTCCTTGTCTTTTATAAGTAACTACATAATTATCTTGGTAAAATTTATTAGCGAAATCTACCAGTTCCTGTTTGGTTACTTTTTTAAGATCATTTAAAAATTTCACTTTACTAGCCCAATTTTCATGATGAATAAAAGCGTTATAATATGCCGATGCTAAAGCAGTACTGTTTTCGTATTGCTTTGTTTGACTTAGTTTTAAATCGTTAACTACAGCGTCAATCATCCAATCTTCAAACTCACCTTTCTTTAATTTTTCTATTTGCTCTAAAAGCAGTGTTTTAACTTCATCTAAAGATTGTCCTTCTTTTGGTGTTCCCGTAAATTGATGATAACCATAATCATTTAAAAATGTTGGAGAACATCCGGCGTTTTGCACTATTTGTTTTTGGTTTAGATTTAAATCGATTAAACCAGCATTTCCGTTTGCTAAAATCATATCAGCCAGCGTAACAAATTTTTGATCTTCACTTCCAATACCATTCGCTCTAAATGCAATAGATACATTTTCTGCCGTTGGCCCAAAAACTTCCTTTTTTATTGGTGATGTAATAGGTTCCTCTTTTGGTAAAGTTGGATGCGTTACTGTTTGATTCTTAAATTTTCCGAAGGCATTATTAACTTCTATTATAGTTTTATCGAAATCTAAATCGCCAACTAAAACCATAGCCATATTATTAGGCACATAATAAGTATTGAAATAGTTATGAATATCAACCATTGAAGGGTTCTTTAAATGCTCGGCTTTACCAATGGTAGTTTGCTGTCCATATGGATGATTTGGAAATAAGCCATCTAGCATAGCGTAATGCGCTTTTCTATAATCACTATCCTGACCTCTATTAAATTCTTCGAAAACCGCTTCAAGTTCCGTATGGAATAAACGTAAAACTAATTGACTAAAACGCTCGCTTTCTACCGTAAGCCATTTATTTAATTCGTTAGCCGGAATTTTATTTTTATAAACGGTTTCTTCAAACCAAGTATGCGCATTAGTTCCTGTTGCTCCAAGTGAACTAATCATTTTATCATATTCATTAGCTACACTATAATTTGATGCTTCTAATGAAACTTCGTCTATTTTACGATACAATTCTACTTTTTTGTCGGGATCCGTTTCCGCACGATGCGCTTCATATAAATCAGAAATTTCATCTAAGTACACTTTTTCTTTTTCCCAATCTAACGTTCCAATTTTATCGGTTCCTTT
This sequence comes from Algibacter sp. L1A34, assembly GCF_009796805.1. NCBI lineage: Bacteria > Pseudomonadati > Bacteroidota > Flavobacteriia > Flavobacteriales > Flavobacteriaceae > Algibacter > Algibacter sp. L1A34. The sequence goes on along the minus strand of NZ_CP047029.1, from coordinate 3,665,488 downwards.
AAACACCATGTGTTCTAAATAATGCGCTAAACCTGTAGATTGTTTTGTATCGTAATTTGATCCTGCACGAACAGCAATAAAAGTTTGAATTTTTGGTTCGTCAGTATTTTTACTTAAATAAACTTTTAACCCGTTTTCCAAAGTATATAAACGTAAACCTGTTGGATCGTTTTCTATAGTTTCATAAGAAAAACCATTGGCATCGGTATTTGAAGCTACTGATACAGCAGCTGTTTCAGAATTTTGATCCGTTTTACAACTATAACAAATAGCTAAAATGGCAAAAATAAAAATTGTTTTAATTTGATTCATAGATTGAGTTTTTAGATGATAAGGTTAAAATTAAGCATAAAAAAATCGTTAACTCAAAGAAGTTAACGATTTTTCTTATGAACTATATTTTAATTTCAGCAAATACTTATGCTAAAACTTCAGCAATTTTCTTTCCAATTTCAGCAGGAGAATCTACAACGTGAATTCCACATGCTCTCATAATTTTCTTTTTTGCTTGTGCAGTATCATCACTTCCACCAACAATAGCTCCAGCATGTCCCATAGTACGACCTGCAGGTGCAGTTTCACCAGCGATAAAACCAACAACAGGTTTTTTACTTCCACTAGCTTTGTACCAGTTTGCAGCATCTGCCTCTAATTGACCTCCAATTTCACCAATCATAACAACCGCTTCTGTTTCTGGATCATTGATTAATAATTCAACAGCTTCTTTGGTTGTAGTTCCAATAATTGGATCTCCACCAATACCAATAGCCGTTGTGATACCTAAACCTTGTTTTACAACTTGGTCTGCAGCCTCATAAGTTAAAGTTCCTGATTTAGAAACAATACCAACTTTACCTTTTTTGAAAACAAAACCTGGCATAATACCAACTTTAGCTTCACCCGGTGTAATAACACCTGGACAGTTAGGACCTATTAAACGACATGGTTTGTTTTTTATGTAGTTTGATGCCGTAATCATATCGGCAACAGGAATACCTTCTGTAATTGTAATAATAACTTTTATTCCAGCATCGGCAGCTTCCATAATAGCATCGGCAGCAAAAGCTGGCGGTACAAATATAATGGTAGTATCTGCTCCTACTTGCTCTACTGCTTCTAAAACAGTATTAAAAACAGGTCTGTCTAAATGTGTTTGACCACCTTTTCCTGGTGTAACACCACCAACAACATTTGTTCCATATTCAATCATTTGACTGGCGTGAAAAGTACCTTCACTACCTGTAAAACCTTGAACTATTATTTTTGAATCTTTGTTTACTAAAACGCTCATAGAAGATTTTTTATCGTTATTATATTTACTTAACAAAAGTAATTTTTTGAATCCTATTTTTAAAGTAAAAACCGAATTACTTTTTTTGTTATTTTTTTATTGATTTTAATATTTCCGGAATCTTTCTAATATAGGCTAATTCCTTAAATTTTGCTCTAGCTTCACCAGCCGGTGACCCAAAATACGCCTTATTTTCATCTGTTGAATGTCCTAATCCAGATTGAGCAAAAAGCTCGGTTCCTTTTGCAATGGTAATCCCACTTTTTACACCTGCTTGCCCCCAAATAACCACTTCATCTTCAACTATAACACAACCTGCAATTCCAGCTTGCGATGCTATAAGGCATTTTTTACCAAGAACAGTATCGTGACCAATTTGAATTTGATTATCTAATTTAGAGCCATATCCAATACGAGTATCGGCTGTTACACCTCTATCAATAGTACATGCTGCTCCAATATCAACATAATCTTCGATAACTACACGACCGCCGGATTTTAATCTATCATAACCGTCGGGACGTTTTTTATAGTAGAAAGCATTTGCTCCTAAAACTGTTCCCGAATGGATAGTGACATTGTTACCAATAACCGTATCATCATAAATACTTACGTTGGCATGAATAAGGCAATTATCGCCAATTTCAACATTATGACCAATAAAGCAATTAGGTTGAATGATTGTATTCTCCCCTATTTTAGCTAACGCTGAAATAGCACTATTAGCCGATTTAAAAGGCTTAAAATGATTAGTTAATGTATTGAAATCTCTAAATGGATCGTCACTAACCAATAGAGCCTTCCCTTCTGGACACTCCACTTTCTTATTAATTAAAATAATAGTAGCTGCAGAATTTAATGCTTTATCGTAATACTTTGGATGATCTACAAAAACAATATCCCCAGCTTCAACCACATGAATTTCATTCATGCCAAAAACAGGAAAATCTATGTCACCAACAAAATCGCACCCAATAAGGTCTACGATTTGTTTTAAGGTATGTTGCTTTGGAAATTTCATTATATATTTTTAAAAGTTTATAGGAATACTTATTCCTTTACTCTTTCTTTATAAGTTCCTTTTACTGTTTCAACTTTAATTTTATCACCTTCATTAATAAATAAAGGGACATTTACAATCGCTCCTGTTTCTACAGTTGCAGGTTTAGTTGCATTAGTTGCTGTATTTCCTTTAACTCCTGGCTCAGTTGCAGTAATCTCTAAAATAACACTTGCTGGTAAATCTACCGAAAGAGGCATATTATCTTCTGTATTAATTAATACAGTAACTACTTCACCTTCTTTCATTAATCCTGGATTATCAAGAGCCGCTTCTAATAAACGGATTTGGGTATAATCGGCTTCATTCATAAAATGATAAAATTCTCCATCATTATATAAATATTGAAACTTATGAGTTTCAACACGAACATCTTCTAATTTATGACCCGCAGAAAAAGTATTATCTAAAACCTTTCCATTAGTTACACTTTTCATTTTTGTTCTTACAAAAGCTGGACCTTTCCCTGGTTTAACGTGTAAAAACTCTATAATTTTATATATATCGTTGTTGTATACAATGCATAAACCATTTCTAATATCACTTGTAGTAACCATAATGTTTTTTTTGAAAATTTATTATTTGATTTTAGTCGATTAAAAATTGACTAATTCATATTTAATTTGATTTGAAATATCCTTTCATGATACCTCGATGAGAATTCCTGATAAATTGAAGAATTTCATCACGTTCCGGAGTCGCTTCCATTTCTGCTTCGATTAAATCGGCAGCCTGTGTATTATTATAATTTTTTTGATAAAGAATTCTGTAAATATCTTGAATTTCTCTTATTTTATCGGTAGTATAACCACGACGACGTAAACCTACAGAATTAATACCAACATAAGATAATGGTTCTCTCGCTGCTTTTACATAAGGTGGTACATCTTTTCTAACTAAAGATCCTCCAGTTACAAAAGCGTGATTACCAACCGAAACAAATTGATGTACAGCCGTCATACCTGCCATAACCACATAATCACCAACGGTAATATGTCCTGCAAGCGTACTATTATTAGAGAAAATACAGTTTTTACCCACAATACAATCATGAGCTATATGGCAATACGCCATAATTAAACAATTATCGCCTATTACGGTTTTCATTCTATCAGTGGTTCCTCTATTAATGGTAACACATTCACGAATGGTAACATTGTTTCCAATTTCTACCGTAGTATCTTCATCGTTATATTTTAAATCTTGTGGTACAGCAGAAATTACAGAACCTGGAAAAATATTACAATTTTTCCCTATGCGTGCACCTTCCATAATGGTAACATTACTCCCTATCCATGTGCCATCTCCAATTATAACATTATTATGTATAGTTGTAAAAGGCTCTATGACCACATTTTTTGCGATTTTTGCACCAGGATGCACATACGCTAATGGTTGATTCATTTTATATATTTTAGTTTAGTAGAAAAGTGATAAACTAGATTTAATCAAATTTAGTTTTGAGCTCAATTTGATTAAATCTAAAAATCACATCTTATTTTACTTTTGATATTTGAGCCATTAATTCGGCTTCTGCAACAAGTTTACCGTTTGAATAGGCATAACCTTGCATGTGGCAAATACCACGGCGTATTGGTGTAATTAGTGAGCATTTAAAAATTAATGTATCACCTGGCACCACTTTTTGTTTAAATTTTACTTTATCCATTTTCATGAAAAAGGTTAAATAATTTTCTGGATCTGGAACGGTGTTTAAAACTAAAACACCACCGGTTTGTGCCATGGCTTCTACAATTAAAACACCTGGCATTACTGGTGCTCCAGGAAAATGACCTTTAAAGAACTCTTCGTTCATGGTTACATTTTTCTGAGCGATTACATGATTATCAGAAAGTTCGAAAACTTTATCAATAAGTAAAAAAGGTTGACGGTGAGGCAACATGTCCATAATTTGATTCACATCCATTAAAGGTGTTTGATGCAAATCAATTTTTGGTACATTGTTTCTACGTTCTATTTTTATAAGTTTAGATAATTTTTTAGCAAACTGCGTATTAATATAATGCCCAGGCTTGTTAGCAATCACTTTTCCGCGAATGCGTGTACCAACTAAAGCTAAATCGCCTAAAACATCTAAAAGTTTATGGCGCGCAGCTTCATTTGGGTGATGTAGCGTTAAATTATCTAAAATACCATTGGGTTTAACGGCAATGTTATCTTTATTAAAAGCAACTCTTAATTTTTCCATTGTTTCTGGAGATAAAGCTTTATCAACATAAACAATAGCATTATTTAAATCACCACCTTTAATTAAACCATGTTCTAAAAGCATTTCAATTTCATGAAGAAAACTAAATGTTCTAGCGTTAGAAATATCTTCTTTAAAATCTGAAATTTGATTTAATGTTGCATTTTGAGTTCCTAAAATTTTAGTCCCAAAATCCACCATAGTGGTTATTTGATATTCTTTAGCAGGCATTACTAAAATTTCGCTACCAGACTCTTCATCTACATAAGAAATGATTTCAGTAACCTCATACTCTTCTCTAAAAGCATCCAATTCTACTATTTCAGCTTTTTCGATAGCTTCAACAAAAAACTTAGACGATCCATCCATAATTGGAGGCTCGGCAGCGTTTAATTCTATAATAGCATTATCAACATCTAAACCTACAAAAGCGGCTAAAACATGTTCTGAAGTTTGGATGGTTACTCCATTCTTCTCTAAACATGTACCACGCTGTGTGCTTGTTACATAATTGGCATCTGCTTCTATAATAGGTGCCCCTTCTAAATCTACGCGTTTAAAACGTAAACCAGAATTTGCTGGCGCAGGCTTAAATGTTAAAGTTACATTTTTACCTGTGTGCAAACCAACTCCTGTTAGAGTAACTTCTTTAAGAATGGTTTTTTGTCTAATCTCAGTGTTAACTATTCCCATTTATTTTTTCTAAATCATTTATATTTTTAACAATCTTAGGCAGATTTTTAAAATGAACATACGACTTATTATAATCGCTAATTGCCAAAGCTGGTGAACCTTGGAGTATTTCATTATCTTTTACATGTCTAGCAATACCAGACTGTGCTTGTATTTTCACATTGTTTCCAATGGTAATATGCCCTGCAATACCAACTTGACCACCAATTTGGCAATGTTCACCAATATGTGTTGAGCCAGCAATACCAGTTTGCGCTGCAATTACTGTATTTTTTCCAATTTCTACATTATGCGCAATTTGGATTTGATTATCCAATTTAACACCTTCACGCACAATTGTTGAACCTAAAGTTGCTCTATCTATAGTAGTGCAAGCACCAACATCTACATAATCTTCAAGAATTACATTTCCTATTTGTGGCACTTTAGTATAACCTCCATCTTCATTTGGCGCAAATCCAAATCCGTCGGCACCAATGATGGCACCCGAATTAATAACGCAACTTTTTCCAACAATGGTTTCAGAATAAAGTTTAGCTCCAGAAAAGATAATGGTATTATCTCCCAATACAGCATTATCACCAATATAACTGTTCGGAAATATTTTTACGTTATCGCCAAGTACAACATTATCACCAATATAACTGAAAGCGCCAATATAAACATTTTCGCCGTATTTAGCTGATTCTGATATGAATGACGGTTGCTCTACGCCTACTTTATTAAGTTTTACCGAATTATAGTATTCAAGTATTTTCGAGAATGCCATATAAGCATCATCTACCTTAATTAAAGTGGTTTTTAACTCGTTTTCCGGTTTAAACGTTTTATTTACAATTGTAATAGACGCTTCGGTTTTATATATAAATGAGGTGTATTTGGGATTGGCTAAAAAGGTTAACGAACCTTCAAACCCTTCTTCTATTTTGGATAGCTTGAATACTTCAGTTTCAGGGTTACCTATAACTTCTCCTTCTAAAATACCAGCTATTTGTTGTGCAGTAAACTTCACACTAAAAATTTATTGTTTTTTGTTTGATTTTGGCAAAAATAGGAAAAATGTGCTAAACTTTAACCTTAGGGTAACATATATAATATTTGGTGACAGGTTTCGACAGTGCTTTTAAATTAAGTTGATCGGATGCTTTTACTATATCTTCAATTTTACCAGACTTGTGTAATATATTAATTCCCTGATGTTTTAATTGATATGCTTGGTTAGAAATGCTTCCGGTAAACACAAAATATTCGGCTTCTTCCCTGCTTATTTTATGAGCAGAAATAAAGATTTTTATCTGTTTTTCTAAGTTTTGCTTTCCAATAGGCTTATTCTTCAGTTTAATTTTTAATAGATTACGATTAATAATCATTTCGCATATGTTACTTAAAACAAAATCGTCATGATATTGCCAAGCTTTCATGGCCGAAATTACATCGTAATCATCCAATTGAGAAAATAGATCTAATATTTCATCATTAAAATCATCAATTGAAACTATATTATTTAAAAAATACTGAAGCGGTTTACTAGCTTCTAGCTTCACCCCTTTTAAAGCTAATTCCTTTGCTCGCTTCAAAACACGTATTAAAAGTTGCTCGGCCACGATGCCTGTTTTATGCAAATACACCTGCCAATACATTAAACGGCGCGCAATTATAAATTTCTCTACGCTATAAATCCCTTTTTCTTCAACTACTAATTTATCATCAACAGCATTTAGCATGGTAATTAAGCGCTCACTATTTATATTACCTTCTGCTACACCTGTGTAAAAACTATCACGCTTTAAATAATCGGCCCGATCCATATCAAATTGACCAGAAATAAGCTGGCACATAAATTCACGGTGATAATTACCCTTAAATATTTCAATGGCAAGCGTTAAACTTCCGTTAAATTCTTCGTTTAAACGCTCCATAAAAAGGAGTGAAATTTGCTCGTGCGATATATTATTTACAATGCTATGCTCCATAGCATGAGAGAATGGACCATGCCCAATATCATGTAATAAAATAGCAACATATAAGGCTGTTTCTTCTTCTTCAGAAATGCTAACTCCTTTAAAACGTAATACATTGACAGCTTGTTGCATTAAATGTACACAACCTATGGCATGATGAAATCGAGTGTGATGTGCTCCCGGATATACCATATAGGATAAACCCATTTGTGTAATTCTACGTAAGCGTTGAAAGTATTTATGTTGAATTAAATCGAATATCAGCGAATTTGGAATAGTAATAAATCCGTAAATTGGGTCGTTTAATATCTTTAGTTTGTTCAAACTTTAAGTTTTTACAATTATTATTTACAAATATAGCTATATGAAATGAGCATAACTAACAATTTAGTCATCGTGATTTTCATAAATAAGCAATTATTTTAGACTTTATAAATCATTACAAAAAACATACAAATGAATAAAATAAAAATACTTTGGGTAGACGATGAAATTGATTTATTGAAACCACATATTTTATTTCTTGAGAAGAAAAATTACCAAGTTACCAAATGTAATAGTGGCTCTGAAGCTATTGATATTTTAGATGAAGAAAATTTTGATATTGTTTTTTTAGACGAAAACATGCCCGGACTTACTGGTTTGGAGACTTTACATGAAATTAAAGAGAAAACAGACAACCTGCCGGTGGTAATGATTACTAAAAGTGAGGAGGAATATATAATGGAAGAAGCTATTGGTAATAAAATAGCCGATTACCTTATAAAGCCTGTAAACCCAAACCAAATCCTTTTAAGTTTAAAAAAGAATTTGGATCATTCGCGTCTAGTTTCCGAGAAAACGACATCCAATTATCAGCAAGAATTCAGAAAAATAGCTATGGATTTATCTATGGTTAATAGTTTTGAGGAATGGGTTAGCCTATATCAAAAACTAATTTATTGGGAAATTCAACTAGAAGATATTGAAGATGTTGGCATGTTCGAAATTTTAGAATCTCAAAAAACGGAAGCTAATTCGCAGTTCGCAAAGTTTATAGATAAAAATTATGCCGATTGGTTTGAGCCAAATACCGATGCGCCAATTATGTCGCATACCCTTTTTAAAGAAAAAATTGCACCTGAGATTAGCAAAGAACAACCAACACTATTAGTTGTTATTGATAATTTACGTTACGACCAATGGAAAGTGTTTGAACCAATAATAAATAATTACTATAAAAAAGAAACCGAAGAGGCCTTTTTCAGCATACTTCCTACAGCTACACAATATGCTCGTAACGCCATTTTTTCTGGTTTAATGCCAAGTGCTATGGAAAAACTTTTTCCACAATACTGGAAAAATGATACTGAAGAAGGTGGTAAAAATCTATTTGAAGCTGAATTTTTAGAAGCACAATTAAAACGTTTAGGTCTAAGTAATTTAGAACACGAATACTACAAAATCACGAACTTAAAAGCTGGAAAGAAATTAGTTGACAATTTTAAAAGCTTAAAAAAGAACGATTTAACGGTTGTTGTTTACAACTTTGTTGATATGCTTTCTCACTCTAAAACAGAAATGGAAGTTGTAAAAGAATTAGCTTCTAATGACAAAGCTTACCGCTCTTTAACACATAGTTGGTTTAAAAACTCACCGCTATTAGAGATGATTCAGCAAGCGCAACATCTTGGATTTAAACTTATTTTAACTACCGATCACGGTACTATTAATGTAAAAAATCCATCGAAAGTAATTGGAGATAGAGATACAAGTTTAAATCTTCGTTATAAAACAGGTAGAAGTTTAACCTATGAAAGCAAAGATGTTTTTGTAGCTAAAGACCCTAAAGAAATTCACTTGCCATCTATTAACATGAGTAGTTCTTTCATTTTTGCAAAAAACGATATGTTCTTTGCTTATCCAAACAATTACAATCACTATGTCAGTTATTTTAGAAACACATATCAACATGGTGGAGTATCTTTAGAAGAAATGATAATTCCTTTTGTTGTATTTAATCCAAAAAAATAAATTAATAAAAGCACTAATTAAGCTAATGACTTTTTTAGTGTTTTTATTTTTCAAGTTGGGATTAACTTTATAGACTAATTTATTATATGAAGATGGTGAATCATTTTTTTACTTATACAATAACGAATAAATAAAGTCTCATTTTCATTACAACTCATTGTTTTACTAGCACTTAACTAGTTTCATTATTAAATAATGCATTAAAAACATCCGTTTTTTTAGAAAATAAGCAACAATTGATAATCCATTAAAATTGAAACTCCGAGTAAAAACAAGCGATTAACAACTTATCGAAATCAAAAAAATATTGTTTTACGGGAAACCCACATCAGAATTTTCAAAAAACAATGTTTTTAACATAATTTTAACATTTAAGCACATCTTACAACTCTCTCTTTCTTTAGATTTGGAATATAATTAATTATTAAATCCCTATAGAATGAAAACAAAAAATTATTTAATCGCAATCGCGATTTTCGGAGGAATGTTGTTTACAGCTTATGCAGCTAACACAATTAATCAAGATGAGCAACAAACTGCAAAAATTCAAAGAAGTGCAATTAGAGTACCAACGCACGGATAGTAAAGTTTGACTATAGATTGTTTAATTGCCTATTTTTGTAATTAAACAATCTATTTTGTTATTAAAAAGTGTTCCAGATGTTTTTCATCTCGAACACTTTTTTTATTTGTTTATCAAATAAATATTTTTTAGAATAATACCATTGAGTATTTACTTCTTTCTATAAATATTTAGTTTAAACATAGTTCAAGCAATTATTTTATTAAACTAAGCAAAACGCTTGCAGGAAACCATTAGCAATTAAAAACTAGCTTAAATTCATAATGTGAAACCGTAGAACTTTATCCTGTAAGGCAATGCTTTTTTATTGTTAAATACTCGAAAAAATCAATCTATAATATATTAAAATCGGTAGTTCCAACTTTTTTTGTGAAAATTAATTATTTTTCATAAAAAAAGGGGTGAAATTATGTTGTAAGACATTTCAGAAACTCTTATCTGCAAGGTCGAGTCTCGTTGATAAAAATGATAATTACTTTTGTGCTATTTAATTTGAAATAATGTGCCAACAGCGACAAACACTAATTACTTTGATACATTTCTTGGTGTTTTTAAATTAAATTCCTTAATATTGTTATGTTAAATTTTTCAAATTGAATATAACTTATACAATAGACGAGGTTGAACAAGTTGCAAACAAACTTATTTTGCAAGCAACATCAAGAACCCTATTATTTTACGGCGATATGGGTGTTGGTAAAACAACACTAATAAAAGCCATAGTGAAAGGTTTAGGTAGTAAAGACGATGTGAGCAGTCCTACTTTTTCTATTGTAAATGAATATGAATTGAAAGATGAAAAAATTTTTCATTTCGATTTATATAGAATTAACGATCTAGAAGAAGCTTATAATTTTGGAATAGAAGATTATTTAGATTCTGATAATTGGATAATAATTGAATGGCCTGATGTTATAGAACCAATTTTATCGGGTAATGAATGTATTATAAAGTTATCTATTCAGTCAGAAAACATGAGGCAATTAATAGCAGATTAAAATTATCAACCCTAACAAAACTAGCTATTACAAGCTATAACAACTAAAAAGTTCCAAAAAAATATTGTTTTACGGGAAACCCACATCGGAATATTTAAAAAACAATGTTTTTAACATAATTTTAACATTTTAACGGGTTTTGAAACTTACTCTTTCTTTAGTTTTGAAATATAATTTTAAAACCCCTATAGAATGAAAGCAAAAAATTACTTAATCGCAATCGCGATTTTCGGAGGAATGTTGTTTACAGCTTATGCAGCTAACACAATTAATCAAGATGAGCAACAAACTGCAAAAATTCAAAGAAGTGCAATCAGAGTTCCAACGCACGGATAGAAAGAGTTTGATAATAGGAACTGTTGTAGCCACATTAATAGCTGCAACTCCTTATTTGTTTTACCTATATGAAAGTGTCCCAGATACACCAACTTGGGATACTTTTTTGTTTAGATATGACAGTAAATATTACGGAAGTATACTTACTGTAGCTTGGACCTTAATGGGAAAAGCAATGCCCCTTTTTTTACTGTTTATTTGGTTTTTTACCTGCCGTCATTGGTGGTATCATACATTATTGGTACCCATCTCAATGTACATATATCAAATTTTCACAACAATAAATGATGATTTAATGTATGTGGATTCAAATCAACTCGTTTATTTGATTCCTATTATGGTTATAATTATACCATCTATCTATTTAATAAGAGCACAAATATTTAATAAGGTTAACAATGCAAACAAATCCCTACAAGATTTAGAAGATGAATTTAAAGTCTCTCCAAAAACCTTTTGGGATAAAATAAAAGAATATTTCTAGTAGTAACTAACCAATCTATTAATTATATCTCTCTTATATGATCATTTCAATCGATTTTAAAATTATGCGTTAAACTAATTTTAATGAATTATTTTAGAGTACGAAGATGAATATAGCGTAAACATGAGAGTGTTTACTTAAAAATGTAATCAAATATTATCTTTAGCATAAGATATACTACTAATTAAAAAAGAAATCCGCAACTCCATTTTAAGAGTTGCGGATTTATTCTTTTAAACACTTCCAATGGTCAAAACTTTCATTTTATGCTTGATTTTGTATCAAGCAAAAGAAGCCTATAAAAACTAAGAAATTAGAGTTAAAAATAATTGATTTAAAACCATTTAAAAATTAGAATTAACATTTATAGCTTAAAAACGCTCTCTAGAATTCTTGTTTTTAATAACACTAAAGTATTTTATTACTATAACCTATCTCGCTCTATAGATTCTATATCTTTCTTATTTGTTTTTAACCTGAAATTACCAAACTTATAATTAAAACCAAGCGTAAACATTCTGTTTTCCATTCTGGAATTTAATAAAATATCTTGATTTAAATACTTAGTTGTTTGCGTAAAGTTTTGAGTGTTAAAAATATCGGTAATACCCATAGTTAAAGACGCTCTACTATTCCAAAATGTTTTACGAACACTAATATCTAGTCCAGTTCTATTACTAATCTCACTAGGCCCATCTACTAATGGTGAAATATAAATTAGAGACACATCAGCAGTTAATGTTTTATCCTTTAAAAAAGAAAAATAATTTACCATTTGTAAATACACGGACCATTTATCGGTAGTATACAATTGGTTATTACTTTCTAAGGCAGCAAATCTGTTTTCATAATAAAATAAAGAAGAATACACATAAAGATCCCAGTTAGAAACTACAGACGTAAACGTTGTAAAATCTAATCCATATGATATACTTCTATCTATATTGGTATCAACATTTTTTAACAATTTAGAATCATTGTCTTGAAATGTAATTTGTATTGAAGGATCATTCTCGTTTCTATAATAAAGCTCGAAAGTATATTTTGAATTAAAAGTATAACCTAAAATAAAATTATCGTCAATTTGCGGTTTCAAATTAGGATCTCCGGTATTGTATGAGTTATCACTTAAAAAGAACTTAAAGGGGTTTAATTGGCTATATCTTGGTCTATAGATGCGTTTGTTGTAGGTGAAATAAATTTCGTTGTTTTCATTTAAAACATTCAAAATATGAAATGTTGGAAAAAACTTGATGTAATCCGAGTTATTAATTTGATTAGTCGATAATGAATTCCCTTCAATATTTGTGTATTCTGTTCTTAGTCCTGCTTTTAAACTCCAATGTTCCCAATCTTTACTATAGCTACCATATAGTGCCAGGTTAGTTTCATCATATAAAAAGGTATCAGAATTTTCTAAATCCTCTTCTCTACTTCCGTTATCAATAAAAAATCGATTTATAACACTCTCAGAATTAATAAATGAAGCCTTCCCTCCTGCTTCTAAAAAAGCTGTTTCACTAATAGGTAACTCATAATCTACCTGCCCTGTATAAAGCTTAATATCTTGGCTAGAAAGTGATTCGAATTCGTTATTTCTAATTAAAGATTGATCAGGAAATAAATATTCTGTATTAACATCTTGATCGCTATCGAAGCTAAAATTAGTATGATGTGCACTAAATGATAATTGCTCGCCCTCTTGATTTAATTTATGAACATAATCTAATGTAAACGCAGCATTGGTTGTTTTATCTACAGCAGCGTTAATGGTATTAAACGTAGAATCTAGCACGCCTGTTGCTCCATATACTTCAGTTAAAGAATTAATATCTGTTTCAGTTCCCGATTTAGGTAGAAACATTAAGTTTGCAGAAAAACTCAAGGTGTTTTTATCGTCAATAGTATAATCTATATTACTATTTATATTTTGATTTGCTGATTTTCGAGTTCTATTATAGTCCGTTTCCCAACTAGAAGTCGTTTCTTCATTATCTATAAAGTTAATAAACTCGTCGGTGTTTCTAAAATCTTTTCGCGGACTTACATTATAGTTAATGTAAGCGTCTATTTTTTCTCCTTTAAAAAAATGACTTGTTCCAACAGAATATTTTGGAAATTCAAATCCTTGTTTAAAATTACCAAAAACGCTACCGTTATATCCGGAAACTAGATTTTTACTTGTCACAAAATTAAGTACAGCTCCTCCTTCTGCCTCGTATTTAGCTGGTGGCGAAGTAATTACTTCAATAGCTTTAATGTTATTGGCAGGCATACTCTCTAAAAGCTGTATAACCTCTGTAGTAGATAAATGCACTTTTCTATCGTTAATATAAATGGTAGGGCTAGCGTGCTTTACAGAAATACCATCATTATTTACCATAACTCCAGGCGTATGTTTCAAAACATCTAGCATGTTATTATTAGATAATGTGGAATTTTCAACATTAAAAACTAAGCGATCCACCATACGTTTTACTGTTGGTTTTTTAACAACAATAAGCACACCATCTAGTTCTTGTTGTTCATCTTCTAAAATAATATCATCAAGAGAAACACTTTTATCAAGCTGAACTTCAACAGCTTGAGTTTTGTATCCTAAAAAACTAACATTCAGGGTATATTTATTGGTTTTTAAATTACCAATTTCAAAATCACCAGTTTCATTAGAAATGGTACCTTTATAACCTGAAGTATTTGTCCCATCAGAAACAACTATGTTAGCAAAAGCAACTGGTTTATTTTCCGTATCAACAACTTTACCTTTTATTTCCAGACCTTGAGAAAGCCCTACGATTGAAAATAAATAAATAAATAAAACAACAATTTTTCGCATCATACATGTAAACTTAATGCAAACTTAAAATAAAAAAACGAATACATTTTGCGGCATGCCCTTACCTAAATTAGTCAAAATTCTTACATCTCTACGAAGGTTTATATTTCTTCGTTTTAATTCTATATTTTGATGAATTGAATTACAAAATTTATTTGTAATTTGTTTTTTTTTATAAAAATATGAACAAACCACTTTCACCTTTTACAAAACAGCAACTTTTACCTCAAGAAGAGACGCTTGAAATATTTAAGAAAAAAGGAGAATTATTTATTGGTATCCCGAAAGAAACGGCATACAAAGAAAAACGAGTTTGCTTAACGCCAGATGCTGTTTATGCATTGGTGTGCAATGGCCATCGCGTTTTATTAGAATCTGGTGCTGGCGAAGGCGCAAACTTTAGTGATAAAGATTACAGTGAAGCTGGTGCTGAAATTACCAAAGATGCCGAAAAAGTTTTTGCTTGTCCCATGATTTTAAAAGTGGAGCCGCCAAGTTTGGAACAAATAAAGCTAATAAACCCACATACTATTATAATTTCTGCGTTGCAATTAAAAACACAGCATAAAAAATATTTTGAAACATTAGCCACTAAGCGCATTACGGCATTAGCATTTGAGTTTATTAGAGATTCCGATAACGCATATCCTGCTGTAAAATCTTTAAGTGAAATTGCAGGAACAGCTTCTGTACTTATTGCAGCGGAATTATTATCAGATGCCAACACTGGTAACGGACTTATGTTTGGTAACATTAGTGGTGTTCCGCCTTTAGAAGTGGTTATTTTAGGTGCTGGAACTGTGGGCGAATTTGCTAGTAGAAGTGCTATTGGTTTAGGTGCAAACGTAAAAGTATTCGATAATTCTTTAACAAAATTACGACGTATTCAAACGCATTTAGGGCGCCCTATATATACATCAACTATTCAACCAAAAAACTTAGCAAAAGCTTTAAAACGCTGTGATGTTGTTATTGGTGCCGTTCGAGGTGCAAATAGAGCCCCAATTGTTGTATCAGAATCTATGGTGCAACACATGAAAAAAGGAGCCATTATTATTGATGTAAGTATTGATATGGGTGGCTGTTTCGAAACTAGTGAAGTTACATCGCATAAGCACCCTACCTTTGTAAAACATAATGTAGTACACTATTGCGTGCCCAATATTCCCGCACGATATTCTAGAACAGCATCTGTTTCTATTAGTAATATTTTTACACCGTATTTACTAAAAATCGGAGAAGATGGAGGTTTAGAAAATTCGTTACGTTTTGATCGTGGTTTAAAAAATGGGTTGTATTTTTACCACGGGATTTTAACAAGTAAATCTGTGGGAGAATGGTTTGGATTAGAATATAGTGATATTAATTTACTTATATTTTAACAATCTTACTGTAAATTATTATCAAATTATTTTAAATGAAACTTATTCAGCGTATTGGCTATTACCTCGGCGGATTTTCTATCGGGCTAATAATTTTAGCATTCTTTTTAAACGGAAAAAAAGCATCTTGTAGTTATGGTCCAGATGCTAGAGTTTTAAAAAACATTAATTCTAAGAAAATAATTTATAATGATGTAATCTTTGAATATATTTCGCATAACATCATTGATTCTACAGAAATAAGACGAATTTTAAAAAAAGGCGATATTAATTTTTCGGATAGCGATCCTAGACATAAACCTTGTGGCATCTATTTGGTAGAAGGTGAATTCGATGAAAAAGACATTGTTATAACCGTTGAAAACTGCGAAGACACAGCCACAGTTACTGATTTAAAAATA